>CAYRIT010000126.1:0-8289 GCA_964424415.1 uncultured Hydrogenophaga sp.
GAGAGCACAGCAAGAGCGAGAAAGGCAAGCTGGTTATGACGCCGCGAACTATGGAGCCCACCACTCCGGCCCTTTGAGGCCTGCAGTTCGCGCCTGCCCGAATCACTTTTTCACTCATCACAGCGCGGCCCCTGCCGCGCTTTTTTGTTTTTGGACCTCCTCACCATGTTGCACATCACGCTACCCGACGGCTCCCAACGTGAATTTCCCGGTCCGGTCACCGTGGCCGAAGTGGCGGCCTCGATCGGTTCGGGGCTGGCCAAGGCCGCCCTGGCGGGGAAGATCGGTGACAAAGTCGTCGATACCAGTCACCAGATCACGAGCGACAGCCCGCTGTCCATCGTCACCGCGAAAGACGCCGACGGTCTGGAAGTGATCCGTCACTCCACTGCCCACCTGCTGGCCTATGCCGTCAAGGAGCTGTTCCCCGATGCCCAGGTCACCATCGGGCCGGTGATCGAGAACGGTTTCTTTTACGACTTCGCCTACAAGCGCCCGTTCACGCCCGAAGACCTGGCAGCGATCGAGAAGCGCATGGCCGAGCTCGCGGCGAAAGACGAGCCGGTGGCACGTCGCGTGCTGCCGCGCGATGAGGCGGTGGCGTACTTCAAAGCCATGGGCGAACACTACAAGGCCGAGATCATTGCCAGCATTCCGAGCAATGAAGATGTGAGCCTGTACCGGGAGGGCAGTTTCGAAGACCTGTGCCGTGGCCCGCACGTGCCCAGCACCGGCAAACTCAAGCATTTCAAGCTGATGAAGGTGGCCGGCGCTTACTGGCGCGGTGACCACCGCAACGAGATGTTGCAGCGCATCTACGGCACGGCCTGGGCGACCAAGGACGATCTGCAGCAGTACCTCACCATGCTGGAGGAAGCAGAAAAACGCGACCACCGCAAGCTCGGCCGTGAGCTCGATCTGTTCCACATGGACGAGCACTCGCCCGGCACCGTGTTCTGGCACCCGAAAGGCTGGGCGCTGTGGCAGGAGGTGGAGCAGTACATGCGTCGGATCTACCGCGACAACGGTTACCAGGAGGTCAAGGGGCCGCAGATCCTGGACAAAACCTTGTGGGAGAAGACCGGCCACTGGGACAAGTACCGCGACAACATGTTCACCACCGAGAGTGAAAAGCGCGACTACGCCCTGAAACCGATGAACTGCCCGGGCCACATCCTGATTTTCAAACAGGGCATCAAGAGCTATCGCGACCTGCCGCTGCGTTACGGCGAGTTCGGTCAGTGCCACCGCAACGAGCCCACCGGCGGCCTGCACGGCATCATGCGCGTGCGCGCCTTCACGCAGGACGATGGCCACATCTTCTGCACCGAAGACATGATCCTGGACGAATGTGTGGCCTACACCACGCTGCTGCAAAAGGTCTACCAGGACTTCGGCTTCACCGACATCATCTACAAGGTGGCCACGCGCCCCGAGGCCCGCATCGGCAGCGATGCCAGCTGGGACAAGGCCGAGAGTGCGTTGATCGAGAGCCTGCGCGCGTCCGGCTGTGCATTCGAGATCTCGCCTGGCGAAGGTGCGTTCTACGGTCCCAAGATCGAGTACACGTTGAAAGACGCCATCGGCCGCCAGTGGCAGTGCGGCACCATGCAGGTGGACTTCTCCATGCCCGAACGGCTGGATGCCGAGTACGTGGGCGAAGACGGTGCGCGTCACCGCCCGGTCATGCTTCACCGCGCCATTGTGGGCAGCCTGGAGCGTTTCATCGGCATCCTGATCGAGCAGCACGCCGGCGCGCTGCCCACCTGGCTGTCGCCGGTGCAGGTGGTGGTGCTCAACATCACCGATGCGCAAGCCGATTACTGTCGTGAAATCGCCAAAACGCTGCAAAATCAAGGGCTTAGGGTCGAAACTGATCTGCGCAACGAGAAAATTACGTATAAAATACGGGAGCACGCGTTGCAAAAGCCGCCTTTCATCCTTGTCGTGGGCGACAAAGAGAAGGCGGCTGGCGCCGTGGCTGTGCGGGCTCGAGGCAACAAAGACCTCGGTGTCATGCCGCTGGAAGACTTTTCCAAACTGATTGCGGCAGACGTTTCATCCAAAGTTTGATTTTCCAAACGGTTCGGTGGATGCCTTTGCGGTCGTGGCGCACGGCGCGGTTGTGTCCGGCCTTGCGCATTGTGCGGAGGCTTTTTTGTTTAACCGGCCCACATCAAGGAACTCACCATAGCTACCAACTTTCGTGACCGCCGCCAACGCGAAGAGCGCGCGCACCGACTGAACCGAGAAATCATGGCTCCCGAGGTTCGCCTCAACGGCCCGGAGAACGAGCCGCTGGGCATCGTCAGTCTGCAAGAAGCGCTGCGCATGGCCGGAGAGCTGGATGTGGATCTGGTCGAAATTGCGGCCACCGCCGTGCCTCCTGTGTGTCGTTTGATGGACTACGGCAAGTTCAAGTACCAGGAACAGAAAAAGGCGGCGGAGGCCAAGGCCAAGCAGACGGTCATCGAGATCAAGGAAGTCAAGTTCCGCCCGGGCACCGACGACGGTGACTACAACATCAAGATGCGCAACATCCGGCGCTTTCTCGATGACGGCGACAAGTGCAAGATCACGCTGCGGTTCCGCGGTCGGGAGATCACGCACCAGGAGCTTGGTCTGGCCCTGCTCAACCGCATCCGCGACGAGCTGGCCGATTCGATCATCGTGGAGCAGTTTCCCAAGCTCGAAGGCCGCCAGATGATCATGATGATCGCGCCGGGGCGCAAGAAGGCCAGCGGCAGCGCCCCCAAGGCTGCAGCCGAGGGCAGCGTAACAGCCCCTGAGAGAGCATCGCAGGCACAGTAAAACAGCATTGAGCGGGCAGGGTAGTCTCCTGCCGGTTCGAGGCCCAGGTCGAAAGTCCGAGGCCGAACTGAAGCGCCGCAGGGTGCTTCATCAAAAGTGGCTCGGGGCCAACAAGCCCGCCAACCGGTTGTTGGCGGCGCCTCACGAGCACAAATGAAAAAGGAGCATGAAGATGCCCAAAATGAAGACCAAGAGCAGCGCGAAGAAGCGTTTTCGCGTTCGTCCCGGTGGCACCGTCAAGCGCGGTCAAGCCTTCAAACGTCACATCCTGACCAAGAAGACCACCAAGAACAAGCGCAACCTGCGCGGTTCAGTGGCTGTCCATGAGACCAATATGGGTCACATGGCACAGATGCTGCCCGGCATGGGCATTTGATCAACGACGAACAAGGAGTCACTCATGCCTCGCGTCAAACGTGGTGTAACGGCACGCGCCCGTCACAAAAAAGTTCTCGCCCTTGCCAAAGGTTTTCGCGGTCGCCGCGGTAACGTCTATCGCATCGCCAAACAGGCGGTGATGAAGGCCGGTCAATACGCTTATCGCGACCGCCGCAACAAGAAGCGCGTTTTCCGTCAGCTGTGGATCGCCCGTATCAATGCCGGTGCACGTGCTTGCGGTCTGACGTACAGCCAGTTCGCCAATGGCCTGAAGAAGGCACAGATCGAGATCGACCGCAAAGTCCTCGCCGATCTGGCCGTCAACGACCCGGCGGCCTTCGGCAGCATCGTGGAGCAAGTCAAAGCCAAGCTGGCCGCTTGATTCACGGCGCCCCGGGTCGCGCAAGCGGTTCGGGGCCAGTCGCTCAAAGGGGTTGAGGCTTGAGGAAATTCCTCGTGGCACTCAGCCCCTTTTTCTTGGATTTTTGTCTTTCACCGCATACGCCTCACCATGAACGAGTTGGACGCCCTGGCACAAGGCGCGCGCGCCGCATTCGCCCAAGCCGGCACCCCGGCCGATCTGGAAAACGCCAAGGCCCAGTACCTGGGCAAATCGGGCCGCATCACCGAGCTGATGAAGGGCCTGGCGAATCTGCCAGTTGAAGAGAAGAAGGCCCGTGGTGCCGCCATCAACCAGGCCAAGCAGGCCATCGAGGCCGCGTTGACCGAGCGCCGCCAGGCCCTGGCCGATGCCGAACTGGCCATCCAGCTCCAGGCCGAGGCGCTTGATATCACGCTGCCCGGCCGCCAGCGTGGCCAGGGCGGCCTGCATCCGGTGAGCCTGACGCTGGAACGCATCGAGGCCATCTTCGGCTCCATGGGTTTCGAGGTGGCCGACGGCCCCGAGATCGAGTCCGACTGGTTCAACTTCACCGCGCTGAACACGCCGGAGGACCATCCGGCACGCTCAATGCACGATACGTTTTATGTCGAGGGCGGCAGCGAGAAAGCCCCCAACCTGCTGCGCACCCACACCAGCCCGATGCAGATCCGCCATGCGGTGTCGCATGTGAAGCGCAATCGGGCGGCGCTCGATGCCGGACAAGGAATGCCTGAGATTCGGGTGATTGCCCCGGGTCGCACCTACCGCGTCGACAGCGACGCGACACACTCGCCGATGTTTCACCAGTGCGAAGGCCTGTGGATCGGTGAGAACGTGAGCTTCAAAGACCTCAAGTTTGTGTTCACCGATTTCTGCCGAACCTTCTTCGAGAGCGACGACCTGGTGCTGCGTTTTCGCCCGAGTTTTTTCCCGTTCACCGAACCCAGTGCCGAGATCGACATCCAGTTCCAGAGTGGGCCACTGGCCGGGCGCTGGCTGGAGGTGGCGGGCTCGGGCCAGGTGCACCCCAACGTGGTGCGCAACATGGGGCTGGACCCGGAGCGTTTCATCGGATTTGCTTTCGGCATGGGGCCAGACCGGCTGACCATGTTGCGCTACGGGGTGAACGATCTGCGCCTGTTCTTTGACGGTGACATTCGCTTTCTTTCGCAGTTCCGCTGACTCACTCGACAAGACACCATGCAATTTCCCGAATCCTGGTTGCGCAGCTTCTGCAACCCGCCGATCTCCAGCCAGCAGCTGGCCGACACGCTCACCATGGCCGGCCTGGAGGTGGAGGAACTCACCCCGGTGGCGCCACCGTTCACCGGCGTGGTGGTGGGCCGCATCCTCGTGGCCGAGCAGCATCCCGGCGCCGATCGCCTGCGCGTGTGCCAGGTGGACGTCGGCCAGCCGCAGCCGCTGAACATCGTCTGTGGTGCGCCGAACGCCCGCGCTGGCATTCTTGTGCCCTGTGCCACGGTGGGGGCCGAGCTGCCAGCGGGCGAAGATGGCAAGCCTTTCATGATTCAGGTGGGCAAGCTGCGCGGCGTGGAAAGCCAGGGCATGTTGTGCTCGGCGCGCGAACTCAAACTCTCCGAGGACCATGGCGGGTTGCTGGAACTCGCCGCGGACGCGGTGGTGGGACGCAACATCCGCGAGCAGCTGGCGCTGGACGACATGCTGTTCACGCTCAAGCTCACGCCCAACCTCTCGCACTGCCTGAGTGTTTTTGGTATTGCGCGCGAAGTCTCGGCGCTGACGGGCACGCCCCTGGTGCAGCCGGCGTTTCCGGCGGCCGCTGTGCAAATCGATGACCGCCTGCCGGTGAAGGTGCTGGCGCCCGATCTCTGTGGCCGCTTCAGCGGTCGGGTGCTGCGCGGCGTGAACACCCGCGTGCAGACCCCGGTCTGGATGGTGGAGCGCCTGGCGCGTTGTGGTCAGCGCAGCGTCTCGCCGCTGGTCGACATTTCCAACTACGTGATGTTCGAGCTCGGCCGCCCCTCGCACATCTTCGATCTCGACAAGATCCACGGCGGCCTGCAGGTGCGCTGGGGCCAGCCGGGCGAGCAGCTCAAGCTGCTCAATGGCAACACCGTGTCCGTGGACGCGCAGGTGGGCGTGATCGCCGACGAGCAGGCTGTGGAGTCGCTCGCCGGCATCATGGGTGGCGACGCCACCGCGGTGTCTGACGACACCAGCAACATCTTCATCGAAGCGGCTTTCTGGTGGCCCAAGGCGATCGCCGGCCGTTCGCGCCGTTTCAACTTCAGCACCGACGCCGGGCACCGCTTCGAGCGTGGCGTTGACCCGTCAACCACGGTCGAGCACGTCGAGCGCATCACCCAGCTGGTGCTGGACATCTGTGGCGGCCAGGCCGGTCCGATGGACGACCAGACCCTGACCTTGTCCGAAAGCAAGCCGGTCACATTGCGTGTGGCGCGTGCGGCCAAGGTCATTGGCATGCCGATCACCCAGGAGCAATGTGCCGGCGCGCTGTGCCGCCTGGGGCTGGAGGTGACGCAGGGGGAGGGCACCGTCACCGTGGTACCGCCCGCGTTCCGTTTCGATTTGCAGATCGAAGAAGACCTGATCGAAGAAGTGGCCCGCATCATCGGCTACGAGCAGTTGCCACACACGCCGCCGCAGGCGCCCATCACCGCGAAGATCCGTGCCGAAGCGCAGCGCGGCCCGTTCGCCGTGCGCCGTGCGCTGGCGCAGCTGGGTTACCAGGAAACCATCAATTTCAGCTTTGTCGAAACTCGCTGGGAGCGCGAGCTGGCCGGTAACACCGACCCGATCAAGTTGCTCAACCCGATTGCGAGCCAGATGGGCGTGATGCGGTCGTCTCTGCTGGGCAGCCTGATCGCAGTGCTCAGGTTCAACCTGGACCACAAAGCCGAGCGTGTGCGGCTGTTCGAAGTGGGTCGTGTGTTCTTCAAAGACGCCTCGGTGCCCGACAGCGACACGACCGTGGCCGGTTTCCACCAGCCCATGCGCGTGGCCGGCCTGGCCTATGGTGCGGTCGAGGCGCTTCAGTGGGGCGTGGGCGAACGCAGCGCCGATTTCTTTGATGCCAAGGGCGACCTGCAAGCGCTGCTGGCTCCGCGACAAGCCGATTTTCGTCCCGCCGAGCATCCGGCGATGCACCCCGGCCGCTGTGCCTCGGTCTGGTTCGAGAGGCAATGCATCGGCCATGTGGGCGAGTTGCACCCCAAATGGCGCCAGGCCTACGAGCTGCCCCATGCCCCGGTCATGTTCGAACTGGCGCTGGATGCGGTGCTCGCGCGCCAGGTCCCGGTGTTCCAGCCGGTCAGCCGCCACCAGCCAGTGGAGCGTGACCTCGCGATCGTGGTGAAGGAATCGGTCACCCATGCGGCGGTGATGGACGCGGTGCGTGCGCCTGCCAATCCGTGGCTGCGCGATGCGGTGCTGTTCGATGTCTACCGGCCGAAAAAGCAGGCGGATGGCGGTGCGTTGGCCGGGGACGAGAAGAGCTTGGCGGTGCGCCTGGTGCTGAGCCGGGACGACGCTACACTGACCGACGAAGAGATTGATGCCACGGTGCGCGCCGTGCTCGATGCGTTGCAGCAGCGGGTCGCGGCCCGTTTGCGCAGCTGAGCCATCACAACACTGAAGGGAGGCCCCATGGAACTCGCGGTTGAAAGCCTGGAAACCCCGGCGCTGACCAAGGCCCAGCTGGCCGAGTTGCTGTTTGACCAGATCGGCCTGAACAAGCGCGAGTCCAAGGACATGATCGACGCGTTTTTTGATCTGGTGACCGACAGCCTGGTCGAGGGTACCGACGTGAAGATCTCCGGATTTGGCAATTTCCAGATTCGCACCAAGGCCCCGCGTCCCGGCCGCAATCCGCGCACCGGTGAACCGGTGGCCATTGAGGCGCGCCGCGTGGTGACATTCCACGCCAGCCCCAAGCTCAAAGAGCAGGTCCAAGCCGCCGTCATCGGTGGTTGAAATCCCGGTTGTCGAGCGCTCGGTCTGAGCAGTGCCCGCCGGGAGGCGGTGCGGTCGGTCGGCGCGCATGCTGCTCGGATGCCGGTGTTCCCGTGCCGAATGAACGACCTGCACGATTTCTTTCCGGTCCGGCTGCCGCACGCTCGCGAGTTAGAGTAAATTTGAAGGTTCGGTTTGTACCGCCTTGATTTGCATGGAAAAAACGCTTCCTCCCATCCCCGCGAAACGCTATTTCACCATTGGAGAGGTGGGGGATCTGTGTGGCGTCAAGCCTCACGTGCTGCGTTATTGGGAGCAAGAGTTCACCCAGTTGCGGCCGATGAAGCGGCGCGGCAACCGGCGCTACTACCAGCACCACGAGGTGCTGATGATCCGTCGCATACGCGAACTTTTGTACGACCAAGGGTTCACCATCAGTGGAGCACGCAACAAGCTGCAGGAGTTGGTGCAAAACGACCGGGACAGATCGCATGCCGACCCGGCCCATGCCATCGAATTGCACGATTTGTCCACCCAAGCCATGCCGTCAGCCCATGAGAGCCAAGCCTTGACCAACGGAGACAAGCCGGACACACCATCCAACGGTTCGGTGCGGCTTGTCCACGACGTGAGGCGTGAGTTGCTGGAAATTCGCGAGCTTCTGGTCAGCGCGCCCTGAACTGGCGACTTTGGACAGTTATAATCGAAAGCTTGTCGGCGTGTAGCGCAGCCTGGTAGCGCACTTGCATGGGGTGCAAGGGGTC
>CAYRIT010000127.1:0-8265 GCA_964424415.1 uncultured Hydrogenophaga sp.
GTGCACGTGATCAACGCCGGCGACGGGCGCCACGCGCACCCCACGCAGGGGCTGCTCGACATGTACACGATCCGTCACTACAAGAGAGATTTCACCAACCTCTCGGTGGCCATCGTCGGCGACGTGTTGCATTCGCGCGTGGCGCGCTCCGACATCCACGCCTTGACCACGCTGGGTTGCCCCGACGTGCGCGTTGTCGGCCCGCGCACGCTGGTGCCCACCGACATGGGTCACATGGGCGTGCGGGTCTGCCACACGCTGGAAGAAGGCATCAAGGACTGCGACGTGGTGATCACGCTGCGGCTGCAAAACGAGCGCATGAGCGGCGCGCTGCTGCCGTCGAGCCAGGAGTATTACAAGAGCTTCGGCCTCACGCCCGAGCGCCTGCGCTGGGCCAAGCCTGACGCGATCGTGATGCACCCGGGCCCGATCAACCGCGGGGTGGAGATCGACTCCGCAGTGGTCGACGGGCCACAAAGTGTCATCCTGCCGCAGGTCACGTTCGGCATCGCGGTGCGCATGGCGGTGATGGGCATCGTTTCGGGAAACGAAGCATGAACACGGCCCCCACGCTCCGCCGCTGCGCGGGTCGCCCCTTGCAGGGTGCGACACCGTCAGAGCCGGCGCTTCTTCGTCCCGTCCAAGCCTGCGCCGGCAGGGTTGGAGCCGCCGTCCTCAGCCCCCCCAAGGGGCTGGCTTCGCTTGGGAAGGCCAGGCGCTGCGGCCGCTTGCTGTCCAAGAGGAAGTGCACCCCATGAAAATCCTGATCCAGAACGGCCGTGTCATGGACCCGGCCACCGGACGCGACGAGATGGCCGATGTGGCGATCGCGGCCGGCCGCATCATTGCCATCGGCCAGATCGCGCCCGATTTCCATCCCAACCGGACGCTGGATGCGTCGGGCTGTGTCGTGGCGCCCGGCCTGGTGGATCTCGCGGTGCGGCTGCGCGAGCCCGGTCAGGAACACGCGGGCATGCTGGAGAGCGAGATGGCGGCGGCGGTGGCCGGTGGTGTGACCTCGCTGGTCTGTCCGCCCGACACCGAGCCGGTGCTCGACGAGCCGGGCCTGGTGGACATGCTCAAGTTCCGCGCCGAAAAGCTGCACCAGGTGCGTGTGTTTCCGCTCGGGGCGCTCACACGCGGCCTCAAGGGTGAGGTGTTGACCGAGATGGCCGAGCTCACCGAGTCGGGTTGCATCGGCTTTGGTCAGGCGGAAGTGCCGATCGTCAACACCCAGGTGTTGCAGCGCGCGCTGCAGTACGCAGCCACCTTTGGCTACACCGTCTGGCTGCGACCACAAGACTTCTACATGGGCAAGGGCGTGGCCGCCAGCGGCGCGCTGGCCACACGCATGGGCCTCTCGGGGATTCCGGTGCTGGCCGAAACCATTGCGCTGCACACGCTGTTCGAACTCATGCGCGCCGCGCAGGGCAAGGGCAAGGCCAACGAGGGCCGGGGCGCGCGGGTGCACCTGTGTCGCATCAGCAGCGCCGCCGGTCTGGACCTGGTGCGCCAGGCCAAGGCCGAAGGCCTGCCGGTGAGTTGCGATGTGAGCGTGCACAACCTGCACCTGACCGATGTGGACATGGGCTACTACGACAGCCGCTACCGTCTGCAGCCGCCATTGCGTCAGCAGCGCGACCGCGAAGCGCTGCGCGCCGGCCTGGCCGACGGCAGCATCGACGCCCTGGTGTCCGACCACAACCCGGTCGCGGCCGACGCCAAGATCCTGCCGTTTGCCGAGGCCGAGCCGGGCGCCACCGCGGTGGAGTTGCTGCTGGGCCTGGCCTGCAAATGGGCGCAGCAGGATGGCCTGGGGCTGATGCAGGCGCTGGCCGTGCTCACCAGCGGCCCGCTCTCGGTGCTGGGCCAGAGCCTGGGCACGCTGCAGGCCAGCGTGGGCCAGCTGGCGGTGGGCGGTCAGGCCGATCTCTGTGTGTTCGACCCCAACGGCAGCTGGCGCGTCACGCCGGCCGCGCTGCGAAGCCAGGGCCGCCACACCCCGTTCGAAGGGCACGAGCTGCCGGTGCGGGTGCGCGCCACGCTGGTGGGTGGGCAAGTCGCCCACGAGCAGAGCCAGGCCGCCAACGCGTGACTGCCCAGCGCAGCCCGCTGGTGGCCTTGTGGCGCCTGTTGCGCGCCATCGCCCATGTGTTGCGTGGCGTGTGGATCGTGCGCAGCGAATTTGGTCGACTCACGCCCGAACAATGTGCGCTGCTGGTGCGCGAATGGTCGCGCCAGATGCTGGCGATCATGGGGGTGGATCTGGTGGTGCTCGGCACGCCGCCCGCGGCAGGGCCGGTGCTGCTGGTGGCCAACCACATCTCCTGGATCGATATCGTTGTGATGGACGCTGCGCATCCCGCGCGCTTCGTCTCCAAGGCCGATGTCAAACACTGGCCGGTGCTTGGCGCCCTGAGCACGGGTGCCGGCACGCTTTACATCGAGCGCGCCTCGCGCCGCGACGCGATGCGCGTGGTGCACCAGATGGCCGCCGCGCTCCAAGGTCACGACACCTTGGCGGTGTTTCCCGAGGGCACCACCAGCGACGGACGCGCGTTGCTGCCGTTCCACGCCAACCTGATCCAGGCCGCGATTTCGGCCCATGCGCCGGTGTTGCCGGTGGCATTGCAGTACCTCGATGGCGCGAGCGGCGCCAGCAGTGATGCGCCGCTGTTCGTGGGCGACACCACCCTGCTGCAATCGGTCTGGCGCACCTTGCGCGCCGACGGCATGCAGGCCCGTGTTCGCTTTGGCGAGCCACAAACGGCCAACAACCGAGATCGCCGGACCTGGGCCACCGATTTGCAGCAGGCGGTGGGGGCGATGCTGGGCGAGAGCGGCGCATCAGGCCGCTGATTTTTCCCCGGTGCGCGCGGCACTGAAAAACCGCTTCTGCCGACCACGGTCTGGGCCACAGTCGCGGCTTGCGGACGATGCCAGGCCTGTGCGCGAACTTGGGTCCAGGCGACAGGGTGCCGCCTGCATCAGCCCGGGTCCCGGGTGGCGAGCTGAGCCCGCAGCGTCTCCATGTCGTCGAGCAGCTGCAACGCCAGCGCAGCCCCGGCCGGGTTCACGCCCAGATCGCGTTGCAGGCGCCAGGCCACGGTCACGCGGCGCACCTGGACCTCGTTGAAGCGCCAGGTGTCAGGGCGCTGCCCTTCGACCGGTTGCGCCGCACCTTCTTCCAGCATGGCCATCACGAAGTCGGTCTGTACCGCGCAGGCGCGGCAGAGTTCTTCCAGGGTCAGCGTCGCGTTAGGATCGGGCTGTGCAATGGCGCCGATGGGTTTGGATGTGGTCATGCTGCGCCTCCCAGTTCACGCCGTGGGTTGAACGATGCAAAGGCTTGCGCCATGTTCCTGTAGAGCGTTTTCTCGGCTTCGCTGTCGGCCGGAGGCGCCGCGATCTTGAGCACGAAATAGAAGTCACCCGGTGTTTTCCCTGGGATACCGCGCCCTTTGAGCCGCAGCTTGCGACCCTCGGCGGAGCCGGCTGGTACCGTGAGCTCGACCGTTCCGCTGGGTGTCGGCACCTCGATCACCGCACCCAGCGCAGCCTCCCAGGGCGCGACCGGAAGATCCAGGTACACGTCGTGTTTGTCCACGCGGTAGTGCTTGTGGGGCAGGAACTCCACCTCAAGATAAAGGTCGCCGGGCTGGCCTTCGCCCATGCCGGGGCCGCCTTGCCCGGCCAGCCGGATGCGCTGCCCCGCACGCACGCCGGGTGGGATGGTGAACTCGATCGGGTGTTCGCGCAGCACCACATGCCCATCGGCATCGAGTTGCGGCATCTGCAGGCTGACCCGGCGCGAGCCACCGTGGTAGGCCTCTTCCAGGCTGATCTGGATCCTGGCGTGGCTGTCTTGCCCGTGGGCGTGAAACGCTTGGCCGCCCGCAGTGCGAGCGCCCCGGCCACCCGCGGCATCGGCCGGGTTGCGGGCATAACCGCGGCGAAACAGGGCTTCGAAGAAGTCACTCTGCTCGCCCATGTCCTGGCCGTCGAAACCCCGGCCGCCGGTTTCAAAGCCGGTGTTCCAGTCGGGCGGTGGCTGAAATTCCTGACCTTTCTTCCACTGGGTTCCCAGGCGGTCGTAGGCGGCGCGCTTCTCCGGGTCTTTCAACACCTCGTAGGCCTCACCCAGTTCCTTGAACCGCGCCTCCGCGTCGCTTGCCTTGCTGACGTCGGGATGGTGTTTGCGTGCCAGCTGCCGGTAGGCGCGTTTGATTTCGTCCTGCGTGGCGCCACGCGCCACCCCCATCACCTGGTAATAGTCCTTGTACTCCATGCTCGTCCTCCTCTGGATGGGCCACTTTACCCCGGGTGGTGGGAGATGTTCGCGCGCGCAGCCACTGGAGGTACGGCGGAGGAAGCGCTGGGCAACCTTCGCGCTGCGAGGTGTGGTTCACACGGGCGCGTTCAGACCTGGGAGGCTGCCTTGATGCGCTGCATCAGCAGCTCGGTGTTTGCCTTGCGGTCGGCGCTCACTTGCTGAACCGCTGGCCGCTCGCCGACACGCTTGAGGTAGTCGCGCACCGGCAGATCGGCCAGGAAGTCGCGACCGTAGATGATTTTGCTGGCGCTGGCCACCAGCGGCAGGTGCACCGCGGCAGCGCAGTCGGCCAGGGTGAACTGGTCGCCAGCGATGAAGGGCGAGAACTTCACCAGCTGCGCGAAGGCAGCCACGTTTTTCGCCAGCTGCTGTCCGGTCTTTTCCTTGGTCGCGTCGCTGACCTTGCCGCCGAAGAAGGCTTCGGGGTAGAGGTTGCGGGCCACCAGTTCCAGATGCAGCTCGATGTAGCGGAGCACCTCGCGCACCTTGGCCTTCTGAAAGGCGTTGGCCGGCATGAGGGGGGTAGCCGGGAACTGGTCTTCGATGTATTCCAGCAGCACCGTGGACTCGCTCAAGGGACCGTCCGCGGTCTTCAGGTAGGGCACCTTGCCCAGCGGGCTGGCGCCCGGGTCGGTCTCGCCCAGCCAGGCCAGCTCTTCCTGAAACGCCACGCCTTTTTCGAGCAGCGCGAGCTTGACCTTGTTGTAGTAGTTGCTGGCTGCAAAGCCGCAGAGGGTGAGCATGGTGTCTCCTGACAGGTGGTGTTGGGATCTGCGATGTTAGGCGCCGCGCACGGCCTGCGCGCGTCGCCCATTGGACGGCAGACCGGTTTTTGCGCGCTGATAAACTGCCGCCATGCCGCTCACCCGCGTTCAGCGCCGATTCACCGCCTGGCTGGCCATGCTCGCCCTGGTGTTGTCGGTGCTCGCACCCACGCTGGCGCAGGCGGTGGCGGCATCGTCCGACCGCAGCGACTGGGTCCAGGTGTGCAGCGTCAGCGGTATGGTCTGGGTCAAGTCCGACGGCGCCTCGCCGGTCTCGAGTGGTTCGCCCATGGCCGACATGGGCATGCAGTGTCCCTGGTGCCAGCTGCACAGCCCGGCGGCTGGCCTGCCACCGGCGCTGGTGTCGCTGGCGGTGTCTGCCGCCCTTGCACAGCCGCCTGGCGATGCCATGGCCGCGGCACCGCCCCCGGGTGTGTGGACCGCCGCGCCGGCCCGAGCCCCCCCGCACCCCACCTGATTTCACGCCGTGGCCCGCCCGCAGAGGGTGGTGCCTGTGTTCCCGTGTTTCAGGAGGCGTTGTGCCTCGTTCCTGTCCGTCGATGTCACCCGCCCGGGTGAGCCGCTTGCGCCAGCGGCCATACGCCCGCCTGCCCGCACGGACCTGTCCGTTCCCCTGCCTGGGCGGCACCGCTGCGGTGTTGCGCCAGTGGCCGACCGACCCGTGGGCCTGAGCCGCTCGCGTTCTTGGTTTTCCTTTCCCTTGTTTGTTTCACCACTGGAGCTCCCATGAAAAAACTGATCATCGCTTCCCTCATCGGCCTGTCCGCCACCGCCTGGGCCCAGTCGACCACCGTCAAGGTGGAAGACGCCTGGGTGCGCGGCACCGTGGCCACCCAGAAGTCCACCGGCGCCTTCATGCGCCTGACCCCCAGCGCCAATGCGCGCCTGGTCTCGGCCAGCTCCCCGGTGGCCGGCCTGGTCGAGATCCATGAAATGGCGATGGACAAGGACGTGATGAAGATGCGTCAGGTCCCGGGCCTGGACTTGGCCGCCGGCCGAACCCTGGAGCTCAAGCCGGGCGGCTACCACGTGATGTTGATGGACCTCAAGCAGCCTATCAAGGGTGGCGAGAGCGTGCCCATCACCCTGGTGTTCGAAGACGCTGCCAAGGTACGTTTCACGCAGGAGATCCAGGCGCCCGTGACGGCGCTGGGCGGTGGCAACGGCCCGGCCGCCATGCCCGGCATGAAACCTGGCGAGCACAAACACTGATCCCGGCCAGCCAACCCTCACAGAATGGAACACACCATGACGAACACACTGTCCCAACTGCGCCGCGGTGCCATGGTGCTGGCCCTGGCGGTCACCGCCAGCCTGGCCATGGCCAAGGGAGTGCCCGGCGACGGCGCCATCCCCGTGGTCGAGCTCATGCCGCTGACCATGAAACACGAGGCCGATCTCAAGCTCTCGACCGAGCAGATCCAGTCCCTGGAGAGCTACCGCAAGCAGGCCATGCCGGGCCGCGTGACGGTGCAGAAGAAGATCATCGCTCTGCGGGGTGAGTTGCGCATGGCCATCCTGGACAACAAGCCGCAGGCCGAACGCGAAGCGCTGATGAAGCAGGTTGCGGACGCCGAGATCGAGCACTTCCAGGGCCGCAGCCGCTGCGTGGAGCATGTGCGCCAGGCGCTCAGCGCCGATCAGTTCGCTCAGCTGACCAAGCTGTACCTGGACGGTCTGCGCTGAGCCGCAGCGCCCTGCGACCCGCCCGAGCGAGCGCCCCTGGCCACCATGAATCTCGTGCTGCACACCGCCGACGGACTGCGCCCCTGGGCGCGTCGGCTTGCGCGCTGGGTGCTCGCGGCCGTCCTGCTGGCCACGCTCGCGCCGGGTATTTCCCGCGGGCTGGCGGCGTTTGTCGGCGGCCCGATGGAGGCCGGTGCCGGAGAGCGCTGGGTGGAGCTGTGCACCAGCCAGGGCATGCATTGGGTTCGTGTGGATCTGCAGCCCAACATCCTCCCGGCCGATCTTCCGGCCCCCGAAGCGCTCGACCATTGCGGCCATTGCACACTGGCTGCCGAGCGCTTCGCCCCCCTTGTTCCCGATCTGCCGGCGTTGCCGGTGATCCCGGGCCAGTGGCCCACCCCATCCTTCACGAGCGTTCCCGGCGTGGCCGCGTTGGCGCGTGCTGCGCTGGCCCGCGGTCCTCCGCTCCTGGGCTGATCTTTTCACCGGTCCTGGCGACCGGTTCCGAGGCGGGGATGCGCGCAGGCGTGCCATCGACCGCTCCGATCAGTTTCCAACCAGGAGCCCAGCATGCCTGCTCAACCACTTCAACCACTTCAACCACTTCAATCGCTGCGCGTGAGCGCCGGTCAGCCTCCCATCTTTCAGGCCGGTCAGTCCGGCATGGTCTGGCGCGTGCGCCAGGGCGTGGTGCGGCTGGACAGAACCAGTGGTCCGCTGTCTTTGCCCGTACAGCTGGCGCTGGCGGGCGATTTCATCGGCATTGAAGCGCTGTGTGATCAGCCCTACCAGTTCAGTGCCGAAGCGTTCACCGACTGTGAGCTCGAACCGGTGGACCTCAGCTTTGCCGGGGAAGCTGGCGGCAGCGCGCTGCGCGACGCCCTGCTTCGCCAGGTGCTGCTGCAGCAACAGCTGCGCAGCCACGACATGGCCACCCTGCGCACGGGCAGCGTGATGCAACGCATGGCGCACCTGCTGCGCCTGCTCGGCCTGCCATGGCAAGGTGCCCTCTCCGTGACCAGCAGCCAGTCCGACGCCATCCGGCTATCCCTGCCCACGCTGCGCGAAGTGGCCGAACTGGTGGACGCCAAAGCCGAGACGGTCTGCCGTGTGCTGGCGCAGCTGCTGCCGCCGCGCAGCCGCAAGGGTGGTCCGCCCCGCAAGGCGCCCGCTGTCCGGGTGCCCGCCACACGGCGCCCGGGCGGCGCCTGGGTGGCCCATGGCATGGCGCTGGTCACCGCGGTGTGAGCCGTTCCGAGACCCGTCTGTCACCGGCGTGCCACCAAATGCCGGGTCGCGATGGTGCTGATGCACCACGCGCTGGTGCTGGGTATCTGTCTGCCGGTGCAGCATCTGGTCGTGCAGCCAGCCGCGGCTGACACGCCTGCCCGCGATGCCGGGAAGTCGCGATGCACAGACGTGGCTGCGGTTGCTGGACGGCGCCGGTGACACCAGGTCCCG
>CAYRIT010000128.1:0-8070 GCA_964424415.1 uncultured Hydrogenophaga sp.
GTGCTCGAAGGCAAGACGCTGCCGGCGTTCGAGGTGCTGGCGCGCCGCGCGGGCGGCTGAACGGGCAGCGGCCCGGCTCAGGCGCGCCGGCTGAGCCGGCGGACCAGCAGCAACCAGACCACCGCCCAGGCCGAGCCCAAAGCCCAGCCGCCGATCACGTCGGTGGCCCAGTGCACGCCCAGCGCGATGCGGCTCAGGCCCACCAGCAAGGTCATGAGACCGGCGATCGCAAGAATGTACAGGCGCTCACCGGTGCGCCGCCGGGTGGCGGCGATCAGTGCGCCCACCGTCAGAAACACCATCGCCGACATGCTGGCGTGGCCACTCGGAAAGCTGAATCCCGCGACCGACAACTCGGCCAGCGCGGGGTCGGGCCGGGCGCGGTCGAATCCGATCTTGAGCCAGCCCACGAGCAGCGAACCGCTGGTGATCGAGACCGCCACCAGCAGCGCCATGCGCCGGACGGCGAACAGCCACAGGTAGGCCACGGTTGCCACCGTGAACAGCGTGAGCACCACCGTGCTGCCCAGACCGGTGAGGTCGCGCATCACCTGCGCCAGCCACGGATGCTGCACGCGCAGTCCGTGCGCCAGGTACAGGAGGCTCTGGTCGAAGCCCTGGGTGTCGCCTTCCACCACCTCGCTGCCAAGCTTCAGGAACAGAAAAACCATCAGGGTGGCGAACGACGCCACCAGCAGGGGTGGCCACAGCGCGCGCACCGGATCGCGCGCGGCAGCGTCAGGAGGCGGGCGGCCGGGCAGCGGGTTCATGGGCGCCGGGTCGGAATTCGCAGCACGACCACAATCCCGACCCCGGCCGTGGCCAGCAGCAGCGCCTGCACCACCGGCTTGCTGCGAAAGCTCCAGATCGAGAACCCGACCATGATCGCCATCGACAGCACCGCCACGGTTTTGGTGCGGCGGGTCAGGCTGTGGTCGCGTTCCCAGTCGCGCAGCATCGGGCCCATCCAGCGGTGGTTGAGCAGCCAGGTGTGCAGCCGCGGCGAAGCCTTGGCGTAGCAGGCTGCGGCGAGCAGGATGAAGGGGGTGGTGGGCAGGCCGGGCAACACCACCCCAACGAGGCCGAGCACGAGCGACACGCTGCCGGCGATCCAGAGCAGCCCGCGCACCATCCGCGAGCTGTGCGGCCGGGCCGCGCTGGGTGGCGGCGGTGTCGGCACCGGGTGGGTCATCGGAAGGGTCAGGACCACCAGCCGAGCGCGCTGTGCCGGATCGCGATCGAGGCCATGAACGCGACGCAGGTCAGCGCGGCGACAAAAAACACGGCTTTGGCCGCCCGTGTGGGCGCGCGCTTGAGTGCATAGGAGCCCAGGCCGATGTAGACCACCAGCAGCACCAGTTTGGCGCCGAGCCAGTGGTCGTGCCAGGGGTTGAACTGCAGCAGGTACCACAGGGTGCCGCCGGCGCTGAGCAGGGCGACGTCGATCCACACACTCAGACCCCGCCAGCCCTGGCGCATGGGCCAGACCTGGCCGGCCAGCACACCGAGGCCACGTGCGGTAAACAGCGTGACGCTGGCGATGACAAAGCCTATGTGTGCGACGAGTGCGAGCGGGTAGGCCCAGGCGATGGTGTCGGGTTGCATGGATCCGATGATAGGCAGGCCCGGGCGTTGTGGCGCAGCGTTCCCTTGGCAAGCCAAGGCCATGGGGCGGGCCGCTGGAACGGCAGGCACCGTGTCTCAGTCGGTGAGCGCGGGGTAGTCGGTATAGCCCTTTTGGCCGCCGCCGTAGAAGGTGGCCTTGTCCGGGGGGTTGAACGGACCGCCGGCTTTGAGGCGAGCGACCAGGTCGGGGTTGGCGATAAAGGGTTTGCCGAAGGCGACCAGATCGGCGCCATCGACCAGCGCCTGCCGGGCCAGCGGCAGGTCGTAGCCGTTGTTGACCATCCACGCGCCCTGGCCGCCGGCGGCGCGGTAAGCCGCGCGCATGGCGGCGTAGTCGAACGGGCGTTCGGGCAGCTCGCGCGGGCCACCCGTGGCACCTTCGATCAGGTGCAGGTAGGCCAGGCCGTGTGGCGCGAGTTTTTTGGCCACGTATTCGAACAGCGGTTGCGGGTCGGCGTCGACCACGTCATTGGCCGGGGTCACCGGCGACAGGCGGATGCCGGTGCGTGCACCGCCGATCGCGTCGGTCACCGCGGCCACCACCTCGAGCAGCAAGCGCGCGCGGTTGGTGATGCTGCCGCCGTAGTCGTCGCTGCGCTGGTTGCTTCCGGTCTTGAGGAACTGGTCGATCAGGTAGCCGTTGGCCGCGTGGATCTCCACCCCGTCGAAGCCGGCGGTGATCGCGTTCATCGCGGCGTGGCGGTAGTCCTGCACGATGCCGGGTATTTCCTCGGCACGCAGGGCGCGCGGCTCGGAGGTGTCGACGAAGGTGGGCACGCCGTTCTGTATCAGCACGGTCTTGGTTTTGGCGGTGATCGCCGAGGGCGCCACTGGCGCCGCGTTGTGCGGCTGCAGCAGCTTGTGCGAGACGCGGCCCACGTGCCAGAGCTGCACCACGATGCGTCCGCCGGCGTCATGCACCGCCTGGGTCACGCGTTTCCAGCCGTCGAGCTGCTCGGTGCCGTAGAGGCCGGGCACATCGGCGTAGCCCTGGGCCTGGTGGGTGATGGCGGTGGCTTCGGTGATCAGCAGGCCGGCGCTGGCACGCTGCGCGTAGTAGGTGGCCATCAGCGGCGTGGGGATGGCGTCGGGCGCTCGGTTGCGGGTGAGTGGCGCCATGACAATGCGGTTGGGCAGTGCGAGGTCGCCAACTTTCAGGGGGTCGAACAAGGTGGTCATGTTGAGATGGGCGTGAAATGGGGTTGAGGTGGCAGCACCACGCAGCTTATCGGTCCCGCCGGCGCTCGGCCAGCACCCGGCGGACAGACGCACGGCCCGCAGGCCCATCGCGCCGCAGCCCTGCAGTCGCGTGCGCAACGTCCGACAATCGGGTGCATGAACAATCTGAAAGACATCCGGCTGTCCCTGCTCGATCTGGTCGCGGTGCGCGAAGGCGGCACCGTGGCCGACGCGCTGGCGATTGCCAGACGCACCGCGCAACACGCCGAAACCCTGGGCTTCACCCGCTACTGGCTGGCCGAGCACCACAACATGAGCGGCATCGCCAGCTCGGCCACCGCGGTGCTGGTGGGCCACATCGCGGGCGCCACGCAGCACATCCGCGTCGGCTCCGGCGGTGTGATGCTGCCCAACCACGCGCCGCTGGTGGTGGCCGAGGCCTTTGGCACGCTGGCCGAGCTCTACCCCGGCCGCATCGATCTCGGCCTGGGCCGCGCGCCCGGGACCGACCCGCTGACCATGCGCGCACTGCGCCGCGACCGTGTGGAGACCGAACAGGACTTTCCGCGCGATGTGGCCGAGTTGCAGCGCCTGCTGGGCGATCCGCAGCCGGGTCAGAAGCTCATCGCCATGCCCGGCGCGGGCACCCACGTGCCGATCTGGCTGCTCGGCTCCAGCCTGTTCTCGGCCCAGCTGGCGGCCGAGCGCGGTCTGCCCTACGCGTTTGCTTCGCACTTCGCGCCGCGCTACCTGCTGCAGGCACTCACCATGTACCGGCAGAATTTCAAGCCCTCGGCTCAACTCGACAAGCCCTACGCCATCGTCGGTGTGCCTTTCATCGGCGCGCCCACCGACGAGGAGGCGCAGTACCTGGCCAGCAGCACCTACCAGCGTGTGCTGGGGATCCTCACCGGGCGGCGCGGCCAGTTGCCGGCGCCGGTGGTGGGGTTCATGGACCATCTCGACCCGCAGGCGCAGGCGGCGATTGCCGACTTCCTTGCCTGTGCGGTGGTCGGCGGACCCGAGACGGCGCGCGCGGGTTTGCAGCAGCTGGCCGACGCCACCCAGGCCGACGAGTTCATGCTGGTGAGTGACGTGTTCGACCCAGCGCTGCGCCTGCGCTCGCTGGATGTTGCGGCGGCGGCGATGCATGAGGCGGTGGCTGCTTGAAGCTCCCGTTGCAAAACGGGGTTTGATTTGACCTGATTTTCTGCACAGGAGAATCTGTGTGACAACCCCTTCAGCGCAGGGAGCAGATCCGTGGGGCAACAGTGCCGAGAGTTATGGTTCCCAGGTCGATCGGTCGGCATGCTTCCCTAGCTGGTTTTGAGTACCCTGTCGTTCAGGGTCGTGATGGCAGGCCCGCAAGGGTTTGCAGCAGAAGCGGCGCGGCAACCGGCTTGAACAGCACAGGCACGCCCGCATCGCGAACGCTTTGCAATCGGTGCGGTGCGGTTTCCCCGGTGACAAGCAAAAAGGGCAGCTCGGGATCAAACTTCGCGCGCAAGCGTTGGGCGGCTTGCAGGCCGTCGGCACCTCCGGCCAGGCGGTAGTCGCAGATCAGGGCGGCGAAAGGTTCTTGTCGCAAGGCTGCCTGCGCGAATGCAAGCTCGGCATCTGTTTCGCTGGCCACCACCTGCAGGTGTACGCCGTGTGAGGTCAGCAGCGCGCTCATGGCGTCGCCAATGTCGGTTTCGTCGTCAAGCAGCAACACCGGTGAAGGCAGCAATCGCACCGGCCATTCGGGAGCTGTCTCGCGCTGGCGTTCCCTCAAAAAATCTCCTGTTCCATCCGCTTGCGCGCGTTGCGTGGAGATTGCAGCCGTGGCCTGTGCTGGCGCCATCGGCAGGGTCAGCCTGAACCGGGTGCCCACACCCAGGCGCGAGGTGAGCTGCAGCGGATGGTCCAGCAATCGCGAGAGCCTGCGCACGATCGACAACCCCATGCCCAGGCCCTGGCTGCGGTCGCGCCCCGGGTTGTCGACCTGGTAGAACTCGTCAAAGATCTGTTCGACGTGCGCGGGGGCAATACCCAAACCGGTATCTATCACTTCGATGCAAACCTGGTCGCCTCTGGCTCGCGCCACCACCAGAACACCGCCTTGCTCGGCGTATTTGAGGGCGTTCTCCACCAGATTGGCCAGCAGGCGCTGCAGCAGCTGCGGGTCGGTCAGCACCCACAGCGGCGTGGTGCGCAGGCGCAGTTGCAACCCCTTTTCGTCAGCGCGGGCAGCAAACATCTGGTTCAAGGACCGCAGGATGGCCTTGACCGGAGTGGCCATCAGCTCGGGCTGCACCACGCCGGCGTCCAGGCGCGAGACATCGAGCATGGTGTCTAGCGAGGAGCCCATGGCGTACACCGCGCGCATCAACCGACGCGCACTCTGGCCCGAGCTGTGGTCGCGCAAATCCCGTTCCAGCGCCGCGCCAAACAGGGCGATCGCGTGCAAGGGCTGGCGCAGATCGTGACTGGCCGATGCGAAGAAGCGGGTCTTCTCGTCGCTCAAGCGCTGGGTCACCGCCATCTGGGTGGCGATCTGTTCGGCCAGTGCCTCTTTTTCGAAGCGCGACAGCAGGGTTTCGGTGAGCGACCTGTGCAGGTTGTGCGTGATCTGCAGCGTGATGCCCAGGTACACCAACACAATCCCCGCGAGAAAGAGATGGGTGATGCCGCCATGCCACAACAGGGCGCCGATCAGGGCCATGTTCATGGGTAGCGCGACCGCCAGCACCGAGGGCCAGCGCGCCGCCACCGACGGCACCCCAGCGCTGCACAGCCCGGTGATGACCAGCACGATCATCGCGGTCATGGGAAGGTTGTCTGCTGGCATCACCATCCAGGGAAACGCGCCCCAGACGCAAGAGTAGAAAATCATCTCTTGCCAATGCCGGCGAGCCCAGAAAGTGCTGCGATCGGCCGCGGCTGGATCGCGGTGGTACGCCATCTGGCTCGGGTACCGCAGCACTTCCAGCGCATGCAGGCCCAGCCACCACAACACCATCGGGTCTTGCAGTTGCCAGTAAAAAAGTGCCGCTGCCGCCCAGGCCAACAAGGTGTCGGCCACGGTCGAACTTGTCACCGAAGCGTAGAGCCCCGACACCTGCTCACGCAGCACCTGCCGGGCGGTCTCGACGTCGAGCGGTACAGCGCGCAAGGTGGTCAACGCAACAGGCTGACGAGCTGCGCACGCGAGCGCACATCAAACAACAACAACAAGGCCGAGACATGGTTTTTCACCGTGCCCTCGCTCACGCAGGCCTTGCTGGCGATCTCCCGGTTCGACAGGCCCACCAGAATCCAGTCGAGTATCTGAGTCTGCCGGTGCGACAGGGTCACCACTTCACCTGTGGCGGTGCGAAGCCCGCGGCTTCGTGCCTTGTCGTGCGGGCTGTCCATCCTGTCGACCAGCGTGGGGTCCGCGGTCCTGTGCATATTCAGCAAACCCAGCGCGCCGATGTAGCTCACCACCTCTTGCAGGTCGCCCGATTTGGTGAGGTAGGCGCTGGCGCCGCAGGCCAGTGCCTCCCGTACCAGGGCCGGGTCACTCGCGCCGGAGAGCACCACCACACGGGCTTGCGGATGGCAGGCCATAAAAGCCCTCAGGCCGGAAAGCCCATGGGCATCGGGCAGGTGCAGGTCCAGCAAGACCAGCGTGATCTCGGCCCCGTGATCGCCATACAGGGCCAGCGCTTGCTGCAGGCTGCGCGCCTCAAACACCTGCACCGCCAGGCCGCTGGCGGCTGCATGCGACTGCACCAGGGTGCGCAGACCCAGGCGCAGCAACTCGTGGTCGTCCACCACCAGCAGGCTGCGGGCCAGCGGCGTTGGGTCGTGAGTCAAAGGGAGCGGGTCCATGGGTGCTTGCATCTTAGGTCCGAGGTGCGGCGGACACAAAGGCCAACGGGGCGCCAGTGCACCCCGTTGTTGGCCCTGCGGCCGCCCGGCCAGCAACAGGCCGAGCTGGTTCATGCTGGGCTCAAAGCCTTATTGGAAGAAGCGCGTCCGTTGGGTGATCACCCCGCTGACATTCCTGCCCCATCCGATCACCGCCGTGCCGCTTGGCGCCACACGCACCGTGGGATCGATGACAACTTGTGTTGTGTCGCCTGTGTCAGTCTGGCTGGCTGCTGCCCAGCCGCCCGCCTGGGTGTATCTGGCCTCCCAGATGTTGACAACTGTGGTCCCGACGGTCTGGCGCCACACGGCGATGGCATTGCCCTGTGCGTCGATGCCAACCCGGGGATCCTCTGCCTTTTCTATGTCCTGGTTCCCCACCAATACCGGAGCGGCGAGCCAGCCCGTGGTGGGGGAAAAGCTGCTGGCCAAGATGTTTTTAATCGTTGCGGTTGTTTGTGACCAAACCACCACGGCGTGTCCGCCGGCGTTGATCGCAAGTTGTGGCAGGTCTGAAACGTTGCTGCCAATGGTTTCTAACGCCGTGTGAGCGCCCCAGCCGGTGCCCGGCACATAGCGGTTGGCCTGCACGCCGGTGTTTCCCAGCCAGACCGCCACGGCATGGCCAGTGGCGTCTGCCGCTACCTGCACGCCCCTGGGGAAGCCCAAAGGGCTGTCCTCGATCAGGGTGGCACCCTCCCAGCCATTCGCAGGCGTGAAGCGGCTGGCCAGAGTCCGGGGTCGCCCACGGATCCCCTGATGCCACACCGCGAAGGCGTTGCCATCGGTATCCATGGCGACCTGAACCGGCTCCACATTGCCCGAATCGTCGCTCTCCAGCAGTTCCGGGCTGCCCCAGCCGGCCAGCGGCGTGTAGCGGTTGGCCCAGGCGCTGTACCTCCCTCCAATCACCTTTTGCGCGCGCCACACGGCCATGCCGTTGCCTGCGGGGTCGAAGGCGATTTGGGGGTCGATGGCGTTGGGCGTGTCCAGCTGTTCCACCAGCACTGGCGCCGACCAGCTACCGTCTGGGGTGAATCGGGCGGAATAGATGCTGAGGAATCTGCCGTCATATTGCTGCCAGATGGCCATGGCATTGCCGGCGGCGTCCCATTTCACTTGCGGGGCATTGGCGTTGCCTAGGTTGCTGGTTTCCAGCAGCGTGGCCGGTATCCACCCGCCATCTGGCGTGTAGGTGCTGGCCCAGATGCTGCTTACGCTGTTTTCAGTTTGCACCCACACGGCCACCGCATTGCCATTGGCGGCCAGATCAATCTGGCGAACCGTTGCGCTCGATGTGGCCGGAATTTGTCCTGGGGTTTGCCAGATTTGTGAGCCTGCCGGTGGCTCAGGAGCAGGAGCAGGAGCAGG
>CAYRIT010000129.1:0-7768 GCA_964424415.1 uncultured Hydrogenophaga sp.
GGGCTGGTGGCTTCCATGGACTCGCACCCGGGAATGCAGCGCGCCAGTATTTCGGTGTCATTGAGGCCTGCCCAGACCTTTTCGCGCGGAGCGCCGATCAGGATGTCTCCAGTCAATTCCATGCCTTGAATCCTCGGGTTTTCACGGGTGTTTTTGTTTACCAGACGGTTAACAATGATACGAATCATTAACCGATCGGTAAATAGCGTGCGCATCCAGACAAACCCTGACGTGGCGATTGAAGCCGACGAAACGGAGCCGGAAGCTCCGGCGCGCCGGCGCATGGGCGTGGCTGAACGCGAGCGGCAGATCCTCGACGGCGCGATTCAGTTCTTCTCGGTACACGGCTTCAACGGCCAGCTACGAGACCTGGCCAAGAGCATCGGCGTGACTCACGCCCTGCTGTACCACTATTTCCCGACCAAGCAGGCACTGATCGACCGCGTGTACCTAGAGGTATACGAAGGTCGCTGGCGCGCGGAGTGGGACACACTGCTTGACGACCCCAAGATGGCGGTAGAAGACAAACTCACCGCGTTCTACTTGGAGTACGTGACGATCACGCTCTCGCAGGAGTTCGTGCGCATTCTGGTCTTTTCGGGCCTGACGGATCACACCATCACCGACCGTTTCTTTGCCATGTTGCGCGCACGGCTCTTCCCACGACTGATCCGAGAAACCCGCCGCTTTCGTGGCCTGGTCAGTCGAGCCAAGCCCAGCGAACGCGAAATGGAGCTCCTCATGGGGCTGCATGGTGGGGTTTTCTACATCAGCATGCGCCGCTGGATCTATGCGCAGGACGTGTACAGCGAAGGCTCCCACGATGGATACGACGAGCAATCGGTGCGTGACCGTGTGCGCGCTTACTTGCACGCCAGCCGCGATCTCTTTGCCGACACGACAGGGAGCACGCGCAAGCGCTCTGTCCGACACTGATCAACTTTTTCGATGAAGCCGGTACCCAGATACCGGTAGTTAGCCCACCCGGCTGAATTTTCAGCCATCACACCCACTGAGGAGACAACATGAAGCTCAAGAAGATTGCCACAGCAACCCTAGTCGCGATGGGCGCCACCATCACGGTTGGATCTGCCATGGCGCAGCAGCGCATCACGGTCAACATCGGCTCAAGCCACCCGACCACGAACATCTGGGCCTTCGCCATGAAGGAGGTGTTCCAGCCCGAGGTTGACCGCATCCTGAAGGAAGGCGGCGCCAAGTACGAGGTGCGCTGGCGCGAGAGCTACGGCGGCACGCTCTACAAATTCACCGACACCCGAGCCGCCGTGCGCGATGGCATCGTGGACGTGGGCATGGTGGGCACCGTTTGGGAAAACTCCGCCATGCCACTGCAGAACGTGACCTACTTCACCCCGTTCGCCACCACCAACCACGAGCAGCTGATCGAAATCTTCGACAAGCTCAACACCACCGTGCCCGCTCTGCGTGACAGCTGGGCAGCCCAAAACATGGTACCGCTGTCCTCGCTGATCACCGACAGCTACGACATCTACGCCACCTTCCCCGTGAAGGACATGGCGAGTCTGAAAAACAAGCGTATCAACGCGCCAGGTACCTCGGCCAACTGGCTGCGAGATACCGGAGCCACCCCGGTGGATGGCGCACTGACCACGTACTACACCAACATCCAGACCGGCGTGACCGATGGCGCGCTGTCCTTTGCCAGCGGCATCGGCCCAGCCCGCGTGTACGAGGTGGCGAAGAATCTCACACGGATCGACATCGGCTCCATGTACTTTGGCAGCGTGGCGGTGAACAAGAAAGTTTTTGACGGCATGCCCAAGGAGGTGCAGGACGCGATGATCAAGGCGGGCAAGGCCACCTCGCTGGCTCACGGCAAACACGTCACCAAAACGGCCAACGCCGCGCTGGAGACGATGAAGGCTGCTGGTCTGCAGATCTCCGATCTGCCTCAGGCTGAGAAGACCAAATGGGTCAATGGTTTGCCCAATATCGTGGCGCCCTGGCTGCAGGGTACGGGTGAACCTGGCAAGCAAGTGCTCAAGGCCTACTTTGACGAACTGCGCGCCCGTGGTGTGAAACCCCTGCGCGACTGGGATCTGCAGAATCGCTGATCGACCACAGGCCATCTTGTCCACCCGGTGGCGTCTGGCGCTGCCGGGTGGTGTGTTTCCCAGCTTTCACAGGTGACCTGTGCACAACGAACCCGATTTCGCCAGTGAAGCCCCTGCGGTGGCCGGCCTTACCAATCCGCTTCAAGGCGTGGCCAACGTGCTGGCTGCCGTCGGCACGGTGTGGATTTTTCTGATGATGTTGCTGATCGTGGCCGATGTTCTGGGCCGCAACTTCTTCGACGCGCCCATCACCGGCGTGGCCGAGTTCGCCGCGCGTTCGGTGGCATCCATCGTTTTCCTGCAGCTGGCCGCTGCCGTCTGCTCCGGGCGCATGACACGAAGCGACTTCCTGCTGCGCATCATCGGCAGGCGCTCACGAGCCGCCGCTAAGGTGCTTGAGGTGTGCAATGTCGTAATCGGCGCCTTCCTCTTTTTCGCCCTGGCCTACATTGCTTGGCCAGAGCTTCTTGAGGCTATGAAAATCCACGAATACTTCGGCGTACAAGGCGTGTTTACCGTGGTGACCTGGCCGTTCCGTGCCCTCATCGTGCTGGGCTCTGTGGCCGCGGCTGTGTCCTATCTGGCCTGCATTCCCTCGCTACTGCGGCAGCCAACCTCCACCGGAGCAAGCGCATGAGCGAACTGGCCATGGGCGCGCTCCTCATCGGGGCTCTGGTATTTCTTGTCTTATTTGGTCTGCACATCGCAGTTGCGCTCACCGCGGTTGCCTTCGCGGGTATCTGGCTCATCCGCGAAGA
This sequence comes from uncultured Hydrogenophaga sp., assembly GCA_964424415.1. GTDB lineage: Bacteria > Pseudomonadota > Gammaproteobacteria > Burkholderiales > Burkholderiaceae_C > Hydrogenophaga. Next base: position 2,855 of record CAYRIT010000129.1, read on the forward strand.
CGTCCATATGGCCATGAACCTGATGTACCTCTCGGCGTACAACGGTGTGGCCGACTACATATTTGCCACCATCCCGCTGTTCGTTTTGATGGGCCTTCTGGTTTCTATCTCCAACGTCGGTAAAGACACCTTCGATGTGGCTGAAACCCTGCTTCGGCGCGTGCGGGGTGGTCTGGGTGTCGCCACGGTGGCCGCCAACACCGTGTTCGCCGCAGTCACCGGTGTGTCCATCGCTTCGGCGGCGGTTTTCACCCGCGTGGCAGTGCCCGAAATGGTGAGCCACGGGTACCGCGCCAGCTTCTCGGCTGGCACGGTGGCCGGCAGCTCGGTACTGGGTATGATGATTCCGCCCAGCCTGCTGCTCATCATTTACGGCGTGCTGGCCGAGCAGTCGATCGGCACCCTTTTCATCGCCGGCATCATTCCCGGCTTCGCGATGGCCGCCGCTTTCGCAGGCCTGATCTTGCTAATGGCCCGGTTCACGCCCGGCTTGGTGTTCGACCTGAAACGTCAAGCCGAGATGGCTGCGGAGCGCAGCAGCGCCCGCTTGCTGTCCACCGGCGAAATGCTGGGCAAGCTGTTTCCCATTGCCGCGTTGGTGGCCCTGGTGCTGGGAGGTCTGTATTCGGGCTTCTTTACACCCACCGAGGCCGGCGGGGTGGGCGCCTTTGGTGCGTTCATCATTGCCATCCTGCGACGCAAGCTGGGTGGGGGCAACCTGTGGCGCGTGCTCACCGAAACAGGTTCCGTGTCAGTCGGCATTCTGATTCTGCTGGTGGCAGCCGGCTTTTACAGCCGCATGCTGTCGGTGGCCGGAGTGCCCATGGCCATCAGCGACCTGGTGCAGGACTCAGGACTAGGCCCCTACGGCTTCCTGTTTCTCTACGTCGTGATCTTGCTGCTGCTTGGCATGATCCTGGATTCCAGCTCCATCCTGCTCATCATGACGCCGGTGGCGGTACCGATCGCCGCGAGCCTTGATTTCAACCTGATCCACTTCGGCATCATCACAGTGATTGCGGTGGAAATCGGCTTGCTCACGCCACCGTTTGGCATCTCGGTATTCACTGTCAAATCCACCCTCAACGATCCTAATGTTTCGGTGGAAAGCATCTTCGCCGGTACCTTGCCTTACGTTTCGGTGATGCTTGTTGTGTTGTTATTCATCGCAGCTTTCCCGAGCATGGTGCTGGCACTCATCTGACTTTCAGCAGGCGTTTCTTTTTTGCTGAATCCACTGCTCCTAAGCACCGCGTTATCGTGTGCAGGCTGCTACCGGTTTCAAAGACACATTGTTAAGGTGGAGGGAGAAACTGGAGGTGGCAGATGGTCACGACGCCTATCCACCGGCTGTGAACGTATGGAAAATAAGCAATCCAAATTAGACGCGTGATTCGAATTATTTAGGCGGCATTGCTCGCTTGGCATTGAAGCCCAGCCAAGTGCCAACCTGACTGCCGCGTTGCCTCTGCCTCGACCCCATAGCCTCGCAACTTCTCGGCGAAGGTTTCGCGCCAGCGGTGCAGGTCGTTCTTACGCGGGTTGAGGCGCTTGCCCAGCCGGGCCACGGCACGCACGCTGATGTGCACGTGCGGATTGGCCTGGTGGTCGTGCAGCACCATCACATATTTGTGGTCGGCCAGCTCAGCCTGCGCAAACTCCCGTGCGGCGCGCTGCACGATCAGTGGATCGGTGCCACGAGGCATAGACAGCATGATGTTGAAGGCCTCGCGCCGCTGGCCTGGCTCTGCGTCCTCAGGAATGCGCGCGCCGCACAGGCGCCACTCATCGGCCAGGTGGTGCAGGCTGTCTTTGCCTCGCAGGGTCTCCCCGCGCTGGTCTTCGATCTCCAGCCGTCCGTTTTTGCTGATGTAGCGAAAGTGCGCCGCAATTGCCGCCATGCTCCGCCCTCCCCCTGTGACCTTGACCATGACCTGAGGGGCGCGCCGCACGACGGTGGCTTCGATGCGTTGGCGGATGGCGTTGGCACGCTGGTGTGCGCCCGAAGCGCCCAGCTTGGGCTGTGGGCGAACCTGGACGATGCGGTTGCCCGGATAGAACAATCGGTCACCCCAGGTGATGAGGATGCCGTCGAGGTCGGACGCATGGGGAGCGCTGGTCAGTGACGATGGCACTGGCGAAGTACCGGACGTAGCAGCGCGTCGGCCGCCGGTGGAGTTTTTCATGGTCGGAACCTTCGGGTACCGGCATGGGTACTTCTTGCGGGTGATGAAGCGCCGGGCCGGCGCGGCTGCAGGTCGGCCAGGGCACGGGAGACATGGTCAAGGTGGCGGCGCACGTCACGGGCCAAGGTGTCGAGCATGCCGGTGTAGGGGCGGATGGGCTCCACCTCGCCACGGCGCAGCAACGCATTCAGCTGGTAGAGGCGGTGACCGAAGTGGGCCAGTTCGTCGGTGGATGCGGTGAGCGCCTGCAAGGTCCGTGCGTGCCCTCTTCCGTCCAGAACCACCGGCACACCCGCCACCAGGGCGGCCACGTAGTCACCGGTGGCCATGCCCACCCGCTGCGCGGCCTGAAGCGTGAGTGCAGCCTCTTCAGACCGCATGCGCAGGCACAAGCGTGTGCGGGCGGCTGGATCGGCCTGGACAGGTGTGCTGCGTTCCTCGGTGGACTGCAGCGCCGGACGCCCCAGCGCGTCGGCCAACACCTGGCGCACCAGGCGGGAAGGCGAGAGGCCGACGGCCTGCGCTCGCTCCATCAGCGGGGCCTTGAGGCCATGGAGATCCACGCTTATGCGGTCACGTGACGAGGGTTCCATACCGAGTCTCCTGACGACGATTCACCCCTGGGTGAGCGTGTCAGACAACCGGCGCCACCGCGCCTATCTCTGCACTCACCATGAACCCAGTATTGGCCTGGATCGAGGCCATTGCGCTGCTGGATTTGGGCCCAAATCCAGCGCGTGAAAGGGCTGTTGGCGGGTTGAAGATAGGTCTCAAGGCAAGGCACCCACCACTCGACTGAACAGAAAGTGCATAGCGACTGCACAAACTGAACAGCAAGCGCTCAGCCACTGCACAAACTGAACAGCAACCGAGCAACTGCTGCACACAAAGTGAATAGAAATGACGCGATAAAACTGGTCCCGAGCGAACCGCCCGGCCGAAGCTCACGCAAAGCTCGGCGCTTTGCGCCGGAGATGCAAGCGCTGCGTGCCCAGGGCTACACCTTCGAGGCGATCCGCGCAGCTCTGGCTGCGGTCGGCGTGCACGTGAGCAACGCGACCGTGCAGCGCGAAGTGGCCAGGGCCACCAAAGCAGCTTCCGCCGCGCAGGTATCGGGCTCCGGTGTTCGTCCAGATGAAATGCCGCCCGCTTTCACCCAACCGCTGGCGTCCGCGCCCCCTCCATCAACCGCCACGCCCCAGTCACCGCAGGTGGCATCTGTGGACATGGACATGCGCAGCGGCAAAGAGATCGCCGAAGCGTTTGCCAGCAGCCGGATCACCAACCCCCTGGCCCGCGCCAGGCTCCATGCAAAGGACCCGCCATGAAAATCGCCGTCATCAACTTTTCGGGGAACGTGGGCAAAACCACCATCGCCAGGCACCTGCTGCTGCCGCGCATAGACGGTACGGAGCTGTTTTCCGTGGAGAGCCTGAACGCTGCCGACGGAGAAAGTCATGCGATGCGGGGTCGGCAGTTCGGCGAGCTGCAGGAACTCCTGCAGACCATCGACCACGCGGTGGTGGACATTGGTGCCAGCAACGTGGAGGAATTGCTCGACCTGATGCAGAAGTACCAAGGCAGCCACGAGGACTTCGATGCTTTTGTGGTTCCCACGGTACCGGCCCTCAAGCAGCAGCAGGACACCATCGCCACACTGGTCGAGTTGGCGCGGCTGGGAGTGCCCCGTTCAAGAGTTCGACTGGTGTTCAACATGGTCAACAGCGCCGCGGATGTCCCTGCGCACTTCGACCTGGTGCGGGCCTTCCTCAAAGCGCAGCCCATCGCCACAGAAAACCTGGCCTGCTGTTTGGGCCCCAACGAGGTGTATGGGCGCATCCGGGGCAGCAACGCCGACCTCGCCACCCTGGCCCGTGACGACACCGACTAAAAGGCCTTGATCGTCAAGGCCGGCAACACCGCAGAAAAGCTCGCACTGGCCCAGAAGCTGGCCACACGGCGGCTGGCGGTTGGGGTGTTGCCGGAGCTGGATGCCTGCTTCGCGGCGCTCGGGCTGGGAGAGCGTGCCGCCGTCAACGTGGTGCCACTGGAAGGGTTCGCCCAGTGAGCGATCTGGTCACGGCCCGCGAAGAGCTGATGGCGGTGGCCATCGGCGATCTGGGTGCGTTGCTGAATCGGATGGATACCCTGGCGCCCAAGCTCGACGCCAGCCAGCTGGCGCTGGCGCTGGTGAGCAACGAACTGACCGAGCAGGTCATCGCGTACGAAAAGCGCATGGCCGACATCACAGAGAACGCGAAGCTGCAGACGGTGAAACACATGGCCCGGCGGGCCGATGAAATGGCCCGGGTGACTGTGGACACACAGACCCGGGCCATGGAGGAAGCGGCGCGGGTGGTGTTCCGCAACGAAGTTGGCCCTGCTCTGCAGCGGTTGACACTACCGCTGCAGGAGGTGGCTGCCTTGGCCCGCAAGGGTGCACGGCCCTGGGAGTGGTGGTTGCTGCACGCCGCGACAGCGGTGCTTTCGTCGGCCATCAGCTGGGCGATGGCCGCCTGGTTGTGGCTTCGGTGAGAAGCCGCGACCGGGATCGCGCGAGCCGGCGAAGACCGGCGAGCGGATTTCGAAGTTTCTGATGCGCCAGACCACCCAGCGATGGGGCGGTCTGGCGCGAGGCCTGTTCAGGCCTTGAGCTTGCGCATCTCCTCAGCCGTAAGCGCGCGGTCATCCCACCCTTGAAGGGATTGGCCTAAGCGGCAACGATGGT
>CAYRIT010000130.1:0-7701 GCA_964424415.1 uncultured Hydrogenophaga sp.
CCAACACCCCCCGCAGACGTGACAGTGTCGCGGTCACCGGTAGTCGCCCGCCGATGTGCGGCGGCTGGCGACGTCCGCTCAGTCGGCGGCGATCGGCGAGCCGAACTCGAACACGCCCGGATTGCGCACCGGATCGACGCCCACCGGAATCACCGACTTGGGTGGGTAGACACCTTCGAGCAGCAGCCTGGACAGCGGGTTCTCGATGCGTTGCTGAATCGCACGTTTGAGCGGGCGCGCACCAAACACCGGATCAAAACCCACCTTGGCCAGTTCGGCCAGTGCCGCGGGCGAGACCTCCAGGCGCAGATCCATCTTCTGCAGCCGGGCCTGAAGCGCCTTGAGCTGGATGCCGGCAATGGACGCAATGTGCTGCGCGTCGAGCGCGTGGAACACCACCGTCTCGTCGATGCGGTTCAGGAACTCGGGGCGGAAATGTTCTTTCAGCTCGCCCCACACCGCTTCTTTCACCTCGTCGTACGGCTGGTCCACCATGGCCTGGATCATGTGCGAGCCGATGTTGCTGGTCATCACAATCACCGTGTTCTTGAAGTCCACGGTACGGCCCTGGCCATCGGTCAGGCGGCCGTCGTCGAGCACCTGCAACAGCACGTTGAACACGTCCGGGTGGGCCTTCTCCACCTCGTCGAGCAGCAGCACGGAATAGGGTTTGCGACGCACCGCTTCGGTCAGGTAACCGCCCTCTTCGTAGCCCACGTAGCCAGGCGGCGCACCGATCAGGCGGGCCACCGAATGCTTCTCCATGAACTCGCTCATGTCGACGCGGATCATGTGCTCTTCGCTGTCAAACAGGAAACCGGCCAGCGCCTTGCACAGCTCGGTCTTGCCGACGCCGGTGGGGCCGAGGAACAGAAACGAACCGGTCGGGCGGTTCGGGTCCGACAGGCCTGAGCGCGAGCGGCGGATGGCGTTGGCCACGGCCGAGATCGCTTCGTCCTGGCCCACCACGCGCTCGTGCAGCTTGTCCTCCATCTGCAGCAACTTGTCTTTTTCGCCCTGCATCATCTTGGCCACCGGAATGCCGGTGGCGCGGCTCACCACCTCGGCAATTTCTTCGGCGCCCACCTGCGTGCGCAGCAGACGCGGCGCGTGCTCGGCCTGCTTCGTCGCCTCGCTGTCCTGGGCCTGGCTCAGGCGTTTTTTCAGCTCGGGCAGCTTGCCGTACTGCAGCTCCGCCACCTTGTTGAAATCGCCCTTGCGCGTCAGCTCCTCGATTTGTGTGTTGATCTGGTCGATCTCTTCCATCACGTCCTTGGAGCCCAGCGCCTGTGCCTTCTCGGCCTGCCAGATCTCGTCCATGTCCGAGATCTCTTTTTGCAGTTTGACGATCTCTTCCTCTATCAGCTCAAACCGTTTTTGTGACGCCTCGTCCTTTTCGCGCCGCACCGCCTCGCGCTCGATCTGCAACTGGATCAGGCGCCGGTCAAGCTTGTCCATGACCTCGGGCTTGGAGTCGATCTCGATCTTGATCTTGGCCGCCGCCTCGTCGATCAGGTCGATCGCCTTGTCGGGCAGAAAGCGGTCGGTGATGTAGCGGTGGCTCAACTCGGCCGCGGCCACGATGGCCGGGTCGGTGATCTGCACACCGTGGTGTTTTTCGTACTTTTCCTGCAGGCCGCGCAGGATGGCAATGGTCGCCTCCACGGTTGGCTCGCCGACAATGATTTTCTGGAAACGACGCTCCAGCGCAGCGTCCTTTTCAATGTATTTGCGGTACTCGTCCAGCGTCGTCGCGCCCACGCAATGCAGCTCGCCGCGCGCCAGCGCGGGCTTGAGCATGTTGCCCGCGTCCATCGCACCCTCGGCCTTGCCCGCGCCTACCATGGTGTGCAGCTCGTCGATGAACACGATGGTCTGGCCTTCGTCCTTGGCCAGCTCGTTCAACACCGTTTTCAGGCGCTCTTCAAACTCACCGCGGAATTTGGCTCCCGCCAAGAGCGCGGCCATGTCGAGCGAGAGCACGCGCTTGCCCTTGAGCGAATCGGGCACCTCGCCGGCGACGATGCGCTGGGCCAGACCTTCGACAATCGCCGTCTTGCCCACGCCAGGCTCACCGATCAGAACCGGGTTGTTCTTGGTGCGGCGCTGCAGCACCTGGATGGCGCGGCGAATCTCGTCGTCGCGGCCAATCACCGGGTCGAGTTTGCCCATCCGGGCGCGCTCGGTCAGGTCCAGTGTGTATTTCTTGAGTGCCTCGCGCTGGCCTTCGGCCTCGGGACTGTCAACGTTCTGGCCACCGCGCACGGCGTCGATGGCCGCTTCCAGGCTCTTGCGGGTCAGACCGTTTTCGTTGGCCAGGCGCCCCAGCTCGCCCTTGGCGTCGGTCACGGCGAGCAGGTACAGCTCGCTGGCCAGGAACTGGTCACCGCGCTTGATGGCCTCCTTTTCGGTCGCCTGCAGCAGTTTGCCGAGCTCCTGCCCCACCGTCACCTGATCGTGGCCCTGCACGCTGGGCAGCTTCTTGACGGTCACCTCGGCCGCCTTGGCCAGACCTGCCACGTTGACCCCGGCACGCTGCAGCAACGACTGCGGGCCATCGGCCTGGCGCAGCATGGCCAGCAGCAGGTGGGCCGGCTCGATGTAAGCGTTGTCGTTGCCCAGAGCCAGTGTCTGGGCGTCACTCAGGGCTTCCTGAAACTTGGTGGTGAGTTTGTCGAGGCGCATGAAAGGTTCACTCCGCAAAGGGTTGGATTACCCATCATGTGGCACCGACACGCCGCATTTCAAGCCAGCGGGCGACACCGGCGGCTGGCGCCTCACCGGCGCTTGACCCAGATCAAAGCCTCAGGCGTTGCTGGCGACGATGCCCCAGCGCGCCAGCGCGGCATCGTCGCTGACCCGGGCATCGACCCAGCGCGCGCCGTCGGGTGTCTGTTCTTTTTTCCAGAATGGCGCCTGCGTCTTGAGGTAGTCCATCAGGAACTCGCAGGCCTGGAAACTCTGGCCGCGGTGCGCCGAGCTGACCACCACCAGCACGATCTGGTCCAGCGGTTGCAGCAACCCCACGCGGTGGATCACCCGCGCGCCCAGGATGTCGAAGCGCTTGAACGCCTCGTCGATCATGGCCTCGATGGCCGTTTCGGTCATGCCGGGGTAGTGCTCCAGTTCCAGGCTCATCACTTCCGGCGAATCTCGCGAAGCGGCGAGCGTGGGGGCACTGTTGCGATCTCTGACGGTACCGACGAAGCTGCAAACCGCACCCACACCTTTGTCGGTGGCACGCAGTGCCGCCACCTCGGTGGAGAGGTCGAAGTCCCCGGTCTGGATCGAGACCCGCGTGCCCATTCAGCCCCCCGTCACCGGCGGGAAAAAGCCGACCTCGGCGCCTTCGGTCAGCGCGGCAGCCTCGTCGCTCATGGTCTGGTTGAGCGCCAGGCGCACCGCCTTGCCGCGTGCCAGCGCCTCAGCGTAGGCACCACCGCGAGCGATCAGCTCATCGCGCAGCGCGCCCACCGTGGTGGCCTGCGTGTCCAGCGAATCGCTGCCGGTGCCCACGGCCTCCCGGATCGAGGCGAAATAGCGAAGCGTGATTTTCATTCGAGCAGTTCCGAAAAAGCGAGGTAGGGCACCAGATCGCCCCGCGCCACGGTGTGGCCGGCCGGGTTGTCGACCAGGCCATCGCCCCAGACCGCAGAGGTGAGCACGCCCGAGCTCTGGTTGGTGAACAAATCCAGCCCGCCCGCCTCGTTGCGGCGCACGCGCACGAATTCGCGGCGCTTGTCGGCCCGCGGAAGCTCGAAATGCGCCGGCAGCATGACCGGCCGCAGCGCCGGCACCGCCACCCCCTGCAGCCTGAGCAGAAATGGCCGCACCAGCAACAGGAAGGTGACAAAACTCGACACCGGGTTGCCCGGCAGACCCATGAAATGGCAGGTCTGGCTGGCGGTTGCACCCGCGCCCGCATCGCGCCGCACCGAGCCAAAGGCAAACGGCTTGCCCGGCTTCATCGCGATCTGCCAGAGGTCCAGCGTGCCGAGCTGCTGCACCGAGGGCTTGATGTGATCTTCCTCGCCCACCGACACACCGCCGCTGGTGAGGATGAGGTCGTGGTGATCGGCCGCGGTCTTGAGCGCGGCCAGGGTGAGCTCGCGCCGATCGGGCACGATGCCCAGATCGCTCACCTCGCAGCCCAGACGCTGCAACAGCGCGCGCAGAAAAAACCGGTTGGAGTTGTAGATGGCGCCGGGCTTCATGTCGGCCGGGGCCACCTGCCCTGGCATCACCAGCTCGTCGCCGGTGGAGAACAGCGCCACCCGCGGCCGCCGCGCCACAGGCAGATGTGCCAGGCCCAGGCTGGCGGCCAGACCCAGGCTGGCGGGCGAGAGGCGATGGCCACGCGCCAGCACGACCGCACCACGGGTCACGTCTTCGCCGGCGCGACGCACCCATTGCCCCAGCGCAGGCACGGCGTCGATGTGCACCGCATGCAGATCGCCACCCACCTCGCGCGTGTCTTCCTGCATCACCACCGCGTCGGCGCCTTCGGGTATCGGCGCGCCGGTGAAGATGCGCGCACAGGTACCGGGGCGCAGCGGCCCGGCCGGGTGGCCAGCGGCGATGCGCTGCGACACCGGGAGCACCACGCCCGCCTCGGTGACGTCGCTGCGGCGCACCGCGTAGCCATCCATCGACGAGTTGTCGTTCGGTGGCACCTGAAGCCCGGACACCAGGTCGGCCGCGAGCACACGGCGATCGGCTTCGAAGGTGGCCACCGATTCACTGTCCGCCAGCGTCGCGACCTGCCCCAGCAGGCGCTGCAGCGCCTCGTCAAGCGAGAGCAAGGGCGCGCGGGCCGGGTTGGGTGAAGAAGACGGAGTGGACCGGGGTGAAGACTTGGCTTGGGACATGGGCATGGGCGGCGTGCGTCAGGCGTGGGCCGCAGGGTCGTATTCGAAACGCTCCCCATTGTCGACCAGCCACTGGGCCACGGTGTCGGGCTGGTTCAAATCCAGCACCGGCCGCGCGGTGGCTTCGGGCAGGTGCTCCGGGCTGTCGGTGATGATGCCGGCCACAAACGGGTCGTCGGGGTAACAGACCGGCTTGCCCGCGGCGTGACGCCACACCTCCAGCTTGGTCAGATCGGCGTGTTTGAAACCCTCGACCAGCACCCAGTCCACACCGCTGTGCAGCGCGGCCAGGGCCTGATGCACCTTCACATCGCCGGGTGTCTCGAACTCGCGCATCAGCACCAGTCGCTGGCTCGACACTGCCACCACCTCCACCGCGCCGGCTTCGCGGTGGCGCCAGGTGTCTTTGCCCGGTTGGTCGATATCGAAGCGGTGGTGCGCGTGTTTGACCACCGAGGCACGCAGACCGCGCAAGCGAAGCGCCGGCACCAGCTGCTCGATCAGCGAGGTCTTGCCCGAGCCTGAATAGCCCGCAAAGCCCACCACCTTCATGCCGGCTCCTCAGCGTGGCGAACGATGTAGGCCTGCACCGCTGCGGTGTCTGCCGCCATCACCTGCACCCGCTTGGGCAGCGCCTCGATACCCTCGAACCTTGCCGGGCGATCGGGCTGGCGGCCCAGGGCCTCGACGATGGTCTCGGCGAACTTGATTGGCAGCGCCGTCTCCAGCACAACCATGGGCACACCCGGGTGCAGATGATCGCGCGCCACCTTCACGCCGTCGGCGGTGTGGGTGTCGATCATCTGACCGAAGCGTTCGAAGGTGTCGCGGATGGTGGCCAGCCGGTCAGTGTGGCTGCTGCTACCGCTGACAAAACCGTCGCGGCTGGCGGTTTGTGCAAAGGCCGGATCGTCCCCCAGATCGAAGCGGCCGGTGCGCGGCAGCTGGTCACCAAACAACGCCTTGACCCGCGCCCCGTCGCGCCCCAGCAGGTCGAACACATAGCGCTCGAAATTGCTGGCCTTGGAGATGTCCATCGACGGGCTGGAGGTCTCGTGGGTATCGGCACTCGCCCTCACACGGTAGACACCGGTGCGGAAGAACTCGTCAAGCACGTCGTTCTCGTTGGTCGCCACCACCAGCTGCGCAATCGGCAAGCCCATCATGCGCGCCACATGGCCGGCGCAGACGTTGCCAAAATTGCCGCTGGGCACGGTGAAGCTGACCGGCTCGCCGTTCTTCGTGCTTGCCTGGAAATACCCGGCGAAGTAATAGACCACCTGCGCCAGCAGGCGCGCCCAGTTGATCGAGTTCACCGTGCCGATCTGGTAACGGCGCTTGAAATCGAGATCGTTGCTCACCGCCTTGACGATGTCCTGGCAGTCGTCGAACACACCTTCGATCGCGATGTTGTGGATGTTCTCGTCCATCAGGCTGAACATCTGCGCCTGCTGGAACGGGCTCATGCGACCGTGCGGGCTGAGCATGAACACACGCACGCCCTTTTTGCCGCGCATCGCGTACTCGGCCGCGCTGCCGGTGTCACCACTGGTTGCCCCCAGGATGTTGAGGGCTTCGCCGCGGCGCGCCAGTTCGTACTCGAACAGGTTGCCCAGCAGCTGCATCGCCATGTCCTTGAAGGCCAGCGTGGGGCCGTTGGACAGGGCTTCGAGGTAGAAGCCATCTTCCAGTGGCTTCAGAGGCACGATGGCCGCCGTGCCGAACACCGCTTCGGTGTAGGTCTTCTCGCACAGCGCCCGCAGGTCTACCGCCGGAATGTCGTCGATATACAGCGACAGGACCTCGAAGGCCAGCGCCGCGTAGCCGCCCGCCGCGCCTCCGTTGTAGACCTTGCGCCAGCGCTCGAGCAGATGCGCATCGACCTGCGGGTAGTGTTCGGGCAAGTACAAGCCGCCATCGGGCGCCAGGCCTTCGAGCAGGATTTCGCAGAAGCGTTTGCGATCGGCATGACCGCGCGTGGACAGGTACAACATTTCAGTGTTCCAAGGTATCGAAGAGGACCGGCACCGCCCGAGCACAGCGCTTGATCCAGCACACACCACGAAACTGGCTCCACCAGGCCACCGGCGGCCCCCCTGCGGAGGGAAGATGCGAGGCGGCGCAGCGGGTCAGTTCAGTTCTTCCTTGCGGATGCGCACGATGGGCGCGAGGACCGACGGCAAGGCCTGCATCCGCTCCAGCACCGCGTTCATCTCACCTTCGCGCGTATCGTGGGTCAGGATGATGAGATCGGTGGAGGTTGCGCCTTCGCCGCCCACTTGGTCAGCCTCGCGTTGCAGCACCGCGTCGATGCTGATGCCGGCATCGGCCAGCAGACCGGTCACCCGCGCCAGCACACCGGCCTCGTCGGCCACGCGCAAGCGCAGGTAGTAGCTGGTGACCACCTCGCTCATCGGCAGCACCGCCAGATCGCTCATGGCATCGGGCTGGAACGCCAGATGTGGCACGCGGTGCAGCGGGTCGGCGGTGTGCAGACGGGTGATGTCCACCAGGTCGGCAATCACCGCGCTGGCGGTCGGTTCGCTGCCGGCACCTTTGCCGTAATACAGCGTGGAACCCACGGCGTCACCCTGCACCACCACCGCGTTCATCGCGCCTTCCACGTTGGCGATCAGCCGCTTGGCCGGGATCAGGCAGGGATGCACCCGCAGCTCCACGCCTTGTGCGGTGCGCTTGGTGATGCCGAGCAGCTTGATGCGGTAGCCGAGCTGATCGGCGTAGCGGATGTCGGTGCCCGAGAGCTGGGTGATGCCCTCGACGTAGGCCTTGTCGAACTGCACCGGAATGCCAAAGGCGATCGCGCTCATCAGCG
>CAYRIT010000131.1:0-7687 GCA_964424415.1 uncultured Hydrogenophaga sp.
TCCATGCCGTAGACGCGGTCGTTGATGTACTGCTTGTCTTCCCAGCCGTTCTTGAAGATGTGGTACAGCAGGCCGAAGAGAAACGGGATGTCGGTGCCGGAGCGGATGCGCACGTACTCGTCGGCCTTGGCTGCGGTGCGGGTGAATCGTGGGTCAACCACGATCATCTTGCAGCCTTTCTCCTTGGAATGCAGCATGTGCAGCATCGACACCGGGTGGGCCTCGGCGGCGTTGGAGCCGATGTACAACGCGCACTTGCTGTTCTGCATGTCGTTGTACGAGTTGGTCATGGCGCCATAACCCCAGGTGTTGGCCACCCCGGCCACCGTGGTCGAGTGGCAGATGCGCGCCTGGTGGTCGCAATTGTTCGAGCCCCAGAAGCTCACGAACTTGCGCAGCAGATAGGACTGCTCGTTGTTGTGTTTGGAAGAGCCCACGAAGTAGACCGAGTCGGCACCACTGGCCTCGCGCAGCGCCTTCATCTTGGTGGTGATCTCGTCGAGCGCGGTGTCCCAGCTGATGCGCTGGTACTTGCCGTTGACCAGCTTCATCGGGTAGCGCAGGCGGTACTCGCCATGGCCGTGCTCACGCAGTGCAGCGCCCTTGGCGCAGTGGGCACCGAGGTTGATCGGGGAGTCGAACACCGGCTCCTGGCGCACCCAGACGCCGTTCTCCACGATCGCATCGGTCGCGCAGCCCACCGAACAATGGGTGCAAACCGTGCGGCGAACCTCGATCTTGGCGCCACCGGTTGCTGCGCCATCGGCGGCGGCGTCGGCCTTTTTCACCAGCGCGAGCTGGCCGGCCGCCAGGCCGACACCCACACCCAGCCCCGAGCGGCGCAAAAAGCCACGCCGGTCCATGGTGGGCAGGGCCGCGGACAGGCCGCGCTGCAGGCTGTGCACCAGCGGGGTGTGCGAACGCGCGCCATGCGCACCGGAGATTTTTTTGGTCAACAACATGGTGGTGCTCCTGCGCAGCTCAGACCATCGCGGTCTTGTAATAACGCTTGACGTGCTCGCTCAGGTGGTAGCCACCCCCGCGCTCGGGCGGCGGCGGTGTGACTGCCACCGGCACCACGTCCCCCGACACCTTGGGCAACACGGTGGCCACGGCGGCCAGCGCGCCGACGGTGGAGGCGCCCGCAAACAGGGTGCGGCGGTTGAGTTTCGGGGGAGGGTGGGTCATGGATGTCTCCTGGATAACGCTGGCACCGCCGTGGCGCAACAGCAGGTGCGGGTTTTTTGCATAAGCCGAATCTACCAAGCAAGCCGGCAAGTGGCAACAGGGAAAAGCCGCTGGACCCGCCGCTGCTGTGCCGTGCGCGACCGCGCAGTGTCGCGGCCCATCAGACCAGCAGGTCGAAACCCTGTGTCTCGACGCTGGCAAACGCCTGGGTGAAGGCCGCGAGCGCGGCGTAAAAGCGCGCTTTCGGGTGCGCCGCGATCGCCTCGCCCATCGCACCCACCCAGGGCTGCAGGTGGGTGGTGAAAAACTGGCGCTGCTGCGAGAGGTTGGCCACCGCCACATCGTCGCCCGCGATCAGGTAGCGCATCACCTCGCACAGATAAGCGATGTGGTCTTCGGTCTCGGGCATGCGCTCGTCGCGTCCCAGGCCGAGGGTGGCCAGGTCGCCGCGCAGCTGGGCCAGCGGCTTCTCGTTGAGAAAGCCACTGAGGTAGTGCGAGCCGAACAGGTAGATCTCGGGCTTGCCGACGCCACCAAAAAGTGCGTCGTATTCGTCGGCCACCGCCGTGTCACTCTGTGCGCGCGCCGCAGCGACCAGCGCGCGCCAGGGCTCTTCAAGGAATCCGCCGGCGGCTGGCGCCTCGGTCACCGCCACCCGCAGCTGCGCCATCAGTTCGGCCGAAGGGGGAGCGTAATAAAGCGCGGCGAGCAGGCCGTAGACCTCGGCGCGGGCGGTTTCCTCGTCGAGCGCGGAGCTGGTGGCAATCGTTGGGTGCATGGCGGGTCGGGGCTTCAAAGATCGGTGATGCGGGCCTGCTCGGGGCTGGAGAAGATGTCGACCACGCGGCAGTCGCCACACATCTTCAGCCGCTCCTGCGCTTCGCCCTGGAACATCGCGTGGCCGGCGAGTTTGCTCAGCATCATCTCCACACCCTTGAGCGTGCCGAACGGCTTGCCACAGCGGACACAGCCATACGGCTGGGCCTCGTTGACCACACGCGGCTGCTTGCGCTCGTCGTCCAGCCACAGCCTCGGTTGCAGCGTGATCGCGTGCTCCGGGCAGGTGCTCGCACACAGGCCGCACTGCACGCAGTTCTTCTCGATGAAACGCAGCTGCGGCCGCTCGGGGTTGTCCTGCAGGGCCGCCGCCGGGCAGGCGCTGACACAGCTCAGGCAGAGCGTGCAGGTGTCGGGGTTGACGCGGATGCTCCCCAGCAGCGAGGCCGCCGGCAACGCGATCTCGGCCGGCCGCGCCTGGAGGCGCGCGCTGTCCTGCAGCAGATGGTCGAGCGCGAGTTCCAGGGTGGCGCGTTTCTCACGCTGCACCGCAAAGCTGGCACACCGCGCCACGCCCTGCGCCGGCGCGACACCCAGCGCCTCGTCCAGCGCCGTCAGGTCGCGTGCATCGCGCGCCTCGATGACACGGAAGTGCTCGCCGCGGTAGCCCAGCCCGTTGACCAGCGCCTGTGCCACCGCCATCTGCTCACGCACCGCCTCGCGGTACTGCGGCGCCTCTTCGCCGGTCATCAGCACCCAGACCTGCACCGCTCCGTAGGCGAAGGCGCTGAGCCACAGGTCGATCCCGGTGGAGGCGGTGTGCCACAGCGGCAGCGGAATCACCCGCGCCGGCACACCGCGCACCGTTTTGTCGAGCATGGCCAGCCGCCCCAGATCGTTCACCAGATCGGCTCCGGCCTGCTGGCTGTGCAGCAGCAGCGCCGCGTCGTGGTCACCGGCGCGCTGGTAGGTGGCCAGCAGGGTGCGCAGCTTCACGCCCTGCTCGCTGGCGCGCGGGTAGGCGAAACCGATGGCGCCGGTCGGGCAGACGGTGGTGCAGGCGCCGCAACCCACACAAAGATGCGGGTTGACGACAACCCGCTGCTTCTTGAGGTCACTGGCGATGGCCGAGGCCGAGCAGACTTCCACACAGGCGTTGCAACCCACCCGCTCGTTGCGCCCGTGGGCGCAGATGTTGGCCTTGTACTGAAAAAACTTCGGTTTCTCGAACTCGCCCACCAGGTCGCGCAGGCGGATCACCGCGCCCAGGGCCTTGGGGTCGCTCAGACCCGACGGCAGGTGCACATAGCCCTGGGGCAGCGCGTGCTGGCTGAACGCGGGGCTGGCCCTCAGATCGAGCACCACATCGAACACCTCCTCGTGTTCGGTGGGCGCACGGCCGAACTGGATCGCACCCACCGCCTCGCAGGCGGTGACACAGGCGCGGTGCGAGCGGCAGCGCTGAAGGTCGATCTGGTAGTCCAGGCCGATCGCACCTTCGGGGCAGGCAACCAGGCAGGCATTGCAGCGGGTGCAGAGATCGAGGTCGATCGGGTTGCTGGTGCTGCGCACCAGGGCAAAGGCACCAAGCCAGCCGGTCAGGCGCTTGACCTCGCCGGCAAGCACCGGGAAGCGCCGCGCCTGCATGCCATCGCCGCCGGTGGCCAGCAGGGTCACGTCAAGCACATCGCTCACCAGCTCGGCCGCGCGCTCGGCGTCCTCCAGCGTGCCGATGATGAGCAGGCGGCCAGCGCTCTCGAAGCTCACCGTGGGCACCGGCTCGGGGTCGGGCACACGTGCCAGCGCCAGCAACGCCGCCATCTTGGGCGTGGCCTGGGCCGCCTCGCGGCCCCAGCCGCCGGTTTCCCGGATGTTGACAAAGCGGATCGGCCGCACGTCCAGCGCCACCGCGCCCTCGGTCTCGCCGGCGAGTTCGGTGAACAGGCGGCTCTCCTGGGTACAGGCCACCACCAGATCGTCGGGCTGGCGGCAGGCTTTCTGGAACGCGGGCGCGTCGCGCCGGCACAGCGTGGTGTGCAGCGTCAGGTCTTCATCCAGCGCCTCGCCCAGCGCGGTCGCGTTCAGGGGCATGGTCTGGTTGCAGTTGCAGATCAGCGTGGTCATCGTGAGGGTTCGGGGTTGGGTCAATCGTGGCCGCGGCCTCTGGCACGGGTTCGGAACCGCCATCGCCGGGCGCGGTGGCTGCAAGGGCCTGGGCGGCCGGGTCGGGGGCAGCCGGCGGGGTGGCCTCGTTCGGGTCCTCCACCAGCTTCAAAAACTGCGCGCCCACCATCTTGGCCATCACCGCGGCCGACAGCGGGCTGGGCTGGGAGTAGTCGTCGATGTAGATGTCCAGCCCGTCCATCACGTTGAAATGGGGATCGGCAAACAGCTTTTTCACCGCCGCATTGCGCACCTCGGCGGGCACGTGGCGCGCCACAAAGGGCGTGAAATCCGACTCGGGGGTGAGCGCGGCCGCCTCCTCGAGCGTGGGCGACGGCGGTGGCGGTGGCGTGGACGGCGCGTCTTCGGCCGACGCCATTTCTCCGGATGGCGTGGCAGCGGGAGGCACGGTGGACCTGGCGACAACCGGTGCCGGCGGCTCGGCCGCCAATGTTTCACCGCTACGCACCTGCACCTTGCGACGCGACCAGCGGCTGAAGAAGTTGTCGTCTTCGCCCGCCATGTCAGACGCCACCCTGAGCCGATACGGACGGCTGCGCGGCGTCGGCAACCAACGTGGTGCGGTAGCGATCGGCGCGCGCGAACGCCGCGCCCAGAAACCCCTTCATCATGGGCGCGCTGTCGAGCAGGCCCTGGGTTTCTTCCCGGGGCGTGAGGTGGAATTCGGGGTGCCACTGCACGCCCAGCACAAACCCCGGCCCCTCATGGCGGATCGCCTCGACGATGCCGTCGCGCGGGCTGCGTGCCTCCACCACCAGGCCCTCGCCGAGCCGGTCCACACACTGGTGGTGGATGCTGGTGACCTGGTGGCTGCGCTCGCCGCCGTACATGCCAGCCAGCACGGAGCCGGGCTCGAACGCCACCTCGTGCATCAGCCGGTCGTAGCGCAGCGTGTCCTGATGGTCGAGCGCACCTGCGCACATCGACGGGATGTCCTGCACCAGGGTGCCGCCGAAACACACATTGATCAGCTGCGCGCCGCGGCAGATGCCGAGCACCGGTTTGCGCACGGCGATGAAGGCGCGCAACAGCGCCAGTTCGTAACGGTCGCGAATCACGTCGCCGGCCCAGGCCGGATCGCGCAAGCTGTGCCCATAGGTTTCGGGGCAGATGTCGATGCCACCCTGAAGCACCAGCCCGTCGAGCATGTCGACGATGTCGCTCACCGGCGCCCGGTTTACCGACAGCGGGCTTTCCTCGTCAATGAAGGGCACCATGAGCGCAATCGCGCGGTGCGCCATGATCCAGTGCGCCATCGAGCTCTCCAGGAACTGCAGCCGCTTCTGTGGCAAGCCGAGCCCCGGCGGCGGGTCGTGCAGCAGACGCGCACTGATGCCGATGCGCAAGGTCATGAGCCAGCTCCCGGCGGGCGCGGACCGCCGTGCTTTTCGGTGGAAATGCGCACCGGCTGGCCGAAGCGGTCGGTCAGCGGCTGAAAGCTCGCCGGCCGCTGACGGCGCTTGGGTTCGATGTGGTGGTGATCGGCCACAAAACCCGCCAGCCAGTCCACCACCGGTGCCGGCGCGGCCACCTGATCCACCTTTTCCTGGGCATCAAGCCATCGGCCGGCGTCGTGGTAGCTGAGGGTGACGATCTGCGGCACCGCCATCGGCTCGCCGGCGATGGTGCGGTTGTCATCGAAACGCCAGAACACCCAGAAGCAGGGCCTCGGGCTGGAGGTGTTGAGGAAATAGCCCTCGGCGTCGTCGCGAAACAGCGTGACACGGTGGCCAGGAAACAGCCAGTGGGTGGCTCCCGCCACCGCCGCCGCGCCGGGCAGCGGCTCCACCTGGCACGGCTCGCCCGGCAGGGGATCGGCTCCGTCGACCCAATGCGGCGCCCGGGTCGGCAGCACATCGCCCAGCACCCAGCGCCACGGCTGCCAGCGGGCCATCGGCCCTTGCACCGGCTCGCGGCGCATGACCACATCGACATCGATGGCGGGCCGGCCAGCCGGCGCCAGCGTCACATGTGAATCGCTTTGCATAAGAGCCACCACTGTAAGCCAAGCACCGCCGCCCGGGCCTCCGGTCCAGCCCTATGCGCGACGATCGCAGGGTTGTTGGCGCGGCGTCTGTGGCGGGCAGATGCGCCGCGCGCGGCGCTCAGGTGTCCTTGGACAGCTTGATGGTGGGGAACTTGCTGGAGAAATCCTTGGCCTTGGCCGCCACCTTGACCGCCACCTGGCGCGCCACGGTCTTGTAGAGGCCGGCGATTTCGCCGTCGGGGTCGGCCACCACACTGGGCATGCCGCTGTCGGCCTGCACCCGGATGCTTATGTTCAGCGGCAGTGCGCCCAGGTAGTCCATGCCGTACTCGGCCGCCATTTTCTTGCCACCGTCGGCGCCGAAAATGTGTTCCACGTGGCCGCAGTTCTGGCACA
The DNA here is from genome assembly GCA_964424415.1 of uncultured Hydrogenophaga sp. Taxonomy (GTDB): domain Bacteria; phylum Pseudomonadota; class Gammaproteobacteria; order Burkholderiales; family Burkholderiaceae_C; genus Hydrogenophaga. The sequence goes on from CAYRIT010000131.1 coordinate 6,533, forward strand.
CATGCACCGCCATGTTTTCCACGATGCCCAGAATGGGCACGCCCACCTTCTCGAACATCTTGATGCCCTTGCGCGCGTCGAGCAGTGCTATGTCCTGCGGCGTGGTCACGATCACCGCACCGGTCAGCGGCACGCGCTGCGAGAGCGTCAGCTGGATGTCGCCGGTGCCCGGCGGCATGTCGACGATGAGGTAGTCGAGGTCGCGCCAGTTGGTCTGGCGCAACAGCTGTTCGAGCGCCTGTGTGGCCATCGGGCCGCGCCAGATCATGGCCTCGTCGCGGTCGATCAGAAAACCAATCGAGATCACCTGCACGCCGTAGTTTTCCAACGGGTCCATGGTCTTGCCGTCGCTGCTCTCGGGCCGGCCCTGCACGCCCATCATCATGGGCTGGCTCGGGCCGTAGATGTCGGCGTCGAGAATGCCCACGGTGGCACCCTCGGCGGCCAGCGCCAGCGCCAGGTTGACCGCGGTGGTGCTCTTGCCCACACCACCCTTGCCCGAGGCCACCGCAATGATGTTCTTCACGTTGGGCATGAGCTGCACACCGCGCTGCACCGCGTGCGCCAGCACCTTCACCGTCAGGTTCGCCGACACGTTGTCCACCCCGGGCACCGCCTTGGCCGCCGCGATCAGGGCGCGGCGCAGCGCCGGCATCTGGCTTTTGGCGGGGTAGCCAAGCTCGACCTCGAAGGACACATCGCCTTCGCTGATCTGCAGGTTGCGGATCGACTTGGTGGAGACAAAATCGAGCCCGGTGTTGGGGTCGGTCACCGTCTGCAGGGCGTTCAGCAGCGTTTGTTGGTCAACGGCCATGGTCGCGGTTCTCCTCGAAAAATCGGTGGTGGGGATCGGTATGGGTCTGACGCGGTGGCCAGGCCTGCACGTGCGGCGACAAGTCTACCCGTCAGCCCCGGCCGTCCCGATACACCCCGCGCGTGTGAGGGCTTGGCGCCTGCGCCTGGGGGTGTTGGTGCACTGCGCATCCGGCGGGCGACCTAAAATTGCGGGTTAACCCCGCACGAGAGCCCCCCCATGAGCCAGCCGCGACGCCTGTTCGTCACCACCGCCCTGCCCTACGCCAACGGCCATTTCCACATCGGCCACATCATGGAGTACATCCAGGCCGACATCTGGGTGCGGTTCCAGCGCATGCG
>CAYRIT010000132.1:0-7622 GCA_964424415.1 uncultured Hydrogenophaga sp.
ACGATCTCGATCAGCTTGGTCGGGTTGCTGTCGAGATCGACCATGTTGCCGGCCTCTTTGGCGGCCTGTGTGCCGGTGTTCATGGCCACCGCCACGTCGGCCTGGGCCAAGGCGGGTGCGTCGTTGGTGCCGTCGCCGGTCATGGCCACCAGACGACCTTGCGCCTGGTGATCGCGGATCAGTTGCAGCTTGGCTTCGGGCGTGGCCTCGGCCAGGAAGTCGTCCACGCCCGCCTCGGCGGCAATGGCGGCTGCGGTGAGCCGGTTGTCGCCGGTGACCATCACGGTTTTGATGCCCATGCGGCGCAGTTCGGCAAATCGTTCTTTGATGCCGCCCTTGACCACGTCTTTCAGCTCGACCACGCCGAGCGCGCGGTCGCCGTCGCACACCACCAGCGGCGTGCTGCCGCGGCGCGAAACCTCGTCCACCGACGTTTGCAGCGCGCTCGGAAATGCACCACCGAGCGACTCCACGTGTTTTCGGATCGCGTCGGCCGCGCCTTTGCGCAGCGTGCGGCCCTGCGGCAGGTCCACGCCACTCATGCGGGTCTGCGCGGTGAAGTGCACGAAGCTGGCACCCAGCGCGGCCACGTCGCGCTCACGCAACTGGAATTTTTGCTTCGCCAACACCACGATGCTGCGGCCCTCGGGTGTTTCGTCGGCCAGCGAAGCGAGTTGAGCGGCGTCGGCCAGGTCGGCCTCTTTCACGCCAGGGCCGGGGATGAAAGCACTCGCCTGTCGGTTGCCCAAGGTGATGGTGCCGGTCTTGTCGAGCAGCAACACGTCCACATCGCCTGCGGCTTCCACCGCACGGCCTGAGGTAGCGATCACATTGGCCTGCATCAAGCGGCTCATGCCGGCCACGCCGATGGCGCTCAGCAGACCCGCAATGGTGGTCGGGATCAGGCACACCAGCAAAGCCACCAACACCACCAGGCTCACCGGTTCACCGGCGCCGTTGGCCGCCACACCGAAGTTGGAAAACGGCAGCAGCGTGACCACGACACCGAGAAACACGATGGTGAGTGCCACCAGCAGTATGGTCAGCGCGATCTCGTTCGGCGTCTTCTGGCGCTTGGCGTTTTCCACCATCGCGATCATGCGGTCTACAAAGGTCTCGCCGGGGTTAACCGACACGCGCACCACGATCCAGTCAGAGAGCACGCGCGTGCCCCCCGTGACCGAAGAGAAGTCGCCACCCGATTCGCGAATGACCGGGGCCGACTCGCCCGTGATGGCGCTTTCGTCCACCGAGGCCACGCCATCGATCACTTCGCCGTCGGCCGGCATGGTGTCACCGCTCTCGACCAACACCACATCACCCTTGCGCAGGTTGTCCGCTTCGAGCGGCAACCACTTCATGGCGGTGCGCGGCGTGTCGCGGCTGTAGCTGCCGTCCAGCTTCTTCGACCAGGTTTGCTTTTTAAGGCCGCGCAGCGACGCCGCCTGGGCCTTGCTTCGACCTTCAGCGAGCGCCTCGGCGAAGTTGGCGAACAGCACCGTGAACCAGAGCCACAGCGCCACAGCGATGGTGAAGCCCTCGGGTTTGGAGAAGGTCAGCGCAGTGGTGAAGGCGCTGCCGATGTAAACGACGAACATCACCGGGTTGCGGCGTTGCACGCGCGGGTCGAGCTTGCGAAAAGCGTCCAGCAGGGCCGGGCGCACCAGCGCCGGGTCAAAAAGAGGCAGGGTTTGGCGACTCATGGTCAGCTCCTCAGCGCGTCCACAGCATCAGGTGCTCGGCCACAGGGCCCAGCGCCAGTGCAGGCACATAGTTCAACAAACCCACCAGCAAGACGGTGCCGATCAGCAGGGCCACAAACAGTGGGCCGTGGGTGGGCAGGGTGCCGTCGGTGGCGGCGGCGCGCTGCTTGGCGGCGAGCGATCCGGCCATGGCCAGCACCGGCACGATCACGCCGAAGCGACCGAACACCATCGCCAGGCCGAGCAGCGCGTTGTAAAACGGCGTGTTGGCCGAGAGACCCGCGAAGGCGCTGCCGTTGTTGTTGGCGGCGGAGCTGAAGGCATACAGCACTTCGCTGAAGCCGTGGGCGCCGGGATTCAGGATGCCGGCGCGACCCGCTTCGGTCGTCACCGCCACCGCCGTGCCCAGCAGCACCAGCAACGGCGTGACCAGGATGGCAATCGATACCAGCTTCATCTCGTGCGCCTCGATCTTTTTGCCCAAGTAGGCCGGGGTGCGACCGATCATCAGACCGGCGATGAACACTGCCATGATGGCGAACATCAGCATGCCATAGAGGCCTGTGCCGACACCCCCAAAGACCACCTCGCCGAGCTGCATCAGCACCAGCGGCACCATGCCACCCAACGGCGTGAAACTGTCGTGCATGGCGTTCACCGCGCCACAGCTTGCGGAGGTCGTGACCACCGCGAACAGGCTGCTCGCGTTGATGCCAAAGCGCACTTCCTTGCCTTCCATGTTGCCGCCCGCCTGAAGGCCACTGGCCATTTGGTCTGCGCCGAGCGCGCCCAGCACTGGGTTTCCCTGCTGTTCAAACGCGGTGGCCGCGATGACGAAAGCCACGAACAGCACGGTCATGGCCGTGAATACCGCCCAACCTTGCCGACGGTCACTCACCATGCGACCAAACACGAAACACAGCGCGGCTGGAATCACGAAGATGGCCAGCATTTGCACGAAGTTGGACAGCGCGGTGGGGTTTTCGAATGGGTGCGCCGAGTTGGCGTTAAAGAAGCCGCCGCCGTTGGTGCCGAGGAGCTTGATGGCGAGCTGTGACGCGACCGGACCCATGGCCAGCGATTGACTGCCGCCTTCAAGTGCAGTTGTACTCAGGTAGGGCGCGAGGTTTTGGATGACGCCTTGAGTGGCGAAGAACATCGCGAACACGAAGGACAACGGCAGCAACACCCATAAAGTGACGCGGGTGAGATCGACCCACACGTTGCCGATCGTCTGGGCCGAGTGGCGCGAGAAACCGCGCACCAGCGCGATCACCACCACGATGCCGGTGGCGGCAGAGAAGAAGTTCTGCACCGTCAAGCCCAACATCTGAACCAGGTAGCTCATGGTGGATTCACCACCGTAGCCCTGCCAGTTGGTGTTGGTCATGAAGCTGACCGCGGTGTTGAAGGCCGAATCGGGAGTGATCGCTGCAAACCCTTGGGGGTTCAGTGGCAACCCCGGCTGTAAACGTTGCAGCGCGTACAGCGCGAACAGGCCCAGTCCGTTGAACACAAGCAGTCCAAGCGTGTAGCGCAGCCACCCCGATTCTTGTGCGGGTCGAACACCCGACAGGCGCCACAACGGGGCCTCCAGGCGTTGTCCAAGTTGGAAGCGCCCCGCCATCACGGCATCGATACCGCACGCCAAGGGCCAAGACATCGCCAGCAAAAGTGCCAGGAATGCCGCCAATTGCAACCATGCAGCGGTGTTCATGAAAAGTCCTCCGGCCGCAACAATACGGCCACGAGAAACACCAATAAGCCGAGGGCGATGGAAGCGGCCAGCACAATCCAAACGCTCATGATCGCCTCCCAATCGTCGGTTGTAGGCGGTGACAAACCAGCGCCAATCCCCAGATCAACAGGCCAGAGGTGGCCGCCAGCCCAATCCAGATGAAGTCCATTTCAGTTTCCTTTCAAGACACTGCACCGATGCTAGAAACGACTGTGTCAAGGCGGCGAAAAGACATGCCCGGTCGATGTCAAGAAAGTATCAAGAAGCAAATTGCCGATGGCCGTACACCTCGGTCGCCCGGGCAACCTTGAACGAGGATGCAGACAACTCTCATCGGCGCGCTGTGCCTTGGACCATCAGTGGAGTGATTGGCAACAATGATCTTCCAGACCCCAGTGGAAGGAGCAGAACTCCGCATGGGTGGGTCACATCTGGCAGTCAGCAACCCCGTATGCCCGCTATCGGAAGTTCAGCCCAAATGCTGGATTGGGTCGGCAGCAGGTGACAGCGTTTGTTCCCCCAAGCCGGCCATTTCGATCGAACCGCAGAGCGGCGTCGATGGGCGCCAGTCGCCAACTCTTTGGCGTGCGTCCAGCCATTCGGTTCGTGCGCCCTCGGTGCCAGGAGCGACTCGGGCACGACGACGAGGCAGCAAAGGGCCAGTTCTGCGTTGTAGGCGCACCGTCCCGGTGGATTCAATCCTGTGACAAACGCCGGGTCACTCGACCCGTGCGAAATCGATGAATCCGCGTTCCACGTTGGTCGAGACCAGCTTCACGCGCACCGGCTCACCGACGTCGAGCTCGGCACCACGCCCCATGAGCATGCCCTCCACCGGCGGCGTGAGGGTGCGAACGAAGGTGCCGGACGTTGTGCGCCCAGCGCTCGGGCGAGCGCACCACGCGGCGCAGCGAGGCGCCGCGGGCGTCGGCAAGAAACTGTGCGGTGCATGTGTTGGTGGCAATCATCAACTCTTCGATGAGCTGGCGGGCGCGGTTCTGCACCTGTTGCCGAATGTCGATCACCCGTTCGCCTTCGAACAGCGCGCGGGGCTGGAAGGTCTCGAACTCGAGCGAGCCCTGGGCGTGTCGGCGCGCGCGCAGGCGCTGCGCCACGCCGTCCTGCGTGCGCAGCTGATCGTCCATGCCCGTCACCGCGCGGGCCGCCTCCGGCAGCGCGGCGCTGCCTTCAATCCATGCCGAGACGGCGTCGTAGGCGAGTTTGGCCTTGTTGCGCACGAGGGCCCGATAGACGGTGGACTGCGCGATCGTTGCGTCGCTGGCGACGACCATCTCGCTGACCAGCGCCAGCCTGTCCTGGTCCGTATTGAGCGACGTGAGGTCGGTGCTCAGTCGCTCCGGCAGCATCGGGAACACCTTGGCCGAGGTGTAGACCGAGGTGGTGTTGGCCCAGGCATGCTGGTCGATGGCCGAGCTTTTTTTCACCACCGCGTCCACGTCGGCCACTGCCACCCGCAGCCTGACGCGTCCGTCGGCCAGCACGTCGCAGGCCGACAGCTGGTCGAGGTCGAGCGAATCGTCCTTGTCGAGCGAGCACCAGGGCAGCGCGGTGAGATCGCGGATGTGCGGATCGCGCTCCTGGCCCGGGCCGGTGATCGACGCCAGCTCCTGCAGCACGGCCAATGGAAATTGCTGGTTCCAGGCCGCGTTCGCGCATGGCGTCGGTGGCGATGCGCACCAGGTCGAGGCGGTGCCGTGCAGCGCTCGTGTTCATGCGTGTCCCCAGGTTTGTAATCACTGCCAGTCGAAGCGCCGCAGGTAGTGGCGCTTCATCGCGGTGGTGAGCAACGTGTAGCCGGCCAGAATACCGGCCAGCCACAGAAAGTAAGCGCCTGGCAGCGCCTGCAGCTTGAAGTCATCGGCCAGCGGCCTCATCGGCAACCAGAACTCGGCCGCGTCGGACGCCCTGCTGTAGGTGCTGTCTGTGAGCACCATGGAGGCCCGCCGAAAACCGGGCATCAAGCCGCTCCAGAGAACGGACGCGATCAGGTAACAAGACCCGATCGCGCTGGCCACGCAGAGGGTCAGGCCGAAACAACGGCGCTTGGAATCTTGCATGCTGGTTCCGCTGCGGTTGGCGCCTGGCGAACGAACGGGGCGCTTTGTTGGTGGGTGGTTCGCGCATTGTCAGGCTGGCGCCGGGCGGTGCCGCGATGGACGGTCGGGCTCCATTGGCACGGGGGGAGGTCCGCGCATGGATGCGTGGGCGGGTCTTTCGCGTGCGACCGACCAGCAACGCCTTGTCGCTCGCCACCAGGCGCAGCAAAGATACGACCTCCGGCCGTTGCAGGGTGCGTGCCGCGGCGAACCGGCACCGTGTCAGGGCAGACGGAGTCCGGTGGCGAGCTGGTGCGCCGTCCCGTGGCCGCAAGCCGATATTTACCCCTGGGTCGATGAACAGACGATGAATGCGCCTTTCAGCGTGCGTTCAAGGTGGCCTCTCCACAATGCCATTGAAAGAAAAAGGAAGGACCTCATGCGTATCAAAGTTGCCCTGGGAATCTGGTTGATGGGTGTCACCGTGGCGTGGATGGCCGTCGCGCCGCCCGATCTGGGTCTGTCGCCCCTGGTTGATGCACAAGGTGCCGCCTTGGGGTGGTGGCAGCTGCGCCAGCACACGATCTATTTGAGCGGGTTGTGGAGCATCAGCCTGATGGCACTCGTCATGCTGCTTGCATTGCGCTTGCCGCTGTTCGACCGCCTTCTGGGTGGCATGGACCAGGTCTACCGCATGCACAAGTGGACGGGCATCGCCGCTGCCCTCACCGCCATCGCCCACTGGGGCACCAAGGAATCGAGCGGCTGGATCAAGGCCCTGTGGGGCCGCGCCGGCAAACCCGAGCACGACGCCGTGCTGCCCTGGCTGACCGACAGCCGCGGTTTTGCCAAAGACCTGGGTGAATGGGCCTTCTACCTGCTGCTGGCCATGTTGGCGCTCACGCTGCTGTCGCGCTTGCTGCCTTACAAGCGCTGGCGCCTTCTGCACCGCGCCATGCCGGTGCTGTTCCTCGCGCTGGTGTTCCATGCCGTGGCGCTGATGCCGCTCTCGTTCTGGGCGCTGCCGCTGGGCTTGATCATGGCTCCGCTGCTGGCGCTGGGTAGCCTGGCCGCACTGTGGTCGCTGGCGGGCTGGGTGGGGCGTTTACGCAGTCATGCGGCGCGCATCCAATCGGTTCAGGTGCTGGGCGATATGGGCACGGATGCACCCATCGAGGTGATTTGTGCCATGCCTCCCAGCTGGCGCGGACACCGCGCGGGGCAGTTCGCTTTTGTGCGTTTTGATGCGGCCGAAGGCGCCCACCCTTTCACCATCGCCAGCGCACCGAATGCGCTGGGCACCAGCCCCGAGGGCGAGCCCCTGCTGCGCCTGGTCATCAAACCGCTGGGCGACTACACCCGCACACTGCATCAGCAGCTGCGCGCCGGTCAGCGTGTGGACATTGAAGGCCCCTATGGCCGCTTTCACGGCAAGGGCGCCAGCCACCGCCAGCAGGTCTGGGTGGCCGCAGGCGTGGGCGTCACACCCTTTCTGGCGCTGCTCGAAGCCCGCCAGCCAGGCGTGGCCACCGATGGCAAAGTACCCGCCGCCGCGCAAATGCATTACTGCACGCGTGATGCCCGGCGCGACCCGCTGCTGCCGCGCCTGCAGGCGTTGTGCGCGCAGGCCCTTCCACCCGTGCCACTGACGGTGCACAGTGAGGCACAGGGTCAACGCCTCACGCCGCAAGATTTGCAAGACGCCCCCGGGCCGCTGGACATCTGGTTCTGTGGCCCCCAGGGCCTGGGCGACGCGCTGCACGAGCACGCACGCGGCCCCAGCCGCTGGCGCTTGCACCGCGAATCGTTTGTCATGCGTTAATTTTTCAAAGGAGCGCCCATGAAACACCACCTCTCCCTGCGCCATGGCTTACTGGCCCTGTCACTGGGCTTGGCTGCCCTGCCGGCCTTGGCCGATGACGATTGCGATGCGCCGATGGAGCGCTGGCAGTCGCGCGAGGCCGTGCGACAGATGGCAGCCCGACAGGGCTGGCAAATCCAGCGGCTGAAGATCGACGATGGCTGCTACGAACTTCAGGGCACAGACAACCAGGGCCGCACCTTCAAGGCCAAGATAGACCCGGAAACCCTGAAGGTCGTGAAGATGAAGCAACGCGACCGCGA
>CAYRIT010000133.1:0-7192 GCA_964424415.1 uncultured Hydrogenophaga sp.
ATGGAGGTCAAGGGCCGCAACCTCTCCGAAGGTGTGCCCCGCAGCTTCACCATCTCCAGCAACGAAATCCTCGAAGCCCTGACCGACCCGCTGAACAACATCGTCTCGGCGGTCAAGATGGGGCTGGAGCACACACCCCCCGAACTCGGCGCCGACATCGCCGAGCGCGGCATGATGCTCACTGGCGGCGGCGCGCTGCTGCGCGACCTCGATCGCCTGCTGGCCGAAGAAACCGGCCTGCCGGTGCTGGTGGCCGAAGAACCCCTGACCTGTGTGGTGCGCGGTTGTGGCATGGCCCTGGAGCGCATGGAGCGCCTGGGCACCATCTTCACCAGCGAATAAGCCCCGGGTCCGCCGGACCCGCTCACCCCCACGACGAGCGCCCAACCACCATGCCACTGGGCACCCTGGACCGGACACCGCCCCCCATCTTCAAGCAGGGGCCGTCGGCCCTGTCCAAGCTGGTCGTGTTCAGCGCGCTGGCGCTGTTCCTGATGGTGGCCGACACACGGCTCAAACTCGGTGCGCCGGTGCGCCTGGTGATTGCCACGGTGCTCTATCCGGCCCAGTGGCTGGTGATGCAGCCGCTGCAGGCGGCCGGCGAAGTGGGCCATTATTTCCAGTCCTTGCATCAGGCGCAGACCAGCGAAGCCCAGGCGCTCGAGCGGCTGGCAGCGCAGGCCGGCCGCAGCCTGCAGGTGGAGCAGCTCACGCTGGAGAACCAGCGCCTGCGCGAGCTGCTGACCATGCGCGAACGTGTCGCCACCCCGGCCACCGGTGCCCAGGTGCTCTACGACGCGGCAGACCCCTACACCCGCAAGGTGGTGATCGACCGCGGCCAGACCCACGGCATCCTGGCGGGCTCCCCGGTGATCGATGACAGCGGCGTGCTGGGCCAGGTGACACGGGTCTACCCGCTGGTGTCTGAGGTCACGCTGCTGGTCGACCGAGACCAGGCCATTCCCGTGCTCAACGTACGCACCGGTGTGCGTGGCGTGGCCTACGGCCAGCCATCGGCCGGCGGTGACGGGCTGGAGCTGCGCTACACCCTGGCCAATGCCGACATCGAGACCGGCGATCTGCTGACCACCAGCGGGGTCGACGGTGTCTACCCGCCCGGACTGCCGGTGGCGCGGGTGCGCGAGGTGGAGCGTCGCGCCGAATCGTCGTTCACCCGCATTGGCTGCGAGCCGCTGGCGCGGGTGCGCAGCGCCCTGCATGTGATGGTGCTCAAGCCGGTCGACGCCACCCTGCCACCCACGCCGCTGTCCGCCGCCGGTGCGGGCCGCGGGGTGCGCTCCCGCGTGGTGCCGGCGGATCGTCCGGGGAGCGCGCCATGATCATGCGTCCCGGCCAGCAGCTGCTGCTGCCTGCCAACCCGCTGTTCATCTGGCTCACCCTGCTGAGCGCGCTGGTCCTCAACATGCTGATGAACATGGGCCTGTGGGGTCGTGCGGCCTGGGTGCCCGACCTGCTGGCGGTGGTGCTGGTGTTCTGGAGCGTGCACCAGCCACTGCGGATCGGTGTCGGGGTGGCGTTTCTGTTTGGCCTGGCGATGGACATCCACCAGAGTGCGCTGCTCGGCCAGCACGCCCTGGCCTACACCGCTCTGGGCTTCCTCGCCATCTCGATGCAGCGGCGACTGCTCTGGTTTCCGGTACCCACCCAGGCGGTGCAGGTGCTGCCGCTGCTGATCGCGATGCAGCTGCTGGAGTTGCTGGTGCGCATGATCGCAGGGGGCACCTGGCCGGGCTGGTCCGTGTTGCTCGCGCCGGTGCTGGGGGCTGCGCTGTGGCCGGTGGTCAGCGTGCTGCTGCTGGCACCGCAGCGGCGCGCACCCAATCCGGACGACAACCGGCCGATCTAGATGACCGAGCTGCGCAACGTCGAAGCCGATCTGGCGCACTTTCGCACCCGGGTGCTGGTGGCGGGCTTGCTGGTGGTGTTTGCGTTCGGTCTGGTGGCGGCGCGCATGGTCTACCTGCAGGTGGTGCGCCACGAGGATCTGGCGGCGCAGGCCGAGAGCAACCGCACCGCGGTGCTGCCGGTGGTGCCCAACCGCGGCCAGATCGTGGACCGCAAGGGCCGGGTGCTGGCCACCAACTTTTCGGCCTACACGCTGGAGATCACCCCATCGAAGGTGGAAGATCTCGATGCCACCATCGAATCGCTCACCCGGGTGGTGGACATCCCCCCGCGCGACAAGCGCCGCTTTCGCAAGCTGCTGGAGGAGTCGCGCAGCTTCGATTCGCTGCCCATCCGCACCCGCCTGAGCGACGAAGAGGTGGCGCGTTTTGCCGTGCAGCGCTACCGATTCCCCGGCGTGGAGGTGCGCGCCCGGCTGATCCGCCACTACCCCAACGGCGAGGTCGCCAGCCATGTGATCGGTTACATCGGGCGCATCAACCAGCGTGAGAAGGAAGCCATCGAAGAATGGCCGGAAGAAGACCAGGCCAACTACCGCGGCACCGACCACATCGGCAAGCTCGGTGCCGAGCAGCGCTACGAGCGCGAGCTGCACGGCACGACCGGTTTCGAGCAGGTGGAGACTTCCGCGGGCGGACGCGCGGTGCGCTCGCTGACCAACACACCGGCCACACCGGGCGACACCATGGTGCTGGCGATCGACGTCCAGCTGCAAAAGCTGGTGGAAGACATGTTCGGCGCGCGCCGGGGTGCGCTGGTGGCGATCGACCCGCGCAACGGCGAGGTGCTGGCCTTCGTGAGCAAACCCACGTTCGATCCCAACCTGTTCGTCGAGGGCATCGATGTGGAGAACTGGAAGGTGCTCAACGAATCGCTGGACAAACCGCTGCTCAACCGCGCGCTGCGTGGCACCTACCCGCCCGGCTCGACCTACAAGCCGTTCATGGCGCTGGCGGCGCTGGAAACCGGTAAACGCGCGGCCAGCACCATCATCCAGGACAACGCCAACTGGACCTACGGCGGCCACACCTTCCGCAGCCACGGCAGCGCGCTCGGGCCGGTGGACATGGCCCGCGCCATCATCAAGTCGAGCAACGTGTACTTCTACTCTCTCGCCGCCGATATGGGGGTGGACGCGATGCACGACTTCATGGCACCGCTGGGTTTTGGCCAGATCACCGGCATCGACCTGCGCGGCGAGGTGCGTGGTGTGCTGCCCAGCCAGGCGTGGAAGCGCGAAACCTACAAACGGCCCGAGCAGCAGCGCTGGTACGCCGGCGAGACCATTTCGCTGGGCATCGGCCAGGGCTACAACAGCTTCACCATGCTGCAGCTGGCACAAGCCATGGCCACCCTGGCCAGCGGCGGCACGCGCCACACACCGCACCTGGCGCTGGCCACCGAAAGCGTGATCACCCGCGAGCGCACCACGGCCCCGGTGGAGGCACCGGTCTCGCTGGGTTTCAAGCCCGAGCATGTCAAGACCATCCTGCGCGCCATGTACGGTGTCACCACCGAAGGCACCTCGGCGCGCGTGTTCGCCGGTGCCGGCTACCAGAGTGGCGGCAAGACCGGTACCGCCCAGGCGGTGACGATTGGCCAGAAAGACAAGTACGACGCGCGCAAGCTCGAAGAGCACCAGCGCGATCACGCGCTCTACGTGGCTTTTGCACCGCTGGAGGCACCCACCGTGGCGCTGGCGGTGGTGGTTGAAAACGCCGGCTTCGGCGCCGCCCACGCTGCGCCCATCGCGCGCCGCGTGTTCGACTACCTGCTGCTGGACCAGTACCCGAATCCGCAGGACCTGGCAGCGGTACAAAAGGGCGAGGCTGGTGCGCCGATCGGCACACCACTCAAGGCCAGCGCCATGCCCTGGCCACCCGAAGAAAGCACCCCCGCCGCGCTGCGCGCTGCACCCTGAAGCGGTGGGTGCGAGCCGGCTGGCGCAGCCGGCTTCACCGCAGGCAGGGACCGTGCCCGCGCGGGAAGTGGATGCGGCGGGACGGACGGGCGTTTGCCCAGCGCGCCGCGCAAGCGCTGTGCCGGGCCACCCGTGCGGTTCCCTGGAGGGAATCGCACGCAGCGCGGCGGGGGTGGGTGTCACAACCAGGCGTCGTAACTGGTCTTGAGGATCAGCGCCGCCACCACCACGATGAACGCGATGCGCACAAAACCGCTGCCGTGCTTGAGCGCCAGCCGCGTGCCCAGCAGGCTGCCCACCACGTTGGCCACCGCCATCGCCAGCGCCAGGTGCCACCAGACGTGGCCTTTGGCGGCGAACAACATCAGCGCCGCGAGGTTGGAGGTGGTGTTGAGCAGCTTGGCACTGGCACTCGCGTGCAGGAAGTCATAGCCCAGCCAGCGCACAAACAGGAAGACAAAAAAGCTGCCGGTGCCCGGGCCGAAGAAGCCGTCGTAAAAGCCGATCGTCACGCCCAGGGTGGCCGCGGCCATGGCCTCGCGCCGCCCGCTGAACCGCGGCGCGTGGTGGCGACCCAGCTCCTTGCGGGCCAGGGTGTACATCAGCACACCGAGCAGGATCAGCGGCAGCAGCCGGCGCAGGAAGTCGGGCGACACCTCGGTGACGGTCCAGGCGCCCAGCATGGCGCCGACAAAACACACCGCAGCAGCCGGAAGCAAGGCGCGCCAGGGCATCTGGACCCGCTGCGCGTACTGCCCGGCGGCGACCGCCGTGCCCCAGATCGAGGCGCTTTTGTTGACACCAAACAGCGTGGCCGGGGGTGCGTTGGGAAACACCGCAAACAGCGTCGGCACCAGAATCAGCCCGCCACCGCCGACGATGGAATCGACAAAACCGGCAAAAAACGAGGCAGCGGAGACCAGCAGCAATTCCATGCGGTGCATTGTCGTCGGGCGGCGGGGAACCGGTTGGCCAGTCTGTCACGCGCAAGCGCGTCGCCCAAAACAAAGCCGACCCTTGTGGGGTCGGCTGTTGTGGGGTGCGTCTCTGGGGACGCGGTGGCTGGGGTGTCGCCTGGACGGGTTGTCTCCTCGGTCCCTCTGCGGTCGTCAGCGCAGGGCGCCGGTGCGAGTTGAAGGGACTGTAGCGGCGGCCCCCGGTCTGCGCATCGGGAGTTTCCCTCGGTGAACGGTCGTTCGCAAACGATAAGCGGCTTGGCACGCGGTCACTGGCCGGCCCGGATCCAGCGGGCGGCCTTCTCCGCGATCATCAGCGTGGGGCTGTTGGTGTTGCCGCTGGTGATGGTGGGCATGACGCCGGCGTCCACCACGCGCAGGCCGGCCACGCCGCGCACGCGCAGGTGGCTGTCGACCACGGCCAGGGGGTCGTCGGCGCGGCCCATCCGGGTGGTGCCCACCGGGTGGAAGATGGTGCTGGCGATGTCACCGGCCAGGCGGGCGAGTTCTTCGTCGCTCTGGAATTGCACACCGGGCTTGAACTCCTGGGGCGCGTATGTCGCCAGCGCCGGCTGCGCGACGATGCACCGCGTCACCCGCAGGCTGTCGGCAGCGACCTGGCGGTCTTCGGGTGTGCTCAGGTAGTTGGGCGCGATGGCGGGCGCGTCTTCGAAGCGCGGGCTCTGGATGCGGACCTGGCCCCGGCTGGTGGGGTTGAGGTTGCAGACGCTGGCGGTGAAGGCGGGGAAGCTGTGCAGCGGCTCGCCAAACGCGTCCAGGCTCAGCGGCTGGACGTGGTATTCGATGTTGACGTGCGGCTGCTCGGGGCTGCTGCGGGTGAAGGCACCGAGCTGGCTGGGCGCCATGCTCATCGGCCCGGTGCGCCGCAGCGCGTACTCCAGCCCGATCGCCGCCTTGCCCCAGAGCGAGCTGGCCAGGGTGTTGAGGGTTTTGGCGCCCTGCACCTTGAACACGGTGCGGATCTGCAAATGGTCTTGCAGGTTCTGGCCCACACCGGGCAGGTCGTGCGCCACGTTGATGCCGTGTCCATGCAGCAACGCGGCCGGCCCGATGCCCGAGAGCTGCAGGATCTGCGGCGAGTTCACGCTGCCCGCGCTCAGCACCACCTCCCCCGCTGCACTCACGCTCACCGGCTGCCCGCCGCGCACCAGCTCGGCGCCGGTGCAGCGCAGCACGCCCGACGCCTCACGCGCCAGGGTGAGGCGCCTGACCCGCGTCCCGGTCCACACGGTGAGGTTGGGCCGCTGCGCGATCGGGCGCAGAAACGCCTTGGACGCGTTCCAGCGCCAGCCGGCTTTCTGGTTCACCTCGAAATAACCCACACCTTCGTTGTCGCCGGTGTTGAAGTCGCTGCTGGCGGGGATGCCGGCCTGCTGCGCCGCCTGGGCAAAGGCGTCGAGCAGGTCCCAGCGCAGGCGCTGTTTTTCAATGCGCCACTCGCCGGTGCTGCCGTGGCGACCGTTGCCGTGCAGCGCGGCAAACGCCGGGTCGGCATGCGCATCGAGCCGGTGGTGGTCTTCGTGGGCTTTGAAGTCGGGCAGGCTATTGGCCCAGCTCC
Source organism: uncultured Hydrogenophaga sp. (assembly GCA_964424415.1). Classification (GTDB taxonomy): domain Bacteria; phylum Pseudomonadota; class Gammaproteobacteria; order Burkholderiales; family Burkholderiaceae_C; genus Hydrogenophaga. The sequence continues at coordinate 6,383 of CAYRIT010000133.1, forward strand.
AGGCCTCGTCGCCGGTTGCCTGGGCCCAGCCGTCGTAGTCGCGCGCCTGGCCACGCATGTAAATCATGCCGTTGATGCTGGAGCAGCCGCCCAGCCCCAGGCCTCGCGGGTAGCGCAGGCGTCGGCCGTTGAGCCCGGCGTCGGGCTCGGTCTGGTAAAGCCAGTCGGTGCGCGGGTTGCCGATGCAGTACAGATAACCCACCGGAATGTGGATCCAGGGGTAGTCGTCTTTGCGCCCGGCCTCGACCAGCAGCACCCGCTTGGCCGGATCGGCCGAGAGCCGATTGGCCAGCAGGCAGCCGGCGGTGCCGGCGCCGATCACGATGAAGTCGAAGGTGAGGTCGTTCATGAAAGCACCCCTCCGGGCATGTCGTCGTCAGGCAATCCAAAATCACCGCGCTCGAACGCGGCCAGCACATCCTGACCCTGCTCCGCGCAGCGCTCAGGCACCTGCACCCGCACCGGAATGGCGGGCGCCAGCAGGCCGTGCGCCTGCACCAGGTGCGCGTCCAGCACCGCCGCTGGCACCCCCGCGGCTTGCAGCACACCCCGCAGCAGGTAGGCCTCGGTCGGGCTGAACACCGTGGTCAGCGTCTGCCAGTCGCCAAGGGCGGGATCGTATGTGCTGTTGCCGTCGGTCACGGGGTTCCCCTCTGGGTGCCGGCGGCACTTCCTCCCGGCAGTGGGACAACACCCGCAGCCCGGTGAAGCCGGTTCCGCGGCGCCCCTGGGCAAGAGGTGCCCGATGCCAACGCGCTCACTTCGCTGTCGGCATCACGAACTCGGCACCCTTCGCAATCGATTCCGGCC
>CAYRIT010000134.1:0-7055 GCA_964424415.1 uncultured Hydrogenophaga sp.
TCAACAAGGGCGTGCTCGCGCTGTCCAGCCTGATGACCACGGTCTGCACCTTGACTGCGCTGGTGATGGTGCCGCTGCTGCTGGAGTTTTACTCGTCGATGGCGGGTCTTTCCAGCGAGTTCAGGATTCCGGCCAGCAACGTAGCGCAGGTGCTGGTGGTGCTGCTCGTACCCACCGTGCTCGGCATGGTGCTGCGCAAGCTCAACCCCAACATCGGCGCCACCATCGAGCTGCTCGGCGGCTTCATGGGCATCGTGGTGATCGTTTTCCTGGTGGCGACCTGGGTGCCGCGCAACCACCAGCTGCTGGCCGAAACACCGTGGCTGGTCTATTTCGCGGCAATCGGCCTGGGCCTGATCGGCATGGCGCTGGGTTATGCGTTGGCGCGCCTGCTCAGACAAGACAACAACCGCAGCCGCACGATTGCGCTGGAGACCGGCATCCAGAACGGGCCGCTGGCGGTACTGATCGTCACGCTCAGCATCGCCACCACGATCCAGCAAGAGGTGTTGCTGATCCCGGTGCTGTACTCGCTGTTCATTGTGGTCAGCAGCAGCGTGGTCACCGTCTTCTTCCGCCGCATCGCAACCCGCGAAACACTGGCGCGCGACCGCATGAAGGCTGGCGCGCTGGTGGCCAGTTGACATCGGTTGCTGCGCGTTCACGCACAGCAACCGATGTCAGCGGCGCGCGAAGAACAGCGCGGTCATCACCAGCCCGACCACGATCACGCCCCAGCGCACCCACAACACCGGCAGGCGCTTGGACCAGCGGGCGCCGAAGTAGCCACCGGCGGTGGCGGCCACCATCATCACCAGGCCTTCTTTCCAGGCGATGGCGCCGGCCACCACAAACGCGGCCACCGACAACCACGACAGCACCAGCGAATTCAGGTTCTTCAGCGCATTGACCACGTTCAGGCGCGACTCGCCGGCCACGGTGTACAGCGCCATCAGCAAGATGCCCAGCCCGCCGTTGAAATAGCCCCCGTAGATCGCCACCACCAGCAGCACCGGTTCGCGCCAGCGCACATCGGCGGGACCGCCGACGTCCGCCCGGCCGGCTCGAGCCCAGGCCGCGATGCGCGGGCCAGCCGCAAACAACACGGTGGCAAACAGCAGCAGCCAGGGCACGATGCCGGAGAACAGCGAGGCCGGCGTGACCAGCAGCAGCAGCGCGCCGCCCACCCCGCCCACCGCACAGATCGCCATTTCGCGCACCAGGCGGCGCGGTGGCAGGGCTCGCAGCTCGGGCCTGAAGGCCAGCGTGCTCCCCATGTAGCCGGGGCTCACCGCCAGCGCGCTGGTGGCGTTGGCCGCGATCGGTGGCACACCGGCGAACACCAGCGCAGGAAAGGTGAGGAAACTGCCTCCACCGGCGATGGCGTTGAGCACGCCAGCGGCGAACGCTGCGGCGATCAGCAGCACAAAGGTGAGCCAGGGATCCATGTCGGGCCTATCGTGGGAATCGGGGAAGCCGCACGGCACAGGGCGCCACACGGAAAGCGGCGATTATGGACAGGCTCTGCGCGCCTCCCGGGCATCGGGCATCGAACACCGGGCAGCCTCCTAGAATCCTTCCACCATGCAGCGCTCCGCCCCCCCGTCAACCGACATCCACCAGCACGCCTTGCCGCTGTATGTGGACTTGGACGGCACGCTGACCCCGAGCGACACGCTGTACGAGTCGGTGATGCTGTTCGTGCGGCGCAGCCCGCTGAACCTGCTGCGCCTGCTGGCCTGGCTGTGGCTGGGCAAGGCCGGCTTCAAGCGCCGCCTGGCCGACGCGGTGCGCCCCGACCCGGCGCGTCTGCCCTACCGCGACGATTTTCTCCAATTTCTGCACGGAGAACACGCGCGTGGCCGCCCCCTGGTGCTGGCCAGCGCGGCCGACGCCCGCATCGTGCGCGCGGTGGCGCAGCACCTCGGGGTGTTCAACGACACGCTGGGCACCGAGAGCGGGCCCAACCTCAGCCGCGGGCACAAGCGCGAAGCGATCGCGGCGCACGCGCTGGCCGCCGGCCACACGCAGTGGGCCTACGCCGGCAACAGCCGCGACGATCTGACCGTGTGGCAAGGCGGCGCACAGGCGGTCGCGGTCAACGCCCCGGCTTCGGTGCTCAGCCAGTTGCGCCAGCAGCACCCCGACGTGCAGGTGTTCGAGCGCCAGCCGCTGCGCCTGCGCACCATGCTGCGCGCGATCCGGCTCAAGCAATGGGCCAAGAACGCGCTGCTGTTCATCCCGCTGCTTGCGGCCCACGCCACCGACCTGCACACCTGGGGCATGGTGGCGCTGGGGTTTGTGGCGTTCGGCCTGTGTGCTTCGGCCACCTACCTCTTCAACGATCTGCTGGATCTGCCCAGCGACCGGGTACACCGCATCAAGCGCCTGCGCCCGCTGGCCGCGGGCACGTTGTCGATTCCCGCCGCGGTGACGCTGGGCGCGGTGATGCTGGTGCTGGCGTTTGCGCTCGCGTTCGCCGTCTCGCGCGGCTTTGCGGCCATGCTGCTGATCTACACCGCGGTCACGCTGGCCTACTCCATGCGACTCAAGCGCCTGCCGCTGGCAGATGTGCTGGTGCTGGCCGCGCTCTACACGCTGCGCATCGGCGCCGGCGCGGTGGCCGCGCAGGTCACGCCGTCGAACTGGCTGCTGGCGATCTCCATGTTCCTGTTCCTGAGCCTGGCGCTGGTCAAGCGCTGCGCCGAGCTGGAAGAAACCATCGCCGACGAAGACGCCACCCTGGCGCCCGGCCGCGGCTACCAGCCGCGCGATCTGTCCACGCTGCGCGGCATGGGCATGTCCAGCGGTTTTCTGTCGGTGATGGTGCTCACGCTCTACATCGACAGCCAGAACGGCCGCGAGCTCTACGCCGAGCCCGAGTGGCTGTGGGCCGCCGCGCCGCTGCTGCTGCTGTGGATCATGCGCATCTGGCTCAAGACCGGGCGGCGCGAACTGCATGGCGAAGATCCGCTGCAGTTTGCGCTGCGCGACTATTTCAGCTGGCTGACCCTGACGCTCCTGGTGGGCGTGGGTCTGCTGGCCAGCATCGGGCCGACCCCATGAAATCGATTGCGCTGACCCTGGCCGTTTTTTGTGTGCTGCTTTCGTCGGCTGCACAGATCGCGATGAAGCGCGGCATGGGCAGCCCCGGCGGCGGCGATCTCGCCAGCACCTACGGCCACGCCCTCACCAGCCCGCTGGTGTGGCTTGGCCTGGCGCTCTATGGAACCAGTGCGGTGTTGTGGCTGTGGGTGCTGTCGCGGCTGCACGTGAGCCTGGCCTACCCGCTGGTGAGCCTGGGTTTTGTGGTCACGCTGGTGGTCGGTGTGGTCTGGCTGGACGAACCGTTTTCCTGGCTGCGCGTGTTCGCCTGCGGGCTGATCGTGGCCGGGGTCGCCTTGCTGGCCCTGGATGCTTAGGAATTGGCCCCCCTGCGCCGCGCTGGCAGACCGGCAGAGCCGGTTCTGCGGCGTTCTGAACGCTGGCGCCGCGTGGCTGCCTTTTTTGACTACTCATGACAGCTTCTGATCTCCCCATCAACAGCGCCCGGCGGTTTTTCTGGATCACGTTCTGGGGCACGCTGCTGCTCAAGATCGTGATCGCTGCCGGGTTTCCGATCACGGGGGACGAGGCGTTCTTCTACCAGTGGGGCGTGCGGCCGGCCTGGGGTTACTCGGACCATCCACCGATGGTGGGCTGGCTGTTCGCGGTGCTGCACGGCATCAGCGATGCGCCACTGGTCTTGCGCAGCGTCACCTTGCTGGTGACCAGCCTCATCGGCCTCGGTCTGGTGGACGCGCTGCTGCGCATCCTGCCCGCCGGGCGCGCGGCCAGCGCCTGGATGGCGGGCGCGGTGTACCTGGCGCTGCCCTGGTCGTGGCTGTTTGTGCTGGTCACCACGGACACGCCCTTGCTGCTGTTCATGGCGCTTTCGGCCTGGGCCTATGTGCGGGCCGATGCGTCTCCCACAAAAGGCCGCGGCTGGTACGCGCTGGCCGGCGGGTTCGTTGGCCTGGCGTTCCTGTCGAAATATTTTGCGGTGCTGCTGGGCATGGCCTACGCGGTGCACATCGTGGGCTGGCGGCGCGAGCGCTGGTGGGCGCTGGCGCTGATGTTCGCCACCGCCCTGCCGTCGATTGGCGTCAACCTCTGGTTCAACGCCACCCACGGCTGGACCAACGTGATGTTCAACGTGTTCAACCGCAACGAGCGCGGGCACTGGAATCTGGGGACACCCACGACCTACGCCGCCATGGTGCTGTACCTGCTCACCCCCTGGCTGCTCTGGCAGGCCGGGCGGGCGCCGCGCGCGGAAGGGGTCTCGGCGCACACGCGCCGCACGCTGGTCGTGCTGTGGCTGTTTCCTGTGCTGCTGTTTGCGGCCATCAGCCTGCGCCGCAGCATCGGCCTGCACTGGGTGCTGGGTTTTGTGCCGCTGTTCGTGGCCTGGGCTGCCTTGTGGCTCGATGCGCGCGCGTTGCGCCGCGCGTGGCGCTGGACCCTGTGGCTCTCTGTCCCCCACCTGGTGCTGGTGGCGGCGATCGCGTGGGCGCCCCTGTCCTGGTGGCAAAAAACAAAACTGCACGAGCGCGCGGTGTTCCTGCGTGAAACACCGGCGCTGGTGGCCGCGTTGCAGCGGGACCTGCCGGCTGGCGCCACGCTGATGGCACGCACCTACAACCCCGCGGCCATGCTGGCGTTTCACCACAAACAGTACGTGCCGGTGTTCGGCGTCGGGCGCCACCACGCGCGCCAGGACGATCTGCAAGTGGACTTCCGCCCGTTTGACGGCCAGACGCTGCGCATCTTCGACTACAACCCACCCGACCTCGCCGACTTCGCGCCCTACTTCGAGCGGGTCAGCAGCCACCGGCTGGTGATCGCCGGTGTGGCTTTTTACATGGTCGACGGTGTGGGGTTCCGCTACCAGCCCTACCGCAACACGGTGCTCGCCGCCATTGCCCGCGAGTTCCACCAGGTGCCGAGCTGGCTGCCGAATCTGGGCAGTCCGTTCTGCGAGCGCTACGGCTTCGCCGACTGCTCGCCGGGGCACGCCAGGCCGTCCATCGACGGCCCGGGCCGCAGCGGCGCGTGGGGGCCAGCTACCTCGAGCGACCCAGCCGGCTCTGCAAGCGGTCCAGCACCTCGCTGACCGGCGGCGGCTCGCCACCCCGTGCGCCGCCCAGTTCGGCCTCGGCCAACGAGAGGTTGAGCCGGACATAGGTGCTGTCCAGCGCGTGGCGCGTGGCCAGCAGCTGCTGCGCGATGCGCGCGCAGTCTGCGCCGTCTTCGAGCAGCCGCAACAGGCCGCGCATCTGCCCTTCGGCCCGGCGCAAACGGTTGACCAGGTCAACCCGGCGAGCCTCGGGCAGGCACTCGACCGAAGGGCTGGGTGGGGCGGTGTGTTCGGCTTTCATACCGTCCTCCGTTTCCATGTCAGGCCGATACCGGCTGGATGTTGGCCAGCGGTTCGGGCGCCAGCAGCGAACCGTCGCGCAGGCCGCGCACCGTGGCAAACCCGAGCCAGAGGATCACGATCGAAGCCACGGCCAGCAGCAACACGCCAACGGTCTGCAAACCTGCGGCGCCGGGAAACAGGTCGCCGACACGCAGCGTGAGCGTGCTCAGCGCAGCGAGCGGGAACGACAAGGCCCAGAACGTCAGCCCGAAAGGCTGGGCCGCGATGCGCTTGGCGATCGGCAGCAGCCACAACAGAAAGAACATGGACACGCCCCACATCGCCAACACCAGTTCCGGAGCGGCTTCCCACTGCGCCAGCACACTGCCGATCACTGCTGGCGGCGCCAGGGTGATGAACCAGGTCGGCAGGATGCGGTCGGGCAGCGGACTGTGGGCCATGCGGCGCGCCAGCACCAGAGCCAGCACAATCGGCCAGAAAAACGCGCCGATGCCCATCTGTGCGGCCGACCAGAGGCTGTGGCCCAGCGGCAGCCCCGCCAGCGGCGCCACCACGTTGCCCACCACCGCAATCAGCAGCACTGGCGTGACCGCCGGCCAGAGGCCGGTGTTGCCCGGCCCCTGTCCCGGTACGGCGGGCGCGAGCCAGCGCCCCAGCACCCACACCGTGGCCCAGAGCTGGGTCAGCGCACCCAGCCACCACAGCGCGTCCCACCCCAGACTCGGTCCCATCAGCGCCACGCCCGTCGCCGCCAGCAGCAGCACCGCCACCGGAAACGCGGCCACAAACGCGTGGCGCGCCGGGTGCTTGAGGTCGTCGGCCAGCGCGGCCGGGTAGCGCGCCGCACGCACCACCGAAGCCACCAGCAACACCACAAACAAGCCCGCCGCCAGCGCCGCCACCACCAGCGCCACACCATCGGCCATGTCGCCGAGCACACGCTGCGCCCGGTGCCAGGCCAGCGACAGGCCACACAGCCCCATGACGACCGAGAACCAGCCGGGCATGAGGAATTTGAGCGGGGTGGGGGATGTCATGGGCGGTGGTCCTTCAGGCGCTTACCGGCTGCAGGCGCCGTTGCCTTCGGGCACACCCAGCTTTTTCAGCAGGAAGCTGGGCGGGCAGAAGCCGGTGATGCCGGACTGGAACAGGTTGAAGCCGACAAAGGCGGTGAGCGCAAGGAACCACGGACTCACAAAAATCGGGCTGGCTTCGATGCCCAGCGCAAGCGAGAGCATCACAAAGGCGCCGGCCATGAGGCGGATATAACGTTCGATGGTCATGTCAATCTCCTTGAAAAAACACAGGGGTGGAAAAACTCAGGGGTTCACGTCGGCCGTCTCGTGTCTTTTGCGGTAGACGGCGTAATAAAGAACCGGAATCACGACCAGGGTGAGCAGGGTCGAGACGGCGATGCCGAAGATCAGCGAGACGGCCAGGCCGTTGAAGATCGGGTCATCCAGGATGAAGAAGGCGCCCATCATCGCGGCCAGACCGGTGAGTGCGATCGGTTGCGCACGGACCGCGGCGGACTGCACCACCGCCTGCGCAAACGGCACACCGCGCGCGGTCTCCAGCTCGATGAAGTCCACCAGCAGGATGGAGTTGCGCACGATGATGCCGGCCAGCGCGA
>CAYRIT010000135.1:0-6924 GCA_964424415.1 uncultured Hydrogenophaga sp.
GCTGCAGATTTGAGGAAGCCTGCTCCTAGTACGAGAGGACCGGAGTGGACGCACCTCTGGTGTACCGGTTGTCACGCCAGTGGCATCGCCGGGTAGCTAAGTGCGGAAGAGATAACCGCTGAAAGCATCTAAGCGGGAAACTCGTTCCAAGATGAGATCTGCCGGGGCCTTGAGCCCCCTAAAGAGTCGTTCAAGACCAGGACGTTGATAGGCTGGGTGTGGAAGCGCAGCAATGCGTTAAGCTAACCAGTACTAATTGCTCGTGCGGCTTGACCCTATAACTTTGACGCGTATGTCGTCAGAGTCAACTCTTAGCAATATGTCAGTTATGCCCGATAGCGGTCCAACCGTGACCGTCAATGCGTTGGCAGCAATCAAAGAAGCTGATTCGAAACTCTATGAATTCGTCTGAACAGAGTATTCTGTTTGGACAACCCTTTATGTCTGACGACCATAGCAAGGTGGTACCACTCCTTCCCATCCCGAACAGGACAGTGAAACGCTTTTGCGCCGATGATAGTGCGGGTTCCCGTGTGAAAGTAGGTCATCGTCAGACTCTTACAGCCAACCAGCGCCCCACCTGAGGAAACTCTCGTGGGGCGTTGGCCTTTGGGAAACCGGTTGCTGAATGATCGACGTGTTGCGTTTGATTCTATGCTCAGGTGGTGAGTACACGCGTAGCAGTTTGATTGTTGCTGCACTGCCGGCATCTCTGAAACTTGGTTATTCAATGAAATTGTTGGTAATCAAAAAACGGAACACCAAGCACTGGCTGGCTCGAATGCATAGCGGACGCCCATTGTTGGCAAGTGTGTGTTTAACCCTTGCGCTGGCGGGTTGCGCCTGGCCCGCCGTGGTCCCTATGCCCGACCGCGATACCGACTTGCAGCGTGCAGCGGTGAAATTGTTGTTGACGCCGGCTTCAACACCACTTTGGGAGCCGCTTGCTTTGCCTGGCAAGCGCAGCGAGCCGTTCGAGCCCGTGAGTGTGCTAGGGCAACCTGCCTTGCGCGTGCGGGCCAACAACTCGGTCAGTATTCTGCGACAGCGTTTTACCGACGGAATCCCCGCGGTCGCGCAGTTGACGTTCTCTTGGAGAGTGGATGCCCTGCCGAGTCATTCCGATCTGCGCGACCCGCAGGCAGAGGATGCGCCAGTGCGAATCGTGCTCGCCTTCGGTGGTAACCGCGCGCTCTTGAATGCGCGTACACACCGACTTTCTGAGCTCAGCCGTCTGCTGACCGGGGAGGAGCTGCCCTACGCCACCTTGGCCTATGTGTGGAGCGCAAGTGAACCGCTGGAGACAGTCGTGCCCAACCCGCGCACCGACCGCATTCGAAAACTGGTGGTGGAAACGGGTGAAGCGTCCTTGGGCCAATGGCGGCGTTACGAGCGCGATGTGAGGGCGGACTTCCAGCGCGTATTTGGCGAGAATCCTGGCCCGCTGCTGGCCGTTGCGCTGATGACCGACACGGATAACACGTCCAGCAGGCTGCAGGCTTGGTACGGCAGTCTGCGCCTGGATTGAATCTGGCGCTGGTCGGATCGGCAATTTTTTCAAACAATGGACCGAATTTGGATGGTAAATCACCCTGCCATATTTTCCCGAATTCCGGCCATCCGGGTTAGCCCGCTTCAAGCCGTTGGTGTGGATGGTGCATAGTCGTGGTTTTCACTTTTTCAGGGTGTTAACGATGAAATTCTCGACAACAGTCTTGGCCGCGGCATTGTCGTTGGGTGCTGCCGGGGTGCAGGCCAAAACTTTCAAATGGACCAGTGCCAGCGACATACCCACCTGGGACATTCATTCACAAAACAACGCGCTCTCCAACGGCATACATGCGGCGGTGTACGAGTCGCTGGTGTATTACAACAGTCGCTCGTTCAAGCCCGAACCTGTGCTGGCCACCGGCTGGACGCAGGTTTCCCCGACGCAAATGCGTCTCGCACTGCGCACCGGCGTGAAATTCCATGACGGCAGCGCATTTGGTGCCGACGACGCCGTGTTTTCGATTGAGCGGGCGATGGGCAAGACGTCGAATTTTGCTGTCTACACCGCTGGAATCGACCGGGTGCTCAAGGTGGACGCCAACACCATCGACATCTTCACCAAGGATCCCAATCCGGTGCTGATCAACCAGCTCACCGAGCTGCGCATGATGAGCAAGGCCTGGGCGGAGAAAAACAATTCAACCGCGCCCAAGGACATTAAGACCAAAGACGAGAACTTTGCCCATCGCAATGCCAACGGCACGGGCCCGTTCATGCTTAAGGAATGGCAGCCTGACCAGAAACTGGTGATGACCCGCAACCCCGCTTGGTGGGGCAAGTCCGACGGCAACGTGACCGAGGTGGTGTACACGCCGGTCAAGAACGTCGCAACCCGCATGGCCGCCTTGCTATCGGGTGAGGTGGACTTTGTACTCGACCCCAGCCCGCAGGATCTGGGGCGGGTGCGCTCGTCGCCAGAACTCAAGGTGATCGACGGCATCGAGAACCGAACCATCTTTTTTGGTATGGATCAGTTCCGCGACGAGCTCCCTGGTAGCGATGTGAAGGGAAAGAACCCGCTAAAGGACCAGCGCGTGCGACAGGCGCTGTACCAGGCGATCGACATCAACACCATTGCCCGGGTGACGCTGCGTGACCTGGGGCAGCCCACGGGTGCGCTGGTGGCGCCGCAGGTCAACGGCTGGAACGAGGCGGTGCACAAGCGCTATCCCTATGACGCGGGCGCGGCGCAGAAGCTGCTGGCCAGTGCGGGATACCCCAAAGGTTTCGAGGTCGACTTTGCCTGCCCGAACAATCGCTACATCAACGACGAAGCGATCTGCCAGGCCGTCACCTCGATGTGGGCCAAGATCGGCGTCAAGGCCAAGCTGCGCACGCTGCCGCTGGTGACCTACTTCCCGATGATCCAGCGCCACGAAGCCAGCATCTACATGCTGGGCTGGGGTGTGCCCACGTTCGATGCCATGTACTCCCTGCAGTCGCTGGTGCGCACCGTGGGCGTCCAGGGGGATGGCAACTATAACGTGGGCCGCTACAGCAATCCACAGATGGATGGCCTGATTGAACGGGCCAAAAAAGAGACCAACCTGAAGCTGCGCACCGAGCTGCTGAACAAGGCGCTGCAGCTGCAAAATCAGGAGGTTGCCCACATCCCGCTGCACAACCAGGTGATTCCCTGGGCGATGAAGAAAAAGGTGGACGTGGTTCACCGGGCCGACAACCGGCTGGATTGGCGCCTCGTCAAGGTAAACTGATTTTCCGCTCGACGCCAGGAGGGCCGCACCGTGCGGCCCTCGGTCTATTCAAGCCACCCATGTTCGCTTTCATTCTTCGACGCCTGGCCCAAGCGGTTGTGGTCATGGTCAGCGTGGCGCTGATCGCGTTCATGCTGTTTCAGTATGTGGGCGACCCGGTGGTGTTTTTGCTCGGCCAGGATGCCACCCCCGCACAAATACGCGAACTCCGTGGTCAGCTTGGGCTGGACCAGCCCTTTGTGGTGCAGTTCTGGCATTTCCTCGTCAACGCGGTGCAAGGTGAGTTCGGCATCAGCCTGCGCCAAGGCGCCAAGGTGTCGCGTCTGATTGGTGAACGCTTGCCAGCGACGATGGAGCTCGCGCTGGTGGCCGGTCTGCTGGCCTTGCTCGCGGGTATCCCCATGGGGGTCTACGCCGCGTTGAAGCGCGGCAGCTTCGTCAGTCAGGTTTTCATGACAATTTCGCTGCTGGGTGTGTCGCTGCCCACCTTTCTGATCGGCATCTTGCTGATTCTGGTGTTCGCGGTGTACTTGGGCTGGTTTCCCAGCTTTGGCCGCGGTGATGTGGTGCAGCTGGGTTGGTGGAGCAGTGGCCTGCTCACGCCCAAAGGATGGCTTCACATCGTCTTGCCTGCGATCACGCTCGCGATCTTCCAACTCACACTGATCATGCGGCTGGTGCGCGCCGAGATGCTGGAAGTGCTGCGCACCGACTACATCAAGTTCGCCCGCGCCCGCGGCCTGACCAACCGCGCGGTCCATTTTGGCCATGCACTCAAAAACACGCTGGTGCCGGTCATGACCATCACCGGTCTGCAGCTCGGTGGCCTGATCGCGTTTGCCATCATCACCGAGACCGTGTTTCAGTGGCCTGGCATGGGCCTGCTGTTCATCCAGGCGGTGACGTTTGCCGACATCCCGGTGATGGCAGCCTATCTGTGCCTGATTGCGCTCATTTTTGTGATCATCAACCTTGTTGTCGACCTGCTGTATTTCGCGGTCGATCCACGGCTGCGCGTCGAGAAAGCCGGAGGGCATTGAGCATGTTGGCCCCTCGCATCAAGGCCCATGGCCGGGCGTTCGCCCACATCGCGGCCTTTCATCCCGAGCTCACAGCACTGCGGCGCGACCTGCACGCCCATCCCGAAATCGGTTTCGAGGAGCACTACACCGCCCAGCGGGTGGTGGAGGCCCTCAAGGTGTGTGGGGTTGACGAAATCCACACCGGTATCGGCAAGACCGGAGTGGTGGCGCTGATCCACGGGCGCCAGCATGACAGCGGCCAGATGATGGGCCTGCGGGCCGATATGGACGCTCTGCCCATCACCGAGCAAAACGACTTCGCCTGGAAATCCACACACCCGGGGATGATGCACGGATGCGGGCACGACGGACACACCACCATGTTGGTGGGCGCGGCACGCTATCTGGCCGAGACCCGCCAGTTCGACGGAACGGCGGTGTTGATCTTCCAGCCCGGTGAAGAAGGTTTTGCCGGCGCCAAGGCCATGATCGAAGATGGCCTGTTCGACCGCTTCCCGGTCAAGTCTGTATATGGCATGCACAACTGGCCTCAGATGAAGCCGGGGACGGTGGGGGTGAACCCCGGGCCGATGATGGCGGCCGCCGATCGCATCACGATCGAGATCACAGGCAAGGGTGGCCATGGTGCACACCCTTACCTCGCGGTGGATCCGGTGCTGGTTTCGGCCCACATCATCACCGCGGTGCAAAGCATCGTCTCGCGCAATGTGCGCGCCATCGACAGCGCTGTCATCAGCCTGTGCGCCATGCAGGCTGGCGACATGGGCGCCTTCAGTGTGGTGCCGGGCAAGGCGACGCTGGTGGGTACGGTGCGCACCTTCCGCTCCGAGGTGCAGGATCTGGTGGAAAAGCGCTTGCATGAGCTGTGCTCGGGTGTGGCACTGGGGCTGGGTGCCTCGGCTCATGTGCACTATGAGCGCATCTACCCGGCCACCATCAACACCGACGCCGAAGCGCGTTTTGCTGCTGATGTGGCGCAGAAACTGGTGGGCGCCGAGCATGTGGACCGGCACATGGATCCGAGCATGGGGGCGGAGGATTTCTCTTTCATGCTGCAGGTCAAGCCCGGTGCCTACCTGCGGCTGGGGCAGGGCGGCGAAGGCAGCTGCTTCCTGCACAACACACGCTACGATTTCAACGACGATGTGTTGCCACTGGGCGCCGCTTTGCATGCGGGCCTGATCGAACAGGGCATGCCGCTGGATCGGTCAGCCTGATGGCCCGCATTTTGTTTTTCTGCCACCCTCTTCATCCACCAAGGAGCGATCCATGAATTACCGTCGAACCCTCACCGCCTCGTTGATGCTGGCGACCTGCTCGGCTGCCGCTGTGGCGCAGACCGTGCGTATCGGCAACCAGGGCGATGCCTTGTCGATGGACCCCCATTCGCTCAACGAGACCACGCAGCTCAGCGTGACCGGCAACGTGTACGAGCCGCTGGTGGCGCGCGATCGCAACCTCAAGCTCACACCCGGTCTGGCCACCAGCTGGAAACAGACCTCGCCCAATGTGTGGCGCTTCGAGCTGCGCAAGGGTGTGAAATTCCACGATGGCACACCGTTCACCGCCGACGACGTATTGTTCAGCTTTGCACGGGGTTCGGGTGATGGTTCGGACATGAAGACCTACACCAACGACATCAATGATGTGCGCAAGGTCGACAGCCACACGGTGGAGTTCGAGACCAAAACACCATTTCCCATCCTGCCCGACGTGTTCTCGTTCTTCTACATCATGAGCAAGGACTGGGCAGAAAAGAACGGCGCGACCAAACCGGTGGACCGCCGCAAGGGCATCGAGAACGCCGCTTCGTTCCAGGCCAACGGCACCGGGCCTTACCGCCTGCGTGAGCGCCAGCCCAACGTGAAAACCACCTTTGTGCGCAACGGCAGCTACTGGGGCAAGATCGACGGCAACGTGGTGAACGTGGAGTACACACCGATCGGCAACGACGCCACCCGTGTGGCGGCCCTGCTGTCCGGACAGGTGGATGTGATCGAGCCGGTGCCGCTGCAGGACGTGGCGCGCATCAATGCCAGCGGCAAAGCCCGCGTGCTGCAGGGCCCGGAGATGCGCACCATCTTCCTGGGCATGGACCAGAAACGCGACGAGCTGCTCTACTCCAACGTCAAGGGAAAAAACCCGTTCAAGGACAAGCGGGTGCGCCAGGCGTTCTACCAGGCGATCGACATCGTGGGCATCCAGAAAACGGTGATGCGCGGTGCGTCGCGCCCCACCGCGCTGATGGTCGGCCCGGGCATCAACGGTTTCGATGAAGCCATGGACAAGCGCCTGCCCTACGACCCGGACGGGGCCAAAAAATTGCTGGCCGACGCCGGCTATCCGAGCGGTTTTGAAGTCAGCATGAACTGCCCGAACGACCGCTACGTGAACGACAGCAACATCTGCCAGGCGGTTGCAGCCAATCTGGCGCGCATCGGCGTGAAGATCAACCTGCAGGCCGAAACCAAGGGCACCTATTTCCCCAAGGTGCTGAGCCGCAACACCAGCTTCTACATGCTCGGCTGGACACCCAGCACCTACGACGCGCACAACGCACTCAACGCCCTGATGCGCTGCGTGGACGACAAAGGCGCGGGCCAGTTCAACCTGGG
>CAYRIT010000136.1:0-1224 GCA_964424415.1 uncultured Hydrogenophaga sp.
GGGGGCAGCGACCCGCGCAGCGGCGGAGCGTGGGGGCCAGCGGGCCAGCCGCCGGGCCGCCCCAAGGCAGGCCCAGCCCCCTCGGGGGCAGCGACCCGCGCAGCGGCGGAGCGTGGGGGCCACGATAATCGCCCCATGTCGTCCTCCAAAATTTTGTTCGGTTTCCACGCCGTGGGCGTGCGCCTGAAAACCGCGCCGGCCTCCATCGTCGAGATCTACGTCGAACCGTCGCGTCGCGACGCCCGCATGCGCCAGTTTCTGGAGCGCGCCAAAGAGGCGAATGTGCGGTTGATCGAAGCCGATGGGTTGCGTATCGCCAAACTCGCGGGCAGCCACGGCCACCAGGGTGTGGCGGCGCGGGTGCAGGAGATCGCACCGGTGCACTCGCTTGACGGCCTGCTCGAAGAACTGGAAGCCGCCGGTGCCGCGCCCTTGCTGCTGGTGCTCGATGGCATCACCGACCCGCACAACCTGGGCGCCTGTCTGCGCGTGGCCGACGGCGCAGGTGCCCACGCGGTGATCGCGCCCAAGGACCATGCGGCGGGCATCAACGCCACCGTGGCCAAGGTGGCCAGCGGCGCGGCCGAGACCATGCCGTATTTCATGGTGACCAACCTGGCGCGAACCCTGGGCGAGCTCAAGGAACGCAGCATCTGGATCACCGGCACCAGCGACGACGCGCCCAAGACGCTCTACGAGGTCGATCTGCGCGGCCCGACCGCTCTGGTGCTTGGCGCCGAAGGGCAGGGCATGCGCCAGCTCACCCGCAAAACCTGCGATCAGCTGGTGAGCATTCCCATGCGCGGCGCGGTGGAAAGCCTCAACGTGTCGGTGGCCAGCGGGGTCTGTCTGTACGAGGCGCTGCGCCAGCGGGGATGAGCGTGTCCTTGCGCGAAACGGTGCGGCGGTGGATCGATGAGGCAGTGCATATCGCAGTGCTGAGCGGCGCGGGCATGAGCGCCGAGTCGGGCGTGCCGACCTTTCGCGATGCCCAGACCGGGCTCTGGGCCCAGTTCAACCCCGAAGATCTGGCGACAGAAACCGCGTTCCGTGCCCACCCCCAGCGGGTCTGGAACTGGTACGCGCACCGGCGCGCGGCGCTCGGCCCTGTGGCGCCCCATGCCGGCCACCATGCGCTGGCCGCGTTTGCCCACCGTCATCCCGGGCGTCTCACGCTGATCACACAGAACGTGGACGGATTGCACCAGCTCGCGGGCAACACGG
>CAYRIT010000136.1:1324-6779 GCA_964424415.1 uncultured Hydrogenophaga sp.
GTGGTCTACCCGGCCGCTGGTCTGGCGCTCACCGCCCACCAGTGTGGTGCGCGTGTGGTCATCGTCAACCCGGAGGCGACCGACCTCGACCCGGTCGCCGATGCCTGCCTGCGCGAGCCGGCGGCGCAGTGCCTGCCATTTTTGCTGGACTTGCCATGAACCGCTCAACGATCTTGATTCCCCTGGCCCTGATGGCCGGGCTGCTGTCTGCCTGCACCCAGGAGCAACAAAACCAGATCAGCCGCGACATACAGAACTGGACCGGCACCAACGGCGTGCTGGAGGTGTATGCAGGAGACAAGGTGGTGCGGCGCTTCCTGAAGGTCGACAAGATCAGCACCGCGCTGGGCACGGGCGACAAGTCGCCACGCGCCTACCGCTACGGCTACGGTGTGCTCGACGAAAACCTCAACATGCAGGTCGATCTCGGCGAGAAAAAGGTGTATTTCGAGATCAGCGACTACACCAACAGCGTGTTCTTCGAGAACCCACGCTGAGTTCGGCGCTGGCGGGGCTCAGACCCAGCCCAGCGCGCCCAGCAACGCGCCCGCGCCGATCAGCCAGAGCAGGTGGATGCGGGTGCGCCACACGGTCAGCGTGGCCGCGGCGGTCAGCAGGTACAGCGGCCAGTCGCGCGCCGGCAGGTCGTGTGCGGCGGTGAGCAGCCAGCCGGTGGCGATCAGCAGCGCGATCACGATTGGCGCCATGCCGGCCTTGAACGCGCGCACGGTGCGGCGCTCGCGGTGGCGGTGGGCCCAGCGGGTGGCGGTGTAGGTGAGCACAGAAGATGGCAGCAGCGTGGCCGTCATGCTCACCAGCACACCGAGCAGCGCCAGCCCCCAGGCCATCCAGCCTGCGCCCGGTCCACCGCCGGCATTGAGGCCGAGGTTCCAGCCGAGCAGCGCAATGAACAACACGTTGGGCCCGGGCGCGGCCTGCGACAGG
The DNA here is from genome assembly GCA_964424415.1 of uncultured Hydrogenophaga sp. GTDB lineage: Bacteria > Pseudomonadota > Gammaproteobacteria > Burkholderiales > Burkholderiaceae_C > Hydrogenophaga. Next base: position 2,270 of record CAYRIT010000136.1, read on the forward strand.
GCGATGGACGCGGTGAACTGTGTGTCGCTCAGCCAGGCCTGCTGCGTCACCAGGTAGCGGTGCATGTCGGGCGCGGTGGTGATGGCGCCGCCCACCGCGAGCAGGGAGAGCGAAGCAAAGTGCGAGAAGACGAGCAGCCAGTCGACCGGCGCGGGCAGCGCGATCACGGGCGGCCTCCGGCCGCGGTGGCCAGGGGCGCGAGCTGGCGCCAGGCCCAGAGGCAGGCGCCACCGCCAACCACCGCCAGCACACCCGCCAAGGGCCAGCGCAACAGGGCAATCGCCACAAAGGTGAGCCCCGCCAGGCCGATGCACACACCCATGCCCATCGGGTTCCTGTGCAGCGCGGCGATCAGTTTGAGGCCGGTGGCGGTGATCAGGGCCGCGGCCACCGCACCCATGCCGCGCAGCGCACCCTGCGCGACGGCGGTGTCGGCCACACTGCCGTACAGCGCGGCCACCAGCAACAGCAGCAGGAGCGGCGCGGTCAACATGCCTGCCAGTGCGGTCAGCGCGCCGGTCCAGCCGAAATGGCGGCCGCCGATCATCAGCGAGAGGTTCACCACGTTGGGGCCGGGCATGACCTGGGCCACCGCCCAGTCCTCCACGAACTGTTCCTGGGTCAGCCAGCGCTTTTTCTCCACCAGCTCGCGCTGCACCACCGCCAGCACACCACCAAAGCCCTGCAAGGCCAGCCAGGTGAACGACCAGAACAGGTCGCGCCTGTTCTCGGGCGCCGCCGGCGGCGGTGTGTCTGGCTCAGATTCGGCGGGGGCGAGCAGGGACATGCCCCATTATCGGTGGCGGTCTGGCACGACAACGGCGGTGCGTGGCGGCCTGCCGACCGCGTGCCTCAGGTGGCTGTTGTCATCAGCGATTGCACCGTGGGCACATCCAGCGGCTTGGTCACATAACCTTTGATGATGGGCAGGGTGCCGGCCCGCTCCCGGTCGGCCGGTGACCCCGAGGAGGTCAGCATCAGCATCACCACGCTGGGCTTGTCGGCCAGCAGCGGTGTGGCCTGCTCGGCCACTTCGAAGCCATCCATCATGGGCATGTTGATGTCCAGGAAGATGCAGGTGGGAACGGTCAGCGCGTCTTGCTGGAAGAACGCCAGGGCGTCCGGGCCGCTCTCGAACACCAGCACCTCACCGGTGAAACCCGCGCGGCGGATCATGATCTCGTGGTAGACGTTGTCGGCTTCGTTGTCGTCGATCAGGATGAAACGCTGGATCATGCGGAACCGTCCTTGGAATGGGTCAGGAAACGTGCTGGGGAAGAACCAGGGTGAAGCAGCTTCCCTGGCCGGGTTCGGACACAACGCCGATGCTGCCCTGGTGCAGCTCGGCGATGCGGCGACAGATGGACAGACCAAGGCCAGCGCCAGCGTATTGTTTCCCTGAGTGCAGGCGATTGAACATCTCGAACACCGCGTCGAGCTGGTCGGCCGGCATGCCGATGCCGTTGTCGGCCACGGCGATGTGCCAAGCGCCACCCCCCTGGCGGGCCGACAGGCGCACCACCGGCGGCACGCCGCGGCGCGCGAACTTCAGTGCGTTGTTCACCAGGTTTTGCAAGGCGATGCGCAGCAGCGAAGGATCGCCCGGCACCGTGGGCAGATCCCCGATCTGCAACTGCCCCCCCGCGCGCTCCAGCAAGGCCGACAGGTCGTCACGCACCTGCTCGGCCAAGCTGCGCAGATCAACTGGCTGGCGCGCGATGGCTTGCTGGTCCAGCCGCACAAAATCGAGCAGTCCGTCGAGCAGCGACACCATGCGACGCCCACCCTGGAGCACAAAGTCCAGGTAGCGGCGGGCAGCAGGCTGAACATTCAGCGCAGGATCGTCTGCCAGCAGGCCGGCAAAGTTGTTGATGGTGTTGATCGGTTCGCGCAGGTCGTGCGAAATGATGTGGATAAAACGCTCCTGCGCCAGAGTCTTGTGTTGCAGGCTGACCAGGGCGCGGTTGAGTTCATCGTCCCGTTCCTGGCGTGCCTGTATGTCCTGCACCCGCACCACCACGCCCAGCATCTCGCCCGAATCGGCGCGAGCGGGGATGTACGACACCTCCGCCTGCCGCACACCCATGCCGGGAAAGCGGAAGGCCGTTTCGTATCGCACGGTCTGACCGGACAGCGCCCGGTCGATCTGGGGTTTGATCGTGTTTTGGAACTGCGCCTCGCCCGCCAGGTCTGCCACCCGCCGGCCCACAATGTCCTCGGGCTTGCGCTGCCAATACGCAAGGTACGCCGGGTTGGCAAACTGGTAGACGTAATCGGTGTCCACGAAAGACCTGAGTTCCATGCCCACGTGCAGCAGCGCCTGGACGCACTGGTCGCGACGGCGCACCTCGGCCGAATTGCGCTCCGCTTCCTCGCGGCGCAGCCGTTCGTGATCGAGCAGGGAGGCGACCAGGCTGGAGAGCGATTGCAGGGAGGTCCGTTGCGCTGGCGTCAGCACACGGGCGCGCTGGTCGATCACGCACACGGTGCCCAGGGCATGACCGTCTTCCGTCACGATGGGAGCGCCGGCATAAAAGCGCAGGTGAGGTGCGCCTTGCACCAGCGGATTGTCGGCAAAGCGCGGGTCCTGCGAGGCGTCCTCCACCTCCATGACCTGGTCGGGCACGTGAATGGCATGGCCACAAAAGGACAGGTCGCGGCTGGTTTGTGTGATCTCGATGCCCACCCGCGACTTGAACCACTGCCGGTCGCGGTCCACCAGGGTGACCAGCGCCACGGGGGTGTCGCAGATCTTTGAGGCGAGTTCGGTGATGTGATCGAACGCGGGATGGGGCAATGTGTCAAGCGCGCCCAATCCGTCCAGCCGGGCTTGGCGGGCCAGCTCATCAGCAGGGATGGGGGCGATCTTCACTGGCTGGGGTCTTGAAACAAAGTGTGCAAGGTTATCGCACTTAGGCCTGTCCGGCGCCTGCCAGCAGCCGGGGCACGCCGCCGTCCCCCCGCTGCAGATTCACACCGTCATGCCGCCCGACACCTCGATCACCGCGCCATTGATGTAGCTGGCTTCGTCGCTGGCAAGGAAGGCGTAGACGTTGGCAATTTCTTCGGGTTTGCCGAGCCGGCGCAACGGCACGCGGTGCTCCATCTCGGTGATGACCTTTTCGGGGATGGTGGAGAGGATGGGTGTGCTGATGAAACCGGGCGCCACCGCATTCACGCGCACGCCTTTGGGGCCGAGCTCGCGGCTCCAGGTCTTGGTGAAACCGATCACGCCGAACTTGGTGGCCGCGTAGTTGGTCTGGCCGAAGTTGCCGTAGATACCCACCACCGAGGAGGCGTTGAGGATCACGCCGTTGCCCTGGGCGACCATGGTGTCGGCCACGGCCTGGGCGCAATGGAAGACACCACGCAGGTTGACGTCGATGACGTTGTCGAATTGTTCCAGTGTCATCTTCTGCAGGCGCGCGTCCTGCGTGATGCCGGCGTTGTTGACCAGCACGTCGATGCGGCCGAAGCGCTCTTTCACCTGGGCGATCACCGCATCGACCATGGCGCGCTGGGTCACGTCCATCACAAAACCCAGGGCGGTGGCACCCAGCGCCTCGCACTGCTTCACAGCCTCGTCCACCGCCGCCTGCTTCACGTCGCAGACGATGACGGTGGCGCCTTCGCGCGCAAATTTCAGGGCCGTGGCCAGGCCGATGCCTTGGGCCGCGCCGGTGATGAGGGAAACTTTTTTGTCAAGACGGTTCATGGTGCTGGGGTGATGTGGCAGACGGGATGACAAGAAAAAGCCGGCGGGCAGGGCGCCCGTCGGCTGAAGAGAGTGTAAGAAGTCTGGATGGCAGCAAGCTGACAGCGCGCCTGGTGCTCAATAGACGGGCTGGTGCTGGCGCAGCACGGCTTTCACCGCATTGCTCAGCACAAAGCCGCTGCCGTACTGTGCAGCCAGCTCGGCACAACGCCGCTCGAAGGCATCCACCCCCATGCCGTAGATGAACTGCAGGGCGCCGCCGGTCCAGGCCGGGAAACCGATGCCAAAGATGGAGCCGATGTTGCCGTCGTGCACGCTGGTGAGCACACCCTCGGCCAGGCAGCGCGCGGTCTCCACCGCCTGGCGGTAGAGCAGGCGGTCTTTCACATCTTGCAGGTCCCAGGCCACGTCCGGCTTCTCGAACAGCTTGCTGAGTTCGGGCCACAGGTGTTTTTTCTGGCCTTCGGGGTAGTCGTAGAAGCCGCCGCCGGCTGCGCGCCCGGGCCGGTTGAGTTCCTTGACCATGCGCTCCACCAGGGTCTCTCCGGGTGTGGCGGTGTAGGGTTTGCCTTCCTTCTGGAAATCGAGCCGCGTCTGTTCCAGCACATGCACCGAGAGCGAGAGCGCGGTTTCGTCCAGCACCGCCAGCGGACCCACCGGCATGCCGGCCTGCATGGCGGCGTTTTCGATCACCGGCGCCGGAATGCCTTCGCCGAGCATGGCGGCACCTTCCATCACGAAGGTGCCGAAGGTGCGGCTGGTGTAGAAGCCCCGCGAGTCATTCACCACGATGGG
>CAYRIT010000137.1:0-6344 GCA_964424415.1 uncultured Hydrogenophaga sp.
GGCATCACCTCGTGCAGCTTCATCGCGTCGTGACCGGCGCCACTGGGCAGGCGGTGCATGGGCACGCCGAGCGCATGCACGGCCGCTTCCCAGCGCGCCTGCCAGGCCGGTGCGCTGGGCGCGGCGGCCGCACGCATGGTTTCTTCCAGGGTGTGGCGCAGACCGCGGCGCTCGCAGATGGCCTGCAGTTCGGCGACCACGTCGTTGGCCAGCGCGTCGCGCTGGGTGTTGCTGGGTGCGCGCAGGTCGAGCGAAAAGTTGCAGCGCCCGGGCACCACGTTGATCGAGCCATTGGGCACCTGCAGCATGCCGATGGTGGCGACCGAATCGCCGTCTTGCAGCGCGCGTTTTTCCGCGTAGAGCGCGAGCTCGGCCACCGCGCAGGCGGCGTCGCGGCGGCGGTCCATGGGTGTGGTGCCGGCGTGGCTGGCCATGCCGATCACCGCGCCCTGGTAGCGCACGCTGGCGTTGATCGAGGTGACCACGCCCAGCGGGATGTCCAGCTCGTTGAGCACCGGGCCTTGTTCGATGTGGACTTCCACAAAACCGAGGTACTTCGCCGGATCGCGCTGCAGCGCGCCGATGGCCTCCAGCGTGGCGGGCAGGCCGGCGTTCTGCATGGCGGCGCGCATGGTGGTGCCGTCGGCGTCCTGCTGATCGAGCCAGGCCGGGTTGAAGTGGCCGGTGAGCGCGCCCGAGCCCAGGAAGGTGGCCTTGTAACGCTGGCCTTCCTCTTCGGCAAAGCCCACCACTTCAAGCGTGTAGGGCAGGCGCTGCTGGGTCTGGTGCAGCTGTTGCACGCAGGCCATGGGCACGTAGATGCCGAGGCGGCCGTCGTACTTGCCACCGTTGCGCACGGTGTCGTAATGGCTGCCTGTGAGCAAGGCTGGCACATCCGGCGTGGACCCCAGGTAGCGCCCGACCACGTTGCCCACCGCATCGATGTGCACCTCGTCGAAACCGCAGTCCAGCATCTGCTGCTGCAGCTGCACGGCACAGGCGCGGTGTGCGTCGGTGAGGTAGGTCACGGTGAGCTGGGCGAGCTCCGCGTAGCCGGGGTCGGTGTGCTGCGCCAGGGCTTCGTGCCAGTCCCAGACCGCGTTGCCCAGCGTGGGCTCGAAGCCGAATTTGTCGTTCAGGCGGATCTCGGCGATGCGGTGGATGTGGCGCAGGCATTCGGCGCGCTCGAAGTCGACCGGGTTGTGCAGGCGCCGCTCGAAGGTGGCGATGATCTCGGCCTTGGGCAGGCCGGTACCGCGCGGACCGCGCACCGCCAGGATGAAAGGGAAGCCGAAACGGGCGTTGTAGTCGGCGTTGAGCTGCTGGATGTGGGCGAATTCCTCGGGTGTGCAGTTGGTGAGGCCCGCCTTGCTCTGCTCGTTGGTGGACTCGGCGGTCAGCGTCTTGCTCACCATGGCCTTGCCGGCGAGTTCCGGGTGGGCGCGGATCAGGGCAAGCTGCGGTGCCACACCGGCCTCGTTCAGCACCGTGACCATCGCGTGTTTGAGCGCGGCGAGCGAGGCGAACGGCCGGTGGGCCAAGGCTTTTTCGGCAATCCAGGGCGAGTGTTCGTACAGGCCGTCGAGCATCTGCGCGGCCTCGGACAAAGGCGCGGCGTTGAGTTGGGCTAGCGTGATGGACATGGGGTTCTCCTGCGGATCAGGCGGCGATGGGGTGGGTGGCTTTCCAGTGGCGCGCGATGTCGAGACGGCTGGTCACCCACACCTGGTCGTGTTGCTGGATGTGGTCGAGGAAACGCTGCAGCGCGGTGATGCGGCCCGGGCGGCCGAGCAGGCGACAGTGCATGCCGATGCTCATCATCTTGGGCCGGTCCAGACCGGCCGGGTCGCCTTCGGCGTACAGCGCGTCGAAGCTGTCTTTCATGTACTGGAAGAACGGGTCGGCGTGGGAATAGCCCTGGGGCAGGGCGAAGCGCATGTCGTTGCAGTCCAGCGTGTAGGGCACGATGAGCTGGTGGGCGTTGCTGCCGTCGGTCTTGCGCACCTTCATCCAGAACGGCAGGTCTTCGCCGTAGTAGTCGCTGTCGTATTCGAAGCCGCCGAAGTCGGCCACCAGGCGGCGGGTGTTGGGGCTGTCGCGGCCGGTGTACCAGCCCAGCGGCCGCTCGCCCGTGAGCTGCACCATGATCGCCATCGCCTCGGCCATGTGGGCGCGCTCGGTTTCCTCAGGGATGTTCTGGTAGTGGATCCACTTCAGGCCGTGACAGGCGATCTCATGGCCCAGCTCTTTGAACGCGGCGGTGACCTCGGGCGAGCGCTGCAAGGCCGTGGCGACACCGAACACGGTCAGCGGCAGGCCACGCCGCTCGAACTCGCGCAGCAAGCGCCACACCCCAGCACGGGAACCGTATTCGTAGATACCTTCCATGCTGATGTGGCGCTCGGGAAAGGCGGGCGGATTGAACATCTCCGAGAGGAACTGCTCCGAACCCGCGTCGCCATGCAGCACGCAGTTCTCGCCACCTTCTTCGTAGTTCAGCACGAACTGCACCGCAATCCGCGCACCACCTGGCCAGCGCGCATGCGGCACATCCCGGCCATAGCCGATCAGGTCACGGGGGTAGGCAGCGGTGGAATCGTAGAGGGATGTCATGAGCGCAACGGGTGAAGTGTCATGTTCGGGGATGCCGCGCAACCGGCCTTGCCGGCCCGCCAGCACCGCCCCGGGAGGGGGTGGCGCGCGCAGCGCGGCGCGGGGGGATTACATCAACGCCAGCGACAACTCGCTGACCGGCCGCTTGCGGTCGAAAGTCAGGTTTTCTTCGACATGCTGCAGGTGTTCGTTCATCAGGCGCACCGCGAGCTCTTCGTTGCGCGCCGCCAGGGCCTTCACGATCTCGCTGTGCTCTTCGCTGGAGTGTTCGGCGGCGTGGGTGCTCTGGTACATGAGGGTGATCAGTGCGCAGCGCGAAATCAGCTCACGCAGCAGATCGGCCAGCACCTGGTTGCCCATGAGCTCGGCCATGCGCACGTGGAAATCACCAAGCAACTCGGTGCGGCTGGAGACGTCCTGCTGCTGCACCGCCAGTTTTTCCTGCGCCACGTGTTCGCGCAGCGCCCTGAGCTTGGCCGGCGTGGTCGAGCGGGCAAAGGCGCGCGCCATCTCGGCCTCCAGCATGCGGCGCACCGCAAACACCTGTTTGGCCTCTTCCACCGAGGGCGCGGCCACAAAGGCCCCGCGCGCCGGTTCCAGCTTGATCAGCCGGTTCTGCGACAGTTGAAACAGCGCCTGACGCACCAGGGTGCGCGAGACGCCGAAGTGGTCGGCCAGTTTCTGCTCGGCCAGTTTGGTGCCCGGATGCAGCCGGTGCTCCACGATGGCGCGGGTCAGCGACGCGACGATGTGGTGGGTGCTGGAGGTTTCCATGAAATGATCATATCGAGAAAAACAAAAAGTGTATACACTTTCGGTCGACTGCTTTTTCGCAGCCAGGATCACACAAGGAGACACCATGGGCTTGAGCACCCACGTTCTGGACACCATGCACGGCTGCCCGGCCGCCGGCATGGTCGTCGAGCTGTACACCACCGAGGGCGAACAGGCCACGCTGGTCAAGCGCTTCACCCTCAACCACGATGGCCGCAACCCCGACGGGCTGCTGTACGACAACGCCAGTCTCAAGGCGGGCACCTACCGCCTGGTGTTCGACGTCAAAGGCTATTTCGCTGCCAGAGGCGTGGCACTGCCGGAGCCGAACTTCCTCAACCGGGTGGCGCTGGATTTTGGCGTGGCCCATGTGGACCAGCACTACCACGTGCCGTTGCTGGTGAGCCCCTGGAGCTACTCGACCTACCGGGGCAGCTGAAGGGCGAGAAGAAGTCAAAAAAAGAGCCCGCGGTGCGCGGGCTCGTCAACCTCGGAGAAACGGGAACCTAGCGAAGGCGCTGGCCTTCGGTCAGGGTGTCGAGCTGGAAGTTGCCGCTGCGGTCCCACAGCCAGACGTCGCGGTAGGTCACGCCACCGAGCCGCGCAGGCGCCGGGAACGGGGCGGCAGCACGCACCGTGCGTTCGATTTCGCGCATCACATCGGGCACGTGGGAGGGTGCGCGCATCCAGCTCACGTTGCGCACATTGCCGCGATCGTCGAGCTCCACATCGAGCACACCCACCGCGTGCATCAAGGGCGGCAACTGACCTTTGTAGATGCGGTTGGCGTTCAGGTCGTAAATGTGGCGTGCACCGTCACGCCGGTAGTCCTTGGGCGTGAGGGCGTTGGAGATCAATGCCGGCGCAGGCAAGGCCGCCACCGGAGGGGGCGCGGGCGCGGGTGCCGGTCGCTCAGGGGCTGGCGCAGGCGGTGGCGGTGGCGGAGAGGCACAAGAGGCAAGAAACAACACGACGCACAGGCTCAGCAGATGCCCGAGCCGGCTGCTCGGGGTGGACGCACTGTCGGCTGTGGCACGGAATAGGGTCGTCATGGCTGGTCTTCCCATGGAGGCGATCACAGGTGGATCGGGGCGGATCGTTGAAGGTCGGGCAATCCCGGTGAGCGTGTGCAGTGTATTGCTGTTTGCCGATATCACCACCCGGTGACGAGGGCCATACTGGTCGCTCGGCACCCGCTTTACGATTTCACACATTTTCATCGCGTCTTCGCCACAACGCGCTTTTTATGGCCCACCATCTGGACGACTGCTTGCGCCGTCTGGCGACCGACCCCGCTGTTGTCGTCAGTGTGGTCCATACGCGCGGCTCGGTGCCGCGCGAGGCCGGGACCTGGATGGCGGTGTTCGCCGATGCCCTGGTCGGCACCATCGGTGGCGGGCGTCTGGAGTGGGACGCGATCGCCCAGGCGCGCACCGGATTGAAAACCCCGCGCGCCGATGCGGGTGCCTGGACGCGCGACGTGGTGCTCGGCCCGAGCCTGGGCCAGTGTTGCGGCGGTGCGGTCACACTGTGTTTTGAACCCATTACCGCCGCAGACGCACCCGCGCTGCGCGAGCGCCTTTCCTCCCCGAACACGCCAGTGGCGCTGTTCGGCGGTGGCCATGTGGGGCGCGCGCTGGTGCACGCGCTCGCGCCGCTGCCGTTTGGTGTGCGCTGGATCGACAGCCGCGATGAGGTGTTCCCCGACCAGCTGCCGCAGGCGGTGCAGACCGAACATTCGGAGCCGGTGGCAGCCGCGGTGCGCGAGCTGGTGCCGGGCTCGCGGGTGCTCATCATGAGTTTTTCACATGCCGAAGATCTGGACATCGTGGCCGCCTGCCTGCTGCGCCAGCGTGTCCAGGACGATCTGCCGTTTGTGGGGCTGATCGGCAGCCGCACCAAATGGGCGAGTTTTCGAAGCCGCCTTCGGGCCCGCGGTTTTGCGGCGGACGAACTGGATCGCGTGACCTGCCCGATCGGACTGCCGGGCATTGTGGGCAAGGCGCCCGAGGTGATTGCCGCCTCGGTCGCGGCCCAGTTGCTGCTGGGGATCTGATCGACGGGCGGCGCGGTTGATCCGGGTTTTCCCGCAATCGAATGTCGCCAGAAACTGTATACACTTTTCCCTCGGTCGCAGCGGAGCGGATGCCCAGCACAAGCCCAGGCATTCAATCGCGGCCCTCAGCCGACTCAGAGCGCCCGCGGTGGTGAGTCGCATTTCCTGACGGCAACACCGTCTTGTTGAGGCGCCATGGATACCTACCTGCTTGACTGGGGCAACTTGCTTATCCGCTGGTTGCACGTGATCGTCGCCATTGCCTGGATCGGCTCTTCTTTTTATTTCGTCTTTCTGGACAGCAGCCTCACGCCGCCGCAAGACGAACAACTGAAGAAAGAGGGTGTGAGCGGCGAGCTCTGGGCCGTTCACGGTGGCGGTTTTTACCATCCGGTGAAATTCGCCGTTTCGCCGCCCAAGCTGCCCGACCACCTGCATTGGTTTTACTGGGAGAGTTATTCCACCTGGCTCTCGGGCTTTGCGCTGTTCCTGATCTCCTACCTCTGGAGCCCCAGCGTTTACCTGATCGATCCCAAGGTCATGGCCTGGAGCCCGGCGGGCGCCATTGCCGCGGCGCTGGCGTTTCTGGTGGTGTTCTGGTTGTTGTACGACGCCATTTGCCGCACGCTCGGCCAGAGCAAAAACGGTGACGCCAAGGTGGGTGCGTTGGTGTTCGTGCTGGTGTGCATCGCGGCCTATGCGTCGACCCACATGTTTGCAGGCCGTGCCGCCTTCTTGCTGACCGGCGCCATGATCGCCACCGCCATGAGCGCCAACGTGTTCTTCTGGATCATCCCCGGCCAGCGCACTGTGGTGGCCGACCTCAAGGCCGGCAAGCCGGTGGACCCGATCCACGGCAAGCGCGGCAAGCAGCGCAGCGTGCACAACACCTACTTCACGC
>CAYRIT010000138.1:0-6289 GCA_964424415.1 uncultured Hydrogenophaga sp.
GGTTCCGCGCTGGCCCTGTCTCCAATCACTTCGTGCGCACCTCTTGCTAAGGCATCACCTTGATCGCAGCTTTTCGCCGCTGGCTCGATGGCGACATCGGCCACAGTTTTCGCACCTCGCCGACCGCCATCGTGGCGGCGCTGATTGCTGCCGTCTGCATCTTCTGCGCGGTGTTTGCGCCCTGGGTCGCACCACACAACCCGTTTGACCTGGCCTCGCTGGAGTTGTCGAACGCACGGCTGCCGCCGGCCTGGAGCGAGGGTGGCAGTCTCGACTTTGTGCTGGGCACCGATGACCAGGGGCGCGACATTTTCTCGGCACTGATGTACGGCGCGCGCATCTCGTTGGCGGTGGGCCTGGCTTCGGTGGTGCTGTCGGTGCTGGTGGGCGTGGCGCTGGGTTTGCTGGCGGGGTTCCTGGGCGGCTGGATCGACAGCCTGCTCATGCGCCTGTGTGATGTGATGTTGTCCTTCCCCGCCATCCTGGTTGCCCTGCTGATTGCGGGGGTGGGCCGGGCCTTGTTTCCCAACGCGCACGACTCGCTCGCGTTTGGTGTGCTCATCATTTCCATCTCGCTCACCGGTTGGGTGCAGTACGCGCGCACCGTGCGCGGCTCCACGCTGGTGGAGCGCAACAAGGAGTATGTGCAGGCTGCGCGGGTGACCGGCGTGGCGCCGCTGCGTATCATGCGCGGCCATGTGCTGCCCAACGTGATGGGCCCGGTGCTGGTGCTGGCCACGATCCAGGTGGCCACCGCCATCATCACCGAGGCCACGCTGTCTTTCCTGGGGGTGGGGGCGCCGCCCACCTCGCCTTCGCTGGGCACGCTGATCCGTGTTGGCAACGACTACCTGTTTTCCGGCGAGTGGTGGATCACCATTTTTCCCGGCCTGATGCTGGTGCTGATTGCACTCTCGGTCAACCTGCTGGGCGACTGGCTGCGCGACGCCTTGAATCCCCGGCTGAGATGAAGCGCCCTGCGCCGCTTCGCGTCTGCCCCCTGGAAGGGGGGGCCACACCTGTTGCCCGGCAAAGCCGACTCCACGGTGTGTGCTGAGAAAGGCACGCGTTCTCCGAGCCACCACTTCGTGAAATCTGCATGAGTCTGCTTGAAGTCAAGAACCTCGTCGTCGAGTTTCCCCACCGGCGCGGCACGCTGCGCGCGCTGGACGACATCTCGTTTTCTATCGCGCCGGGAGAAATCCTGGGTGTGGTGGGGGAGTCGGGCGCGGGCAAGTCGCTCACCGGTGCAGCCATCATTGGCTTGCTGGAGCCACCGGGCCGTGTGGCCTCGGGGCAGATCGTGCTGCACGGCCAGCGCATCGACAACCTGCCGTATGAGGAGATGCGCAAGGTGCGCGGGCGCAAGATCGGCGCCATCTTTCAAGATCCGCTGACCTCGCTCAACCCGCTGTATTCGGTGGGCCGCCAGCTGATCGAGACCATCACCACACACCTGCCACTGAGCCATGCCCAGGCGCGGCAACGGGCCATCGAGCTGCTCAAAGACACCGGCATTCCCGCGGCTGAGCAGCGCATCGACCACTACCCGCACCAGTTCTCGGGCGGCATGCGACAGCGCGTGGTGATCGCGCTGGCCCTGGCCGCAGAGCCTCAGCTCATCGTGGCCGACGAACCCACCACGGCACTTGACGTGTCGATCCAGGCACAGATCATCACCCTGCTCAAAACCATCTGCAAGGAACGCGGCGCGGCGGTGATGCTGATCACACACGACATGGGTGTGATCGCCGAAACCTGCGACCGCGTGGCGGTGATGTACGCCGGGCGCATCGCCGAGGTGGGCCCGGTGCACGAGGTGATCAACCACCCGGCGCATCCCTACACCGCCGGCCTCATGGCCTGTATTCCCGACATGGGCATGGACCGCGAGCGTCTGCACCAGATCGATGGCGCGATGCCGCGCCTCAACGCCATCCCGACCGGCTGTGCCTACAACCCGCGCTGTGAGCGTGTGTTCGATCGCTGCAAACGCGAGCGCCCGGACCTGCTTGATGCTGGTGCCACCCGAGCCGCCTGCTGGCTGCATGCGGAACAGCCTGTGACGGCGCAGGGGGTGATGGCATGAGTTCGATCGAAAAAGCCGTGCTGGCCCATGCGGAGCGCAGCGCGCCACCCGCGTCCACAGACACAGCGCCACTGGTGCGTGCCACCGACCTGGCCAAGACCTTTGACGTGTCCGCGCCGTGGCTGAACCGGATGCTGGAGCGTCAGCCGCGCCAGTTGTTGCGTGCGGTGGATGGTGTGTCGTTCGATATCGCCCGCGGCCAGACGCTGGCGCTGGTAGGTGAATCGGGTTGTGGCAAAAGCACGGTGGCCCGACTGCTTGTGGGTCTGTACGAACCGACCCGCGGCGGCTTTGAGTTCGACGGGCAGGATGCCCACGCCGCTTTCAAGACGCCTCAGGGCCGTCAGCTGCGCCGCCGCATCCAGATGATTTTTCAGGATCCGTACGCGAGCCTGAACCCCCGCTGGATCGTGGAAGACATCATTGCCGAGCCGCTGCGCGAGCACGCGATCGAGACCGATCGCGATGCCTTGCACGCGCGGGTCGACGATCTGCTGCGCTCGGTCGGCCTGTCGCCCCAGGACCGGGTGAAGTACCCGCACCAGTTCTCCGGTGGGCAACGCCAGCGCATCTCGATCGCGCGCGCGCTGGCCACCCAGCCCGAGTTCCTGGTGTGCGACGAGCCCACCTCGGCGCTGGATGTGAGTGTGCAGGCGCAGGTGCTCAACATCATGAAAGATTTGCAGCGCGAGCGCGGTCTGACCTACCTGTTCATCAGCCACAACCTGGCCGTGGTGCGGCATGTGAGCGATCAGGTCGGGGTGATGTACCTGGGTCGGCTGGTGGAGCTGGCGCCCAAGCACACGCTGTTTGACAGCCCGCGCCATCCCTACACGCGCATGCTGCTGGACGCGATTCCGAAGATGCACGACACAGGGCGGGCGCGTACGCCGGTCAGTGGCGAAGTACCCAACCCGCTCAACCCGCCGACCGGCTGCGCCTTCAACCCGCGCTGCCCGCACGCCAACGACCGCTGCCGCAACGAGCGGCCCGTATTGCACGAGGTTGGTGGCGTTCGTGTGGCGTGTCACGCGGTGGAAGAGGGGCGGATCTGACGCCTTGATTGGTCAACGCTTGCTGATGGGCGTTGGCGCTGACAACGGATGCTCCCCTCCGCGAATGTCCTCCGCCCTGCTGCGCAGGCCTCCTACCTTCACTCCGCTGCGGGGCGCATCCGCCGTCCTTGGGCGCGTCCGGCGCACGCGACCGAAGCCGGGGGAAGACGCGAAGCCGCGCAGGGTTGCGTAAGCTGCGCGCTGCGCTCACGCTCACGCGTACCGTTTGCTCCGCAAGTTGTTCTTCATCTCCTTGAGCAGCGGCTGCAGCTGCGCGCTGCCGATGCGCAGCGCCACGCAGGTGGCCACCACGTCGATCACCATCAGGTGCATCAGCCGCGAAGTCATGGGACTGTAGCGGTCGTAGCCTTCGGGGTGGTCGGCCGCGAGGTGGATGTGGCCGATCTGCGCCAGAGGGGAGCCGCTGGTGGTGATGCAGATCACCGTGGCGCCGTGCTTGCGCGCGATGTCGGCGGCGTCCATCAGGTCGCGGGTGCGGCCCGAGTTCGAGACGATCACCAGGCAGTCGCCGGCGCGCAGCAGCGAGGCACTCATCACCTGCATGTGGCCGTCGCTGTAGGCGATGGCGGTGATGCCCAGACGGAAGAACTTGTGCTGCGCGTCCTGCGCCACGATGCCCGAGTTGCCTGCGCCGTAAAACTCGATGCGGCCGCGGTTCTGGTAGGTGCTCACCAGCGCATCCACCGCTTTTTCGATCGCATGGGTGGAGGCGTCGTTGCGGTATTTCAGGAACGCCGCCACCGTGTTGTCGATCACCTTGACCAGCACGTCGCCCACCTTGTCGTCCGCGTCCACGCTGCGGTGAATGAACGGGACACCCTCGCTCACCGTGCCGGCCAGCTTGAGTTTGAAGTCCGACAGCCCGTCATAGCCCATGCTGCGGCAAAACCGCACCACGGTCGGCTTGCTCACGTGTGAGCGCAGGGCCAGCTCGGTCACCGGCAGGCTGGCGAAACTGCGGGGGTCGCGCAGCACGAGCTTGCCGACGCGTTGTTCGGCGGGTGCCAGCGAAGGCAGTGAGGCTTTGATACGGTCGAGCATGGCAAATGGTAACTTGGTTACAGTTTTTAGGGAATTCGTTGAAACCCGGGGCGCCGATAATCGGGCCATGAACCAGCTTGACGCCCTCAAACAACTGACCACCGTGGTCGCCGACACCGGCGACTTCCACCAGCTCGCGGCTTACGCGCCGCGGGACGCGACCACCAACCCCTCGCTGATCCTCAAAGCGGTGCAGAAGCCCGACTACGCCCACCTGCTGCACGAAACGGTGGCGCGATACGGTGCGCAGGGGCTGGACGAAACCATGAACCGCCTGCTGGTGCGTTTCGGTTGCGAAATCCTCAAGCACATCCCGGGCCGCGTCTCCACCGAGGTGGATGCGCGCCTGAGCTTCGACACCGAAGCCACCGTCACGCGCGCGCGCCGCATCATCGATCTCTACCAGGGCGAAGGCGTGCATGTGGACCGGGTGCTGATCAAGGTCGCGGCCACCTGGGAAGGTATCCAGGCCGCAGCGCGGCTGGAGCGCGACGGCATCCACACCAATCTCACGCTGCTGTTCTCCTTCGCCCAGGCCGTCGCCTGCGGCCAGGCCAGGGTGCAGCTGATATCACCTTTTGTTGGCCGCATCTACGACTGGCACAAGAAACAGGCGGGTGCCGGCTGGGACGAGGCGGCCATGGCGGGGGCCAACGATCCCGGTGTGCAATCGGTCAAGACGATCTACAACTTCTACAAAAAATACGGTATCGCCACCGAGGTGATGGGCGCGAGCTTTCGCAACGTGGGTCAGATCACCGCGCTGGCCGGCTGTGACCTGCTCACCATCAGCCCGGAATTGCTGTCGCAACTGGCCGCCAGCGAAGCCGCGCTGCCCCGCGCGCTCGACGCCGACGCGGCGAAGGCCATGGACATCCCGTTTGTGCGCTTGGACGAAGCCAGTTTCCGCTTCGCTCTCAACGAAGACGCGATGGCCACCGAGAAACTGGCCGAGGGCATCCGGGCGTTTGTGGCCGACACGATCAAGCTTGAGGGCCTGATGAAGTAAGGCTCGGCCAAGCGCCCAAGAAAAAACCCCGCGAATTGCTTCGCGGGGTTTTTTCTTGGCGTTCGTGAAACTGCGATAAAGCATTCCGACGCAGCATGAGGGTGCAGGGCAAGGCGTAGCCGCGCAGAGCAGTGGCAGAGCCACGGCAAGCGGCTGGCCGCCCTGCGCCCTCAGGCAAAGAGAAGCATTACATGCCCATGCCGCCCATGTCGCCCATACCACCCATGCCGCCGCCCATACCACCGGCGGCCGACTCGTCCTTCGGTGCCTCGGCAATCATGGCTTCGGTGGTCAGCATCAGCGAGGACACGGAAGCGGCGTTCTGCAGCGCGGTGCGGGTCACCTTGGTCGGGTCCAGAATGCCCATCTCGATCATGTCGCCGTAGGTGTCGTTGGCGGCGTTGAAGCCGTGGTTGCCCTTGCTGGCCAACACCGCGTTCACCACCACGCTCGGCTCGCCACCGGCGTTGGCCACGATCTCGCGCAGCGGCGCTTCGATGGCCTTCAGCACCAGCTTGATGCCGGCGTCCTGATCGGGGTTGTCACCCTTGATCGTGCCAGCGGCCTGACGGGCACGCAGCAGAGCCACGCCACCACCAGCCACGATGCCTTCTTCCACTGCAGCGCGGGTGGCGTGCAGGGCGTCTTCCACGCGGGCCTTCTTCTCTTTCATCTCGACTTCGGTGGCAGCGCCGACCTTGATCACGGCCACACCGCCAGCCAGCTTGGCCACACGCTCTTGCAGCTTCTCGCGGTCGTAGTCGCTGGTGGCTTCTTCGATCTGCACACGCACCTGCTTGACGCGGGCTTCGATGTCAGCCGAGGCGCCTGCGCCGTCGATGATGGTGGTGTTTTCCTTGCCCACTTCGATGCTCTTGGCAGAGCCCAGGTCGGCCAGGGTCACTTTTTCAAGGGTCAGGCCCACTTCTTCCGCGATCACCTTGCCACCGGTCAGGATGGCGATGTCTTCCAGCATGGCCTTGCGGCGGTCACCGAAGCCAGGCGCTTTCACAGCCACCACTTTCAGGATGCCGCGGATGGTGTTGACCACCAGGGTCGCCAGGGCTTCGCCTT
>CAYRIT010000139.1:0-6286 GCA_964424415.1 uncultured Hydrogenophaga sp.
CATCTCTCCAAGAAACACTTCCTTGCGCGTCTTCTTGTGGAGGGGGTCCAGCCCCAGCGTGATTTGGTTCATGCCTCTATCTTCTCTTCAGTTCACGCCGCTTGCTAGTCCAGAGGCTGGGAGGTTTTGCAGACCTTCCCTAACTTTACGTTCAACAGGGACGTCCATGCTTCGCATGGCCGCCCGTTAACTATGGCGTTAGCCATCGCATGAACAGAGCACCTTCTGCTGGTGAGCGCTCCTTTGTTGGGCGTTTCCTTGGGCCGCTTGTACCGATTGGATTTGCCGCGTTTGGGTTTTGGCTGTTCTTTTCTGGCCGCTATGTCTATCGGCCTACCCGTGGAAGTTCACAGCAAGTCATCTTGCTGGCTCCAGATGCCTATTTGGCAGGTGTCTTTTTCATTTCGCTTGCTGTTCT
Source organism: uncultured Hydrogenophaga sp. (assembly GCA_964424415.1). Lineage (GTDB taxonomy): Bacteria > Pseudomonadota > Gammaproteobacteria > Burkholderiales > Burkholderiaceae_C > Hydrogenophaga. The sequence continues at coordinate 419 of CAYRIT010000139.1, forward strand.
GGTGACTGCGATCGGTACATCAGGCAAGAAGAGTTGGTGGTTTTTTGCCATTGGCTTGGCTGGAGCTGTATTGAGCTTTTCTGTTGTAGCGTGGCGTCAAATTTCGGGTGTCGCGGTCTATGGCTAACAGGTTGCTCGGCGCAGACACACAACATCGAGTTGCCGCTTCGCGGCGTATGTTGTGTGCTGGGCAGCGCCAACGTTGAACAACTGCATTTCCGTTTGACCGAAGGCCGCTTGTGGCCTACAGCAGCATTCCCCAGTCTCCCCATGGCTCACCGCCTCGGCCTGACCCACCACCAGGCCGCCCCTGCCAGCACCGCAAACCCTGTGTACGCTGCCACGAACACCCACCACGGTGCTTCCCAGTACAGCAGGCGCGAGAGCCAGTGTTCGATGAAGCTCTCCTGGTAGCTCGCCTCGCCCGCGGTGCGGCGCAGGCCTTGCTCCCACACGGTGAGCGGGCACAGCTGGCCGAGCCAGGCTTGGGCGGCAATGAAGGCCATCAGCAGCACATGGGTCAGGCGCAGGGGCAAGTGCCGCACCCAGGCCCAGCCGCGCGCACCGCCCAGCAGCACCAGCGGCAGCAGGCCGACCACAAACAGCACCACGCCGACATGCAGTGCGAGCAGCGTGTCGGCCAGCAGGGCGGCGGTGGCGGGGTTCATGGGGCGATGGTGCCCCGTGGGCGCGCGTCGGTCAAAAGCGAGCAGGTCAAAAAAAGCCGCCGTCGCACGGGGCGAGGCGGCTTTCACGCAGGGCCTGAGCAATCAGGCGGCGCGACAGATCACTTGATGTTCATGTACTCGGACACCACCTTCCAGCGGCCGTCCTGGATCTGCGACAGGCGCGTGGCGTTGCTGCCCAGGCGCTTGGTGGGGCCGAAGGTCATCTCCGCGCTGCCGAACATGTCGGGCGGAAGGGTCATGGTGTCCATGGCCTTGATGAAGCTGTCGGTGGTCAGGTTGGGGCCAGCCTTGGCGGCGGCTTTCAGGAACGTGTCCATCAGCGAATAGCCATACACCGAGAACACCGCGGGTTCTTCGTTGAACTTGGTCTGGTACTTGTTGGCCCAGAAGCGGATCTTTTGTGACGGGTCGTCGGTGTAGGGGTGCTGCACCGTCATGGTGGCGTAGAAGCCGTTCATGGCCGGGCCGCCGAGCTTGTGGATGAGGTCGGTGTAGGCGCCGCTGGAGCCCAGGAAGGTCGGGTTGAAGCCCAGCCGCTTGGCGGTGGCGATACCGCCGATGGTTTCGCGGATCAGCGTGCCCATGACAACAAAGTCGCACTTGTCGGCGGCCAGTTTCTGCATCTGCGAAGAGAAGTCGGTGGCGCCGCGTTTGAAACTCGTGGTTTCCGCCATGGCAATGCCGTTTTCCTTCAGGCCTTCCTCGGCACCGCGCAGCACCTCCAGGCCGAACTCGTCGTCCTGGTACATGGCACAGACCTTCTTGGCCGCTTTCTCTTTCGCCAGCCTGGGGGCTGCCACCTTCATCTGGTCAAAGTAGGTGGCCGCGAACGAGTATTTGAGCCGGTGGAACGGCTCGTACATCTGGCGCGCCGCGGTCACCGGGAAGAAGTTGATCACGTTCTTCTGAAACTGCACCGGCATGGCCGCCATGTTCTGCGCGGTGCCGATGTGGCCAACCATGGCAAAAATCTTGTCCTGGTTCACCAGCTTCTGGGCGGCGAGCACCGCGTTGCGCGGGTCGTACTTGGAGTCTTCCACCAGCAGCCTGATCTTGCGGCCGTTGATGCCACCTTGCTCGTTGGCTTCATCGACCCGCAGCAGCATGCCGTTGCGCACCTGTTTGCCAAAGCCCGCGATCGGGCCCGACAGGTCCTGGATCGAACCCAGCAACAGTTCGTCCTTGCTCACGCCCTGGGTTTGTGCCATCGCGGCGCCGGTGGTGAGCGCCAGGGCGGCGCCGATCAAGCTCAATGGGAATTTCATCTGTGTTGTCTCCTGGGGTTGCGTGGGAAGTGAACCGGGGCGTCTAGCAGGCGTGCATGGTCTGGCTCTGCAGCGCGCAATTTTCGTGAACAAGCTTGCGAATGGGTTTTGTGTTGAGGGTGGAACCTTCGTTTTTGAATTGACGCGGTGTGATGCTCTCGTCCTCTGCGGCGATGATGAAGTTTTTCACGCGCTCAGTGATGCGGGAAACCCCTTCCCTATCCGTATTGCCAGCATTTGTTTTGCGCAGCCTGGTGTATGAGAGGGCAGGGGCATTGTTTGCTCAGACCTGCTTGGCAGTGACGAACATCACAGGCACAAAAAAGTCGCTCCGGGGTGCTTGTTCTTGTGGCCGGGGGCGTTCAGGGCTTGATGTAGCCGGACACGACCTTCCACTTGCCGTCCTGGATTTGCGAGAGCCGGGAGAGGTCGCTGCCCAGGCGCTTCTGCGGGCCGTAGGTGTATTCGGCGCTACCGAAGATGTCCGGTGGCATCACCATGGTGTCCATGGCTTTGATGAAGCTGTCGGTGGTGAGGTTCTTGCCAGCCTTTGTTGCCGCGCGGATGAACGAGTCCATGATGGAGTAGCCATAGACCGCGAACACCCCTGGCGCATCGTTGTACTTTGTTTTGTACTTGTTGGCCCAGAAGCGGATGGGTTGTGACTCATCGTCGAGGTAGGGGTTTTGCATGGCCATGGTCGCGTACAGCCCATCCATGGCCTTGCCACCAAGCTTGTGGATCAGGTCGGTGTAGGCGGCTTGGGAGCCCAGGAAGACCGGATTGAAGCCAGTCTTGCGCGACTGGCCGATCGTGCCGACCGTCTCGCGGATGATCGTGCCCAGGACCACCAATTCGCAATTGGCCGCCTTCATCTTGGCGACTTGCGAAGAGAAATCGGTTGAGCCGCGCTTGAAGGACGTCTTCTCGGTGTATTCCATCCCCATGGCTTTCAGTGCCGTCTCACCACCACGCATCACTTCCAGGCCGAACTCGTCGTCCTGGTAAATGATGCAAATTCTTTTGGCGTTGTTTTCTTTGGCGAGCTTTGGCAACACCAGGCGGATCTGGTCGTAATAAGGGGCGGCATACGCATACTTGAGCCTGTTAAAAGGCTCGTACATTTCACGCGCCGCCGTCAATGGAAAGAAGTTGATGATGTTTTTGGCGAACTGCACCGGCATGGCGGCCATGTTCTGCGCCGTGCCGATGTGGCCGACCATCATGAAAATCTTTTCCTGATTCACCAGCTTCTGCGCGGCGAGCACCGCGCGCTTGGGATCGTAGCCAGAATCTTCCAGTTTGAGTTCGAGCTTGCGGCCGTTCACGCCGCCCTGCTCGTTGGCCTCGTCTACCCGCAGCATCATGCCTTGGCGCACCTCCTTGCCCCAACCGGCGAGCGGGCCCGAAAAATCCTGGATCGTGCCCAGCGTGATGGTGTCTTTGGTGACCCCTTGTTGCGCCTGGGCCAGTGCGGCGCCCGTGGTGCCCAGCGCGAATGCCAGGGCTGCGAAGCAGTGAAATTTCATGGTTTCGTCTCCTTGAATGGACAGTTAGAAATCGAGGCAGCTTTCAGGCCCCAGGCCATTTCCCTGATGAAGTTGCCATCAGCGGTACATGGCGTCGATTTGCTCAGCGTATTTCTGCTGCACCAGCTTGCGCTTGAGCTTCATGGTGGGGGTGAGTTCCTCGTCTTCGGCACTGAGCTGGGTGTCGAGCAGGAAGAATTTCTTGATCTGTTCGACGCGGGCAAATTTCTTGTTCACCCGATCGATCTCTTCTTGAATCAGCGCCTGCACTTCGGGCGCCCGTGTGAGGCTGGCGTAGTTGGAGAACGGCACGTCGTGGTCCTGGGCGTACTTCTCCACGTTTTCCTGATCGATCATGATGATCACGGTGAGGTAAGGGCGCTTGTCGCCGATCACCACCGCGTCGGTCACGTAGGGAGAGAACTTGAGCTCGTTTTCCAGTTCGCTGGGCGTGATGTTCTTGCCCCCCGCAGTGATGATGATGTCTTTCATGCGGTCGGTGATTCGGAAAAACCCTTCCTCGTCGACCGTGCCCACATCACCGGTGTGCAGCCAGCCATCGGCATCGATGGTCTCGGCGGTTTTCTCCGGCAGGTTGAGGTAGCCCATGAACACGTTCTTGCCGCGCACCAGGATCTCGCTGGTCTGCGGGTCCAGCCGCACCTCGTTGTATTGCGCCGCCGGGCCGATGCTGCCCGGCTTCATGCGCTCGATCGGGATGCCGGTGGAGGCGCCGCAGGTTTCGGTCATGCCCCAGACCTCCAGCATGGGCACACCCAGCGCCAGGTACCAGCGCACCAGATCGGGCGAGATCGGCGCCGCGCCGGTGACCAGGAAGCGCGCCTTGTGGATGCCGATCAGCTTGCGCACGTTGTTGAGCACCAGCAGCCGCGCCGCGTGGAACTGCAGCTTGAGCGCGCCGGGCACCGGCTGGCCCGCCATCACCCGGTCGGCCACACGCTGCCCGACACCGATGGCCCAGGCGTAGGCCGCCTGCTGCAGCGAGCTGGCTTCTTTGAGCGTGATCATCACGCCCGAATAGAACTTCTCCCACACCCGTGGCACCGCGGTGAACACGGTGGGCGCGATCTCGCGCACGTTCTCCGGCACCGTCTCGGGGTTCTCCACGAAGTTGAGCTTGGCGCCGGTGTAGAGCGAGAAATACTCGCCGCCCATGCGCTCGGCGATGTGGCACAGCGGCAGGAAACACATGCACTCGTCGCTGTCGTCGCGTGCGATCAGCGTGTTGTAGCCGCGCACGGTGTAGACCAGACCGGCGTGGCTGTGCATCGCGCCTTTGGGCTTGCCGGTGGTGCCCGAGGTGTAGACCAGGATCGCGAGATCGTCGGGCTGGCAAGCGGCCACGCGGGCGTCCAGCGCGCCGGGGTTCTCGAGCGCGTGGGTGCGGCCCAGTTCACGCAGCGCGGCCAGGCTCATCACGCCCGGATCGTCGAGATCACGCAGGCCTTCCATGTCGGCCACCACGATCTTTTTCAAGCGCGGCAAACGGGCGCGTACCGCCAGCGCCTTGTCGAGCTGCTCGTCGTCTTCAACGAACAGCACCGTGGTGCCCGAGTCTTCGCAGAGGTACTGCACCTGCTCGGCGGCGTCGGTGGGGTAGATGCCGTTGGACACACCGCCCGCGCTGAGCACGGCGAGGTCGCACAGCACCCATTCCACCGTGGTGTTCGACAGCACGGAGGCGGTCTCGCGTGCTTCGAACCCCAGCGCCAGCAGGCCATGGCCAATTTCGCGCACCGCCTCGCCGGTCTGGTTCCAGGTCCAGCTGCGCCAGATGCCAAAGTCCTTTTGCCGCATCCAGACGTTCGGCCCACGCGCCTTGACCGCGTTCCAGAACATCGCAGCGATCGTTTCACCCGCCAGGACCACCTCGGTCTTGGGCTGAATGCGGGAGAGGTCCCAGAGAGTGCTCATACTGGCTTTGCCCCCCCCGCGCCGCTTGTAGCGTCACCCCCCGGGGGACGGCACTGGCGGCCCGGCAAAGCCGGTTCCGCGGTGCCCTGGGCTGGAAACCCGCTCTCCGGCGAGAGGTGTATTGAACCGGGAATGCCGTGGAACCGGCTTTGCCGGGCCACTGGCATGGCCCCTTTGAGGGGTTGACGCGCTGATAGCGCGGCGCGGGGGTGGGACATCTTCATCTCCAATTTTTTTTCTTCTTCCAGCGCCGGTCGGCGCGCACGCCTTCTTCTTTCATGCCGAGGTAGAACTCCTTGATGTCGTCCTTCTCGCGCAGCTTGGCGCAGGTGTCTTCCATCACGATGCGGCCGTTTTCCAGCACATAACCGTAGTCGGAGGCGTTGAGGGCCATATTGGCGTTCTGCTCGACCAGCAGGATGGTGGTGCCGCGCTCGCGGTTGATGCGCA
>CAYRIT010000140.1:0-6158 GCA_964424415.1 uncultured Hydrogenophaga sp.
GCGGCACCGTGGAAAAGTCTCATCGCGCCTCACACACAAAAATACTGACACTCCCACCGAGCGTGTAGCTCCAATCGTCGTTGATCTGACCGTTGTAACCGCCATACAGGTCCAGCTCGACACGGCCCCCGGGATAGGATCGTTGGCTTACATTGGAGCCCCACGCGCCGGCGTACCAGCCATCGGCATGACTCCAGTCCAAGCCCCCTTGGAGGGCCGGCCGCCCCCACGTCTGATCGATGCCACGAAAGCGGTATTGATTGAGTAGATTGATATTGCCGCTGACGCCGGGTTCGGCTTGCACCAGCGGTGTGCTGGCAATTAACAGCAGCGCCACGCAAGCTCGGGCTGCAGGAGAGTGTTTCATAACATGTTTCCTAAATGAAAAAGTGGGTTTTCACGCCAGCCCGAGCGTGGTGATGAGTAGGTCAATCAGCTTGATGCCGACGAAGGGCACGAATAGACCGCCTACCCCATACGCCAGCAGGTTGCGTCGCAAGAGCGTGGCAGCGGGCGCGGGGCGGTACTGCACACCCTTCAAGGCCAGCGGAATCAGAAATACGATGATGAGCGCGTTGAAGATCACCGCCGACAAAATGGCCGACGACGGACTCGCGAGCCCCATCACGTTGAGCGCGGCCAGCTGCGGATAGGTGCCGATGAAGGCCGCCGGGATGATGGCGAAGTACTTGGCCACGTCATTGGCGATGCTGAAGGTGGTCAGCGAGCCGCGCGTCATCAGCATCTGCTTGCCGGTCTCGACGATCTCGATCAGCTTGGTGGGGTTGCTGTCCAGATCGACCATATTTCCGGCCTCTTTCGCAGCCTGGGTGCCGGTGTTCATGGCCACGGCCACATCGGCTTGTGCGAGTGCAGGTGCATCGTTGGTGCCGTCGCCGGTCATCGCCACCAGCTGGCCTTTGGCCTGATAGTCGCGGATCAGCGCTAGCTTGGCCTCGGGTGTGGCCTCGGCCAGAAAGTCATCGACCCCTGCTTCGGCAGCAATCGCTGCGGCCGTGAGGCGGTTGTCGCCGGTGATCATCACCGTCTTGATACCCATGCGGCGCAGCTCGGAAAAGCGCTCCTTGATGCCGCCCTTGACGATGTCTTTCAGCTCCACCACGCCCAAGGGACGCGCACCTTCGGCCACTACCAGCGGCGTTGCACCCCGGCGCGAAACGTCGTCGACGGCCTCTTGCAGCTCGGGCGCAAAGCTACCGCCGAGTGATTCGACATGGCGGCGCACCGCATCAGCCGCGCCCTTGCGGATCATGCGACCATCCGCCAGATCGACCCCGCTCATGCGCGTCTGTGCGGTGAAGTGCACGAATTGCGCTCCGAGCTTTTCTACCTCGCGCTCGCGCAGGTTGAACTTCTGCTTGGCCAGCACCACGATGCTGCGGCCCTCGGGCGTCTCGTCGGCCAGAGAGGCCATCTGCGCCGCATCGGCCAGCTGCTGCTCGCTCACACCACGCACCGGGATGAAGCTGCATGCCTGGCGGTTGCCCAGGGTGATGGTGCCGGTCTTGTCCAGCAGCAGCACATCCACGTCGCCCGCTGCCTCCACCGCGCGGCCCGAGGTGGCAATGACATTGGCCTGCATCATGCGGCTCATGCCGGCCACGCCGATGGCCGAGAGCAGGCCGCCGATGGTGGTTGGAATCAGGCACACCAAGAGCGCCACCAGCACCGTCAGGCTGACCACGCTGCCCGAGCCTGCCTGCGCCACGGCAAAGTGCGAGAACGGCCACAGCGTGACGATGACCAGCAGGAACACCAGCGTCAGCCCCACCAGCAAGATGGTCAGTGCGATTTCGTTGGGTGTCTTCTTGCGCCTGGCGTTCTCAACCATGGCGATCATGCGATCGACGAAGGTCTCGCCCGGGTTCACCGCCACGCGCACCACGATCCAGTCCGAGAGCACGCGCGTGCCGCCGGTGACGGCCGAAAAATCACCGCCCGACTCGCGGATCACCGGTGCGGATTCACCGGTGATGGCCGATTCATCGACCGATGCCACGCCGTCGATGACTTCGGCATCAGCCGGGATCACCTCGCCGGCCTCGATCAGCACAATGTCACCCCGGCGCAGGTTGTCGGCCTCGACGGGGAGCCACTGTAACTCGGTGCGGGTGTGTGGGGCGTGGTAGTCGCCTTTGGTCAGTTTTTTGGCCCAAGTGGATTTTTTCAAGCCGCGCAAACTGGCCGCTTGCGCCTTGCTGCGCCCTTCAGCCAGGGCTTCGGCAAAGTTGGCGAACAGCAGAGTGAACCACAGCCATAGTGCAATTGCCAGAATAAAGCCTGTCGGTGCCTCGCCTTGCCCACCCAAGGATTGAAAAAACAAGAGCGTCGTCAGCCATGCACCCAGATACACCACGAACATTACCGGGTTACACCATTGCGTCTGGGGGAGTAATTTACGAAAGGTATCTTTCAGTGCTTGAGCCATTAGAGTGCGGTCAAAAAGCCCCGCGGAATCTTTTGCTGTCATGGAGTTCTCCACTTTTTCTCAATGAGATGATGTTGTGTCCGGCGTGGATGCCTGCAATGTGTCCAGCGCCAAATTCAAACGCAGCACATTGACGCGTGGCTCGCCCAGCAGACCAAGAGTTCTCCCCTCAGTGTGTTGTTTCACAAGTTCGGACAGCGTTTCTGACGATAAACCACGCGACTGTGCGACACGTGACATCTGCAGCTGGGTATTTGCCACTGAAATATGCGGATCCAGACCTGAAGCCGATGCCGTGACGGCATCGACGGGGATGACGGCATCCGCTGCCAAGCGATTGTTGTGGCGGTAATCGGTGACGCGCTGTTGGACGGTATCGACCAGCACCTGGCTTGTGGGTCCCAAGTTGCTTCCCGAGGATGCCCCTGCGTTGTACGGTGTTGGGGCGGTAGCGCTGGGACGCGGGTGGAAGTAATGCGGTGCAGTGAAGTTTTGTCCGATCAGCTCGGAGCCCGCAATGTCTTGGTGCACCAGGATCAGGCTGCCATTGGCTTGATGGGCGAACAGGAGTTGCGCCAAACCGGTCGTGGCCAGTGGGTAGGCCAGGCCAGTGATCAGAGCCACAAACAACGCACTACGCAGGCAAGGGCCAAGCAGAGCTTTCAGCGGTGAACTCGGTTCGCAATGGACCGAATGAGCGGAAATCGTCGAATCAGGATTGTTCATGTTTTTTCCATTCATCAGAGATGAGTCAGGCCAGTGAGCATCTGCAACTGCTCGACGATAGGACCGAGCGCCAGGGCGGGGAGGAAGGTCAGTCCACCGACGACCAGCACCACAAAAACCAGCAAGCCCATGAACAGCGGCGTGGCCGTGGGAAAAGTGCCTGGCCCGGCGGGTATGGTTTTCTTCATCGCCAGCGAACCCGCTACGGCCAGCATGGGCAGCAGGGTGAAATAGCGGCCGATCAGCATGGCCAGGCCGATGGTGGTGTTGAAGAAGGGTGTGTTGGCGTTCAGCCCTGCAAAGGCCGAGCCGTTGTTGGCCGTGCCTGAGGTGTAGGCGTAGAGCACCTCAGAAAAACCATGCGGGCCGTGGTTGTTCAAGCTGGCCACGGTATCGGACCACACGCAGGCCAGTGCGGTAAAGCCGAGAATGGAGGCGGGGTGCGCCAGTACCGACAACATCACCAGCTTGATCTCGCGAGCCTCGATCTTCTTGCCCAGAAATTCCGGCGTTCGGCCAATCATCATGCCAACCAGAAAGACCGTGAGGATGGCGTACTGGATCAGGTTGATGAAACCCACGCCGTCACCGCCAAAGACGCTGTTGAGCATCATTTGCGCCAGTGGTACGAAGCCGCCCAGCGGGGTGAGCGAGTCGTGCATGGCATTGACCGAGCCGGTGGTCGCCGCCGTGGTGGTGGCCACGAACAGTGCCGTGTCGGCGATGCCAAAGCGCAGCTCCTTGCCCTCCATATTGCCGCCGGGTTGGGTGCTGGAGAGCTGCTGATCGGATCCGGCTTGCGTGAGCAGCGGGTTGCCTGTTTGCTCGGCGCTGTAGACCAGGGCCAGGAAGCCGATGAACATCGCCATAAAGGCACCCAAAAACACAAAGCCCTGCTTGCGCTGCGCCAGCATGCGACCGAACGCCACAGCAAGTGCCGCAGGGATCAGGAACATCGACAGGATGTGCAGCAGGTTGGTCAGCGGCGTCGGGTTCTCGAACGGGTGGGCCGCGTTGACATTGAAGAAGCCCCCGCCATTGGTGCCGATGTGCTTGATGGATTCAAAGCTCGCCACCGGCCCCAGAATGATTTTTTGCTGCGCGCCTTCCAGCGTGCTCGCGACTGCCCCGCTGCTCAATGTCTGCGGCATGCCCTGCCACACATACACCAGCGCCATCACGAAGCACAGCGGCAGCATCACGCGCCAGAGCACGCGCATGAAGTCCACCCAATAGTTGCCAATATCCTGAGCACTGGCACGCGCGAGCCCGCGAATGAAGCCCCCCGCAGCCGCCACACCTGCCGTGGCGCCACAGAACATCAAAAAGGTGATGGCCAGCATCTGCGTGGCGTTGGACAGACTGCCCTCGCCGCCATAGGCCTGCCAGTTGGTATTGGTGATGAACGAGGCCGCCGTATTGAAGGCCAGGTCGGGTGCCTGCGCGGCGTTGCCCAGATCGTTCAGCGGCAGCCATCCCTGCAGGCGCAAAAGCAGATAGGCGAGCGTCATCATGGCGGCGTTGGACAGCAGTAGTGCCAGCCCGTAGCGCGCCCAGCCCATGCGCTCGTCCGGGTCGATGCCCAGAGCACGGTAGGACAGACGCTCCACGCCACTGTGACCTGTGCTTTCAAAAACCCGCGCCAGCCACCTGCCCATCAAGACTGCCAGGCCGACGACGCAGGCCAACACGATGGCATATCCAAAAATCGTGAGATCCATAAATAGCGCTCCTTAAAGCTTGCGCAGCGCTAGCAAAAATGCGGCGCTTATGGCAAAAAAATCACGGCGATGCCGATGAAGATCAAATCTTGCATGGAGCCTCCGGTTCAAAATTTCTCAGGGCGCAGCAGGGCATACCCGAGATAAGCAAACAGACTCAGTGCGCCAAATCCGGCCAAGGCGTAGAGGAGAGACAGCAAATTCATGGCTGCTCCCCTTGTGTGATATTTGCTTGAATCGATCGATCATTCAGCATGTGATGCCTCCTTCTGGTGAATAGAGGGCATCGTAAAAATTGCCGTATCAAATTGGGGCAAAGATTGCTGAGGTGGGTATCAAGAACGTATCAAGAGCGCATAGGTGAATATGCACCAGTGGAGTCTGACCGCCGCATCCGCGCAACCTGTCTACTGGCCTGCCAGTTCGTAGCCCGTGCTGCACCCGCCACCCGGCGACTTCTTCAGCACGCCCAGCTCCAGCAACGCATTGATGTCACGCAGTGCCGTGTCGGGCGAGCACTTGGCGATGCGCGCCCACTTGCTGCTGGTGAGCTTGCCATCGAGGCCGTCGAGCAGGCGGTTCAATAGTTTTACCTGCCGCTCATTTAATGGCGTGCCCGCCAAACGCTGCCAGAAACGCGCCTTGGCCAAGACTTCAGATGGGCGACGTTGCCGAACGTGCAAGCGACGCCGATCCAGTTCACCGATGGTCAGGCCAAGGTGTTCGAAGCGCTTTGGGCGTTCAAGGGAGCCGAGATGGATGGTGAGCGGATCATGAAACGCGCGGAACTGGACAGCGACAAGCCGATCGACCTGTTCAAGATCAAGTCGAAGGACAAGAACAAGCCGGGGCCTGCGGCGAGGCTGGCGGCCTACCATGCCATCGTGAGGACTCAGCAACGCGAAGGGCTGTATGCAATGCCGTGCGCGGCGGGCGTGTTGTCTTGATGGATTGCTGCTCCAAACCCACCGGACAACCTTCGGCAACGACACGCGCGTAAGTGCGCGTCAGCAAAGGCCATGTGCGTGTGCCACGGCGAAGAAGTTGGCGCAGGTTTCGAGAGAAGAGAGAGCAGAACAGGGGCGAACTGGGCGGGTGATGCTGCCCATGCCCGCAACGGCTGGCACACGCAGAACGGCCCGCAACCCCGCGTGGCGGGCGGAATCCGAAAACGAAAACGCCCAACTGAGAACAGTTGGGCGTTGTGTATTGGTGGAGGCGGCGGGAATCGAACCCGCGTCCGCAAGCCCTCTACAGGCAGT
>CAYRIT010000141.1:0-5918 GCA_964424415.1 uncultured Hydrogenophaga sp.
CCCAGCCCCCTCGGGGGGCAGCGACCCGCGCAGCGATGGAGCGTGGGGGTCCTAATGCCCACCCGGCGAGCGCCGGCGAAACATGCCGTAACCCTCCATGTGCAAGACCTGATCCCCGTGCTGGTTGAACATTTCCCAGATGGTGCGCACCAGGCCCACGTCGGGGCGCTTGCTCATCGGGCGTTTCTCGGTGATGGTTTGCCGCAAGCTCAGCGTGTCACCGGGAAATACCGGTTTGATCCACCGGATGTTCTCCAGGCCCGGTGAACCCAGGCTGGACGACTGGTTCAGAAAATTCGTCACCATCAGGCGCATCGCCATGCTGCAGGTGTGCCAGCCGCTGGCGCACAGTCCGCCGAAGACCGAGGCCTTGCCAGCGTCCTCGCTGAGGTGAAACGGCTGTGGGTCGAACTGCGTGGCGAACGCCACGATCTCGTCCGCGGTGGGCGACAGGCTGCCCAGGTCGATCACCTGGCCAACGTCGAGGTCTTCCCACCAGACCTTGATGTGGGGGCTTTGTTCGGGGGTGGTGGCGGTCATGAATGGAATCCTGGTTGAAGAAGATAAAGCGTGAGGGTCAACGACCCGCACCGTGTCGGAATGTGGGGGCCATTGATTCGACGCCGGGTCGCCCCAAGCGGATCAGACCCCCTCGAGGGGCAGCGACCCGCGCAGCGGTGGAGCGTGGAGGGCATCACCGCCCCCCGGAGACGTCGAGCAGGCTCATGGTGGTGTAGCTTGCCGCATCCGACAGCAGCCAGACGATCGCCTGCGCCACCTCGTCGGCGCTGCCGCCACGCTGCATCGGCACCTGGTGTTGCAGGTCCTTCACACGGTTGGGCAGGCCGCCCGAGGCGTGGATCCCGGTGTCGATCAGGCCCGGGCGCACCGCGTTGACGCGGATGCCCTCGGCCGCCACCTCCTTGGCCAGGCCGAGGGTGAACGCGTCGATCGCGCCCTTGGCCGCCGCGTAGTCCACATACTGCGCTGGCGAGCCCAGGCGCGCGGCCGCGCTCGACAGGTTGACGATCGCGCCACCCGAGCCGCCGTGGCGGGTGCTCATGCGGCGCACCGCCTCGCGCGCGCAGAGCAGGCTGCCGATCACGTTGACCTCGAACATGCGCCGCCAACGCGCCACGTCCATCTCGTCCAGGCGCGCGCTCACATCGACGACCCCGGCGTTGTTCACCAGCCCGGCCAAGGGGCCGAACCTGGCGTCTATCTTGCGGAACATGGCCAGCACCTGCGCCTCGTTGGTCACATCGGCCTGCACCGCCATGGCGGTTCCGCCGCCGGCGCGGATCGTGCGCACCACCTCGTCGGCCGCGAGCGAGTTTGCCGCGTAGTTGACCGCGACCCCCCAGCCCGCGCGCGCAGCGCGCAAGGCGGTGGCCGCACCGATGCCGCGGCTGGCGCCGGTGACCAGCAGCACACCGCCTTGGCTGGTTTGACCGTCTGCGATTGGCTCGTCCATCCCCCGTCTCCTGAAAAACTGGCCCACAGGGGTTACAACCCTGGGCTGGCTCGGTCTGAAAAATGCCGCCCCATTAAACCAACCCGAGAGCGCCAACATGCGTCACGCAGTGGACTATTACTTCGCCCCGAACAGCCCCTGGACCTATCTCGGCCATGCCCGTTTCGCCGCGCTGTTGGCAGGCAGCGGCGCCAGTGTTCGGGTGTTGCCGATGGATCTGGCGCAGGTGTTCCCGGTGTCCGGCGGACTGCCACTGCCGCAGCGCGCACCGCAGCGTCAGGCCTATCGGCTGCAGGAGTTGAAGCGCTATGCCGAGGCACTGGGGCTGCCGCTGGTGGTGCAGCCGCGCTTCTTCCCGGTGGCGGCCGATGCGGCGTCGCGCCTGATCGTGGCGAGCGATCTGGCGCTGGACGCAGCGGCGGCGATGCGGCTCACCGGTGCCATCGGCGCGGCGGTCTGGACACAGGAGCGCAACATCGCCGATCCAGCCACCCTGGCCAGCTTGCTCAGCGAGTGCGCGCTTGACGCGGACCTGCTGGCGCAGTCGCAGAGCGCCGAGGTGCAAACCCGTTACGCTCAGAACACCCAGGCTGCGATCGATGCGGGTGTGTTCGGCGCGCCGAGTTATGTGGTCGACGGTGAGCTGTTCTGGGGCCAGGACCGGCTCGATTTTGTCGAGCGCCGCCTGAGCGCCTGACCCGTCACCCCCTTTTTTCCATTTCCCGGAGACTTCCCATGAGCCACATCCTCGAACTCACCGCCGCCGACGGCGTCGTTTTTCCCGCCTACGTCGCGGAGCCCGCGCAGAACCCCAGGGGCGGCCTGGTCCTGCTGCAGGAGATTTTTGGCGTCAACAGCCACATCCGCGCGGTGGCCGACGGTTACGCGGCCGAGGGCTACCGGGTGGTGGCGCCCGCCACCTTCCACCGCGTCAAGCCGGGGGTGGAGCTGGGCTACACCGAGGCCGACATGGGCGAAGGCATGGGCTACAAGACCGCGGTCGAGGCGCTGCCTGCGCCGGGCGTGATGCTGGACATCCAGGCCGCCATTGACGAAGCGGCGAACGGCGGCCGGGTGGGCATCGTCGGCTATTGCTGGGGTGGCCTGCTCACCTGGCGCGCCGCTTGCACGCTGAACGGGCTGTCTGCGGCCGTGCCTTATTACGGTGGCGGCATGACCGCTGGCGCCGACGCTGTGCGCCAGCCGCGCGTGCCGGTGCTCGCGCACTTCGGCGACCAGGACCACTGGATCCCGCTGGACAGCGTGGAGGCGTTCCGCCAGGCCCAGCCGGGCGTGGAGGTGCAGGTCTACGCGGCCAACCACGGCTTCAACTGCGATCAGCGCGGCTCATACAACGAAGCCGCCGCAACCCAGGCACGCCAGCGCAGCCTGGCGTTCCTGGCCAAACACCTGGATTGAGACGGTGGCGCAGGCCGCCCCCTGCACCCCTGCTCTGAGCTGAAGCCATGCAACTTCATTGCTGCCCCAGCACCGCCAGCATGATCCCGCTCATCCTGCTGGAAGAGATCGGCGTTTCCTACGAACGCGTGCTGGTCGACCGCGCGCAGAACGCCCACAAGTCCCCGGCCTACCTGGCGCTCAATCCGAACGGACTGATCCCGCTGTTCACCGACGGCGATCTGGTGTTGTACGAGACGGCGGCAATCTGCCTGCACCTGTGCGACACCCACCCGCAGGCCGGTTTGGCGCCAGCGGTGGGAGGTCCGCCGCGTGCCCATTTCTACAAGTGGCTGATGTGGCTCACCAACACCTTGCAAAGCACGCTCTTGGTGTACTTCTACCCCGAGCGCTGGGTGGATGCCGGGAACCCGGGCGCCGCGGCGCAGGTCCGGCACCACGCGCAGGCCCGCGTCGGTGCGCTGCTCGATCAGGTGGACGCAGAACTGATGTGCCACGGCGGGCCCTGGTTGCTGGGCCAAGCCTATTCGGCGCTGGACCCCTACCTGTTCACGCTGTGCCGCTGGACACGCGGTTTTTCCCGTGCCCCGGCGCGCGAGCGGGCGCAGCTCGGGCCCTATCTGCAGCGCATGCTGGAACGGGCGGCGGTGCAGCGGGTGCTGGCCGCCGAAGGCTTGCAGGCGCCCTTCGTCTGACCGAGCTCAGGCCCGCGAGCGCTCGAGGTAGCGCTTGCGCCAGAAAAGCACACTCAGGCCCGCGGCGATGAAGCCCATGGAGGCCATCGCCCACCAGAAACCGCTTTGCCGGTGAATCAGCGGGATGAAGTCGAAGTTCATGCCGAAGATGCCGGCGATCAGGTTGAGCGGCAGGAAGATGGCGGTGAGCACGGTGAGCGTGCGCATGATGTCGTTGGCGCGGTTGCTCTGCGCCGAAAAATGCATTTGCACCGCGGTCTCGGCATTCTGCTCCAGGCGCCGCACGTGGTGCACCACCCGCTCGATGTGTTCGAGCACATCGCGGCTGCGCACGCGCAGCAGCTCCAGCCCGCGCTGGCCGCCGGTGTCGTCGTCGGGCTCCCAGCTGGAGAGCGATTCGATCCAGTCCAGCACCGCGGCGCGCTGGTCTTCGCAGATGTCGTCAAGATGGTGCAGCCCGATGCGTGCGTCCAGCAGCGAGCCCCAGTTGTTGAAGCGGGTCTTGGGGTGCAGCAGCTCGGACTGCCAGTGGTCGAGCTGGCGGGTGAGCTCCCGGCGCAGATCTAGGTAGCCGTCGACCATGTGGTTGACCACCCTCAGCATCAGGTCGGCCGGGCTGGCGGGCCGGTGTGTGCCCGCCGCGCGTGCGCCGGGGGCTGCGCTGGCCAGCAGGCGCGTTGCGTAGTGATCGAGCACATTGCAGCCCGCTGGGTGCACCGTGAGCACCACCCGGTCAAACACCGCAAAACCCACCGGGCTGGTGTCGATGCGGCGCAGCACCGGCGGCCCGCCGCGCCTGGGGCGCTGTGTCGGCTGCTGCTCCGGCGGTGTCAGATCGGTCTCGCCCTGGCCGGCAGCCAGGCGACGGAACACCAGGATGTCGTAGCGCGAGGTGTAGTCGAAATGGGAGGGCAGTTGCTGGTTCAGCAGATCCGAGATGTGCAGGTCGACCAGGGTGGCGCCGGTCAGGGTTTGCAGGCTGGACTGGATCGCGCTTTGCTCCAGCTCGAATTCGCTCCGCGCGCAGGCGATCCAGACAAAACCGCGCGCCGGCAGGCCCTCGGGCAAGGCGCCGGCCTCGCGCACCTCGCCTGGCTCGATGGTGAAGACACGCATGGCGCGGGTGCCCGATGGATCAGCCGCGCAGCAGCCGCGCTGCGTCGCGCGCGAAGTAGGTCAGCACACCGTCGGCGCCGGCGCGCTTGAATGCCAGCAGGCTTTCCATCACCACCGCGTCGTGGTCCAGCCAGCCGTTTTGTGCCGCAGCTTTCAGCATCGCGTATTCGCCGCTCACCTGGTAGGCGAAGGTCGGCACGCGGAATTCGTCTTTCACCCGACGCACGATGTCCAGGTAGGTCATGCCGGGTTTGACCATCACCATGTCGGCGCCTTCGGCGATGTCTGCCGCCACTTCGCGCAGCGCCTCGTCGCTGTTGCCCGGGTCCATCTGGTAGACCTTCTTGTCGGCCTTGCCCAGGTTGGCGGCCGAGCCCACCGCATCTCGAAACGGCCCGTAGAAGGCGCTGGCGTACTTGGCACTGTAGGCCATGATGCGGGTGTGGATCAGGCCCCTGGCTTCGAGCGCACGCCGGATGGCGCCGATGCGGCCGTCCATCATGTCGCTGGGCGCGACCATGTCCACACCGGCCTCGGCTTGTGTCAGTGCCTGCTGCACCAGGATGTCGACGGTGGGGTCGTTCAGGATGTAGTTGTGCTCGTCGAGCAGCCCGTCCTGGCCGTGGCTGGTGAAGGGGTCGAGTGCCACATCGGTCATCACGCCAAGTTGCGGAAATTGTTTTTTCAGCTCGCGCACCACCCGCGGCACCAGGCCGTTCGGGTTGGTGGCTTCTTTGCCGTCTGGCGTCTTGAGAGCGGGATCGATCACTGGAAACAGCGCCATCACCGGAATGCCCAGTGCCACACAGTCTTCTGCCACCGGCAGCAGCAAGTTCAG
The DNA here is from genome assembly GCA_964424415.1 of uncultured Hydrogenophaga sp. GTDB lineage: Bacteria > Pseudomonadota > Gammaproteobacteria > Burkholderiales > Burkholderiaceae_C > Hydrogenophaga. The sequence goes on from CAYRIT010000141.1 coordinate 5,543, forward strand.
GCTGAGGCGCTCCACACCGGGCATGGAGCCCACCGCCTCGCGCCGGTTCTGGCCGTCAAGCACAAACACCGGGTAGATCAGATCGGCGGGGCTGAGCCGGTGCTCGCGCACCAGGTCGCGGGTGAAGCTGTCGCGGCGCAGGCGGCGCGGGCGGGAGAGGGGGAAGGGTGCGGGGGTGTGCATGCCCGTATTGTGGCAAAGCTGTCCGGCCGCGCGCCGAGACGCGGCGGAGGCTCGCAGGCCGCTTCGCTCCGTTGCGGCGATCCGGTCACCTGGTGTGTCGCCCACAAAGTCGGGGCGGCGTGTTGAACCGCACGCGAGTAAGTCTTTGTGTTGCGTCTGCGGTGCCATTTGCCGCGATCATGCGGATGTCCAC
>CAYRIT010000142.1:0-5860 GCA_964424415.1 uncultured Hydrogenophaga sp.
TCCTGCTCGGCCGGGTTGAGGAAGATGCCCCAGCGGTAGTCGGGCATCTTGACGTGACCGAACTGCGCCCAGCCCTGCGGGTCCACGCTGACGGCGGTGCGCAGATAGACGTCGAAATTCTGCGAGCCGTCCGGGCCCATGTCGCTCCACCACTTCAGGTAGTTGGGCTGCCACTGTTCCAGCGCGCGCTGCAGGGTGCGGTCTTCGCTGAGGTTGACGTTGTTGGGGATCTTGTCGCTGTAGTCGATGGTGGACATGAAGAGTCTCCGGATCAAAAAGCTCGGGGGAAGTTGTTCGGTTGCAGCACGCCACCCGGACCGGGCTGCACAACGTCAGAAACCAGCAACCGAGGTCAGACCCGCGTCCAGTCGAAGGCGGCCTTGTCGCCTTTGCCGTACACCTTGAGCGCACCTTTTTCGCCCACGGCGTTGGGGCGCTGGAAGATCCAGTTCTGCCAGGCGGTGAGGCGACCGAAGACGCGGGTGGCCAGGGTTTCCACGCCGTTGAATCGCAGGTTGGCTTCCATGCCGGTGAGGGCGTCGGGGTTCATGGACACACGCTCCTCGATCGCGATGCGCACCTCGTCGGTCCAGTCGATGTCGTCGGGGTTGGCGGTGACCAGGCCGAGCGCAAACGCGGCATCGGCGTCCAGTGGCTGGCCGATCTGCGCACGCACCGCGTCCAGCGCCGGGGCCTCGCCATAGAAGCGGCGCTGCAGCCGGCTCTCGTCGGTGGCCATCGGGTAGAGACCGAAGTTGGCCTCGCTCACCACGATGCGGGGGGCTTTCTCCGCATCGTCGGGCAGGGCCAGGTGGTAGCTGCGGTCGCAGGCCAGGGCCAGCTCCAGCAGGCTGCCGGCAAAACACGAGCCGGGCTCGATCAACGCAAACAGGCTGCGCGAGGACACGTCGAGCCGGCTGAAGGTCCGCCGCATCAGCCCGATCGTTTCGCGCACCAGCCAGTGCCTCTGGTGTGCCAGCAGGGTGGCGTCCAGCGCCAGCGCCGCGGCGGTGTCGCCTTCGGTCTTGATCAGCCAGGTGCCGATCTCGAGCTCGTTGGTGCGCATGTGCAGGATCGCGTCTTCCAGCTCCCGTGCCATCGCCAGCGGGTACCAGGCGGCACCGGCGGCCTCGATGCCGGCGACATCCACCGGCTGCGCGCCGCTTGGCGCGTTCACCGTGAAGGTGGCGACGCGCCGGGCGCGGTCGATCGCCACACCAACGTGGCAGTAGCCGAGGGCATCGGCTTCGATGCGGCGCTGCAGCGGTGTCAGCGTCACGCCCCGGGCGCCGGCCGGACGGTCGCTGGGTGCGGCCAGTTGCAGCGCGCGTTCCTGCACCTTCTGGGCAAAGGCCTGCGGCTTGGCGATGTCGTCGACCAGGCGCCAGTCCTTGGCCTTCTGGCCGCGCACGCCTTCCACGCTGGTGCAGAACAGATCGGCCAGGTCGTGGCGCACCTTGCGCTTGTCGGTCACCCGGGTCAGGCCGCCGGTGCCCGGCAGGACACCCAGCAGTGGCACCTCGGGCAGGCTGATCGCACTGGAGCGGTCGTCCACCAGGATGATTTCGTCGCAGGCCAGGGCCAGCTCGTAGCCGCCGCCGGCGCAGGCGCCGTTCACCGCGGCCAGGAATTTCAGGCCCGAGTGCTTGCTGCTGTCTTCCAGGCCGTTGCGGGTTTCGTTGGTGAACTTGCAGAAGTTCACCTTCCAGGCGTGGCTGGAAACGCCGAGCATGAAGATGTTGGCGCCGGAGCAGAACACCTTGTCCCGGGCGCTGGTGACGACCACGGTGCGCACCTCGGGGTGCTCGAAGCGGATGCGCTGGATGGCGTCGTGGAGCTCGATGTCCACACCCAGGTCGTAGCTGTTGAGTTTGAGCTTGTAGCCGGGGCGCAGGCCGGCGTCCTCATTGAAATCGGCCGCGAGCGTGGCCACGGGTCCGTTGAAGGCCAGCGTCCAGTGGCGGTACTGGCTGGGGTGGGTCTGGTAGTCGACCTGCTCGGGCAGGACGGCGTGCAAGGGAGCGGGGGCGTTCATGGCGGTTTCCTCGGTGTGGGCTCCGGCGGATCGGCACCCATAACATGCATCATAATGCATGTTTATCAAAATCAAGCAATAGTTTGCATATTGCGAGGATCAGGCTGGCAGCGAGAGCGCCTCCCGCACGGCGGCCCGCAGCAACACAAAGGTCTGTGCCAGCGGCTGGTCGCTGGTGTTCACCCGCACCTGCGCCTTGGCATAGAAAGCCGAGCGCCCGGCCAGGATGGTCTTGAGGTCTTCCATCGCCTCCGCACTCGCCGCCATCGGCCGCATGTCGCCCTGGGCCCGCACGCGGTTCATGTGGTCTTCCGGGTCGGCCTGCAGCCAGACGGTGGTGCAGTGGCCGAGCAGCAGGTTGAAGGTGGCGGCGTCGGACACCAGCCCGCCCGGCGTGGCCAGTACCGCCTCCGGGTAGATCTGGATCGCCTCTTCCACCGCCCGCCGTTCGTAGCGGCGGTACGCGTTCTGCCCATACAGGCCCTGGATTTCCGAGACGCTGCAGCCGGCGAATTTCTCGATCTCCCGGCTCAGCTCGACGAAGGGATAGCCCAGGTCATCGGCCAGCATCTGGCCCAGCGTGGACTTGCCCGCGCCGCGCAGCCCGATCAGCGCCACGCAGTGGCTGCGCGGTCCGGTGGACAAGCCGGTGCCCAGCAGATCGGCGAGCTGGGTGCGCGCCTTGCGCAGCGTGGCCTCGTCGCGCCCGTGCAGCAGCTCGCGGATCAGCATCCACTCGGGCGAGAGCGTGGTCTCGTCGCCCAGCAGCTCGGCCAGCGGGCTCTGCAGCGCCTGCGCCACCTGCAACAGCAGCAGGATGGAGACATTGCCTTCGCCATATTCCAGGTTCGCCAGATGCCGCTCCGACACCTCGGCCGCCAGCGCCACCGCCTTGCGTGTCATGCCGCGGCGCGCCCGCAGAGAGCGCACGCGCTCCCCCAGCGCCACCAGAAACGGGTGTTTGTCGGGGGCCGGGACGTGAGAGGTGGCCACCTCAGGTGCATGCAATATATTGCTTGACATGGTGGATGCTTTTGTTAATCTCCGTGGCATGCACGATATTTCATGTTGTGCCAAATCTCAAGCTTAACCACAAGCCTTCCCACCGGATCCCCCATGGTGCTGCCCCTGCATCCCAAGCGCCATGGATTCGCGTTCCGCAGCGCTTGGGCGCGCAGCGCCGGGGCATCAGACCCCATCCCCAGGAGACAAGCATGAGCCACCCCGCCGACGCCGCACCGCTGGGCGAAACCTTCAACTTCGCCCAGCACCTGCTGGCCGCCAACGCCGAGCGCCCGGAGAAAGCCGCCTTCGTTGACGACCACGGCCGCCTGGGCTACGGCGAGCTGGCCATCCGGGTGCGCCAGATGGCCACCGCCCTGCTGGCGCAAGGCATCAAACGCGAAGAGCGCGTGTTGCTGCTCATGCACGACAACAACCACTGGCCGGTCGCGTTTCTGGGCGCGATGTACGCCGGCATCGTGCCGGTGGCGGTCAACACCCTGCTCACCGCCGACGACTACGCCTACATGCTGGAGCACTCGCGGGCCCAGGCGGTGCTGGTCTCGGGCGCGCTGCTGCCCACGCTGACGGCGGCGCTGGTGAAATCGGACCACGAGGTGAAGAAGGTCATCGTCTCGCACCAGCAAGCGCCGCTGCACCCGGCCGAGGTCACCTTCGACGACTTCCTGCGCCCCCACGCCCCGGCCGCCCAAGCCGCCGCCACCAGCCCCGACCACCCGGGTTTCTGGCTCTATTCCTCCGGCTCCACCGGCCGCCCCAAGGGCACGGTGCATTCGCACGGCAACCCCTACTGGACCTGCGAGCTGTACGGCAAACGTGTGCTCGGTTTGCGGGAAGACGACGTGTGCTTCTCCGCCGCCAAGCTGTTCTTCGCCTACGGCCTGGGCAACGCCCTCACCTTCCCGATGGCGGTCGGCGCCACCACCCTCCTGATGGCCGAGCGGCCCACACCGGAAGCGACTTTCCAGCGCTGGACCGGTGGCGTGGCCGGCCTCCAACCGACCGTGTTCTACGGCGCCCCCACCGGATTTGCCGGCATGCTCGCCCACCCCAGACTGCCGGCGCCGGGCGACGTGGTGCTGCGCCTGGTGTCGTCGGCCGGCGAGGCGCTGCCGGCCGAACTGGGGGAGCGCTTCAAAGCCCATTTCGGCGTGGACATCGTCGACGGCATCGGCTCCACCGAAATGCTGCACATTTTTCTCTCCAACCGGCCCGAGCGTGTGCGCTACGGCAGCACCGGCTGGCCCGTGCCTGGCTACCAGATCGAACTGCGCGGCGACGACGGCCAGGGTGTGCCCGACGGCGAACCGGGTGATCTATACATCCACGGCCCGACGGCGGCGATGATGTACTGGGGCAACCGCGAGAAGACCCGCGACACCTTCCAGGGCGGCTGGACCAAGAGCGGCGACAAATACATCCGCAACAGCGACGGCAGCTACACCTACGGCGGACGCAGCGACGACATGCTCAAGGTCAGTGGCGTCTACGTGAGCCCGTTCGAGGTCGAGGCCACGCTGGTGCAGCACCCGTCGGTGCTGGAGGCCGCGGTGATCGGCGTGGTGGACGCCGACGGCCTGACCAAGACCAAAGCCTTTGTGGTGCTCAAGGAGGGTGAGCATGCGGACGAAACCACGCTCAAGAACTTCGTCAAGGACAAGCTCGCGCCCTACAAATACCCGCGCCAGATCGCCTTCGTGCGCGACCTGCCCAAGACCGCCACCGGCAAGATCCAGCGCTTCAGGCTGCGCGAACAGGAAGCGGGCAGGACATGAACTCCGCGGAATGCCGCCAGAGCGCCCCGACGTGAGCAGCCCGCCCAGCCAGCTGTGCGCTGTGCCCTGGTGCGGCCACACGGTGCAGATCGAACACCAGTGGATCGCGGCCGAGCACTCGGCCGCACCGCTCATGGTGTTCCTGCACGAAGGCCTGGGCTCTGTGTCGATGTGGCGCGACTTCCCTGCCCGCCTGTGTGGCGCGCTGGGCTGGCGTGGCCTGGTGTACTCGCGCCCCGGCTATGGCCGCTCCACCCCACGCAGGGCCGATGAGCACTGGGCGCCCGACTTCATGCACCGCCAAGCGCTCGAGCTTCTGCCCGCCTTGCTGGAGTCGCTGGGTGTCGACACACGGGCCCAGCCTCCCTGGCTGTTCGGTCACAGCGACGGTGGTTCGATGGCGCTGATTTACGCCGCGCACCATCCCGAACGCGTGGCCGGCGCCATCGTGCTCGCCCCGCACATCCTGGTGGAAGACCTGTCGGTGCGCAGCATCGAACAGGCCCGCATGGCGTTCGAGCAAGGCGGACTGCGCGAACGCCTGGCCCGCCACCACACCAACCCCGACTCCGCGTTCAGGGGCTGGAATGACGCGTGGTTGTCACCCGCTTTCCAGGACTGGAACCTGGCCACCGAACTGCCCCGCATCCGCTGCCCCCTGCTCGCCGTGCAAGGGCTGGACGACGAATACGGGACGCTGGAACAGATCCGCGGCATCGCCCGCGCCGCGCCGCAGACGCAGCTGCTGGAGCTGCCCCACTGCGGCCACTCGCCGCACCGCGATCAGCCGCAGGCGGTGATCGACGCCGTGATCGGGTTTGTTGCCGGCGAATGCATCGCGTAAGAGGCTCGAACGGTGGAACCGATTGGGCTCCATGGGTCAGATGGAAGCGACTGGCTTTGAACGCAATGGACCGCTTTAGGGTTGATGTATGAATGCCTGTTCTGGGTCGAGTCCGGATACTTGGTCGGCCCTGAAGAACCTCTGCAACCCGCATGAATGCTGGTGTTCTGGGGTGATCACGGA
>CAYRIT010000143.1:0-5618 GCA_964424415.1 uncultured Hydrogenophaga sp.
GCGAAGAGTCCGTACAGACACTGGGAATGTTGTGCGGCGTCATTGTAGCCGCCGCCGATGGCGGTCGTTAACACTACGGGATATCGTGCATGGCCGCCCGACATGTAGGTGTTCTTGGCCAGGTGGTTGTAGATCTGGTCCATGCAGACGCCGAAAAAATCGACAAACATCAGCTCGACGATGGGCCGCATGCCCGCCGCCGCCGCGCCCGTGGCGGTGCCAATGAAGGCAGTTTCCGAGATCGGTGTGTCCATGACGCGATCGGGGCCGAACTTGTCGAGCAGGCCGCCGGTGGCGCCAAAGATGCCCCCGTAGGTGCCGATGTCCTCGCCCATCACGAAGACGCTGCTGTCGCGCTCCATTTCCTGGCCCATGCCTTCGGCGATCGCCTGCGCCATGGTGAGTTTGCGTGTGTTGCTCATGTCGTGGTTCTCCTGTGACCTGGGGTCAGACGAATACATCCTGCAGGGCATCCTGCGGGGCCGGGTAGGCGCTCTTGCGGGCAAAGGCGAAGGCGTCGGCCACGCGCTTTTTGGCGCGCGCGTCGATCGTGGCGCGGTCGGCATCGCTCATCAGGCCCTGGTCCTTGAGCTGGGCCGCCAGCTTGGGGATGGGGTCGTTCTTTTTCAGATTGGCCACCTCGTCCTTGGGCCGGTAGACCTCGGGGTCGCCCTGGAAATGGCCCAGGTAGCGGTCGGTCTTGACCTCGATCAGGCTCGGCCCTTCTCCCTTGCGTGCGCGCGCAATGGCGGGCGCCACCGCATCGAACACCAACTGTGCGTCGTTGTGCTCGACCTTGATGCCGGGGATGCCGTAGGCCGAGGCCCGGTCGGCCACCCACTCGATCGAGGTGGCGCTGGTTTTGGGCACCGAGATCGCCCACTTGTTGTCTTCGCAGACAAAAATCACCGGCAGCTTCCACAGCGCCGCCAGGTTGAGCGATTCGTGGAACGACCCCTGGTTGGCCGCGCCCTCACCGAAGAACGCCACGGCCACCCAGTCCTTGCCCATCTTCTTGGCGGCCAGGCCCGCGCCACAAGCCGGCGGCAGGCTGGCGCCGATGATGCCGCTGCAGCTGAATTTGACGTCCGGGTCGAACAGGTGCATGTGCCCGCCCTTGCCTTTGCCCAGGCCCGACACCTTGCCGAACATTTCGGCCGTCATTCGGTCCAGCGCCACACCTTTGGCAATCGCAAAGTGGTGCGGCCGGTGTGTGCCCACCACGGTGTCGTCCTTGCCCAGGTGGGCACAGACCCCGACCGCCACCGGCTCCTGCCCCGCCGCCAGGTGCATCTCGCCGGGAACCGGCCCCGAGCCGATGTCGAAAGCCAGGCCTTTCTGGATGTTGGGCGGCAGCTTGCCTTCCATGTACACCGTGGCCATGGTTTCCTCGTAATCGCGGATCTCAACCATCTTTTCGTACATCCAGAGCAATTGCTCTTTTCCTGCTGACATGTTCGTCTCCTGCTCAAAGTGGATCGAATGGCCCGGCGCTGCGGTCGCAGCAGCCCGGCGGCACGGAAAAACAACAATAGACCCATAACAAAGTTAGGTGTTGATGCAGATCAATGCAGATGAACATCCACACGCACTAGCAAAATCACCCGACCCGAAATCGCCAACGCCCCGTATCGGCTGTGCCCAGCCGGTAGCGCCAGCACCAGCCCGCTGCCGCCTGCGGTGCTATCGTCCGCTCTCCCCCGGACCCCCCGCCGCCCATGCAACGCACCCTTGTCATTCACGCGCACCCGAGCCCGCGCCAGTCGGTGGTGGTGCGTGCCCTGTTGCAGACGCTGGAGGCCGCGCCACACACCACCGTGCGCCCGCTCTACACCCTCTACCCCGATTTCGACATCGACGTGTCCGCCGAGCAGGCGGCGCTGGCCGAAGCCGGGCTGGTGGTGTGGCTGGCGCCGGTGTACTGGTACAGCGTGCCGGCGCTGCTCAAACACTGGTTTGACCAGGTGCTGGCCCACGGCTGGGCCTTCGGTCCGGGCGGCACCGCCCTGCACGGCAAGACCGCCTGGTGGGTCGCCAGCGCCGGCGGCTCGCGCGCCGACTACGCACCCAACGGTGTGCACCAGCGGCCGTTTGCGGATTTCATCGCGCCCATCGAGCAGACCGCGCGCTTTTGCGGCATGCACTGGCTGCCGCCCCACATCGAACACGGCGGTGCCGGCCCCCACCCCGACCGCCTCACGCTGGCCGAGCGGCTGGCGGCCCACCAGCGGGGCGCGCCCGAACACCGCGCGAGCGCCACATGACCCAGGCCATCCTGTTTCTGCTGGCGGCGCTGCTCATCGTGCCGCTCGCGCTGCGCCTGGGTCTGGGCTCGGTGCTGGGCTATCTGCTGGCCGGTGTGGTGATCGGGCCGGTGGGCCTGGCGCTGGTGAACGACCCGGCGGCGATCCTGCAGGTGTCCGAGCTGGGCGTGGTGCTGATGCTGTTCGTGATCGGCCTGGAGCTGGAGCCGCGGCGCCTGTGGGCCATGCGCGGTGCGGTGTTTGGCGGCGGCACGCTGGAGCTGCTGGTGTGCGCCGGCCTGCTTGCCCCCATTGGCCTGTGGATGGGCTGGAGCTGGCAGGCCTCGCTGCTGGCCAGCCTGGCGCTGGCGCTCTCCAGCACCGCCATCGTGGTGGGCCTGCTGCAGGAGCGCAACCTCATGGGCATGCCGCTGGGCCAGAAGGCCTTTGCCATGCTGCTGTTCGAAGACATCGCCGCCATCCCGCTGCTCGGGCTGGCCGCGGTGCTGGGTACGCTGGCGCAGGGCGCCTCGCCGGGCGCCCACCCGGCGGCGGACCCGTTCACCAGCATCTGGGCACAGATCGGCGCCCTGCTCGCGGTGGTGGCGATCGGGCGCTATGTGGCCTACCCGCTGATGCGGCTGATCGCGCGCCAGCCCGCGCGCGAGCTGTTCACCGCGGTGGCGCTGCTGCTGGTGCTGGGTGTCGCCGCGCTCATGCAGCGCGTGGGCCTGTCGATGGGCCTGGGCGCGTTTCTCGCCGGTGTGCTGCTCGCCAGCTCCGAGTACCGCCACGCGCTGGAGAGCGACATCCTGCCGTTCAAGGGCCTGCTGCTTGGCCTGTTCTTCATTGCGGTGGGCATGAGCATGCAGCTCGGCCTGCTGGTCTCCGATCCGCTGCACGTGCTGCTCGGCCTGCTGCTGGTGGTGTCGCTCAAGCTGCTGGGCATGTGGTGGGTGGCCCGCTGGGTCGGCCTGCGCGGCCCGTCGCGCAGCCTGCTGGCGGTGCTGCTGTCGCAGGTGGGCGAGTTTGCCTTTGTGGTGCTGGCGGCCGGCAAGGTCTCGGGTGCGCTGCCCGCGGGTGATGCCGACCTGCTCACGCTGATCGCCGCGCTCTCCATGGCCAGCACGCCGCTGCTGCTCATGGCCTACGACCGGCTGGCGCACGGCGAGGTGAGCGACCGGGCGCCCGACGCCATCGACGAGACCGACGCCCCGGTGATGCTGGCCGGCTTCGGCCGCTACGGCCAGATCGTTGCGCGCACCCTGCTCAGCGCCGGCATCCGGCCGACCGTGATCGAGCACAACGCCGACACGGTCGACATGGCGCGCCGCTTCGGCTTCAAGGTGTATTTTGGTGACGCCACCCAGAGCGACCTGCTGCACGCCGCCGGTGTGGCCAAGGCGCGCGCGATGGTGATCGCGATCGACGATCCGGCCCAGGCGAACCGCCTGGTGCAGACGCTGCGCCAGAGCCACCCCCACCTGCCCATCGTGGCGCGGGCACACGACGCGGTGCACGCCATGGAGCTGCACGACGCACAGGTGCACCACGTGCAGCGCGAGCTGCTGGAGAGCTCGCTGCGCAGCGCACGCGCCACGCTGGAGCTGCTCGGGTTTGACCGCTTCCACGCGCGCCAGCTCGCCGACGACTTCCGCCGCCACTCCGAACGCCTGGTGCACACCCTGCGCGAGGAGAGCCAGAACGAAGACGACTTTGTGCGGCGCATGCGAGAGGCACGCGAGCAGTTCGAAAAGCAGATGCAGCAAGATCTGCTGCGCCAGACCGAGCACCGCACCCAGGCCGGATGGGATGCGCAGCGCTGAAGCCGGCGCCTGAGCCGTGGGCGGGCGCTAAACCCGGCCCCGGCCCGGCCCGATCAGCTCACGAACACGAGGTAGCTCAGCAGCCCACCGGCCAGCGCCGCCGCCAGCGCCACGCCAACCAGCACAGTCAGCGATGGGCCTTGTGGCACCGCAGCCGCCACCCGCGACACCGCCGGCGGGGCCGCGGCGGGCTTGACCTCGACCACACCGATCGGGGCCGGCACGGCCAGCCGCTGCGGGCTGCCCAGCGAAGCCCAGCCGGCCCACAGCGCATGGGCCAGTGCCGGCACCACCGCGCCGCGCTCCACGGCGGTCTCCACATCGCGCCAGGCCAGCGTGACGCGCACCGCCGGGTGAAACACGTCGTCCAGCTGGGTCGCGGCCCAGCGCGTGGCGCCGTCTTCCGTCTGGATCGTGTCCGGGCCGTCGTCTTTGTCCATGGGGTGTTCCTGGCTTCGTCGGGTGGGGTGCCTGGTGTGTGGCGGCCCGCGCCCGGTGATGGGGTTGCGAATCTGCCAACTTTAGCGGTTGTGCCTGGCCGCTGAAGTGCGGTGGCCTGCCCCCCGTCGCTGGGCGCCTCCTAGAATCGGCCAATGAGCTCCAACGCCCCCCCCACCCAGCCCGCCAACCCCGCCGCACCACCCGCCGCCGCCGGGGAAGCGAAGGTCAGCAACTTCCTGCGCCAGATCATCGAAAAAGACCTGGAGCAAGGCACGCACGCCAGCCGCCGCTGGGGTGGCAGCCCGGGCGACGCCGCACACCACGCCGCCGGCCCGCTGGACCCGGCCAAAATCCGCACCCGCTTCCCGCCCGAGCCCAACGGCTACCTGCACGTGGGCCACGCCAAAAGCATCTGCATCAACTTCGGCCTGGCCGAGGAATACGGCGGCGTCTGCCACCTGCGCTTTGACGACACCAACCCCGAAAAAGAAGACACGGAGTACGTCAACAGCATCATCGAATCGGTCCAATGGCTGGGCTTCAGCTGGAGCCAGCCCGGCAACAGCGCGCCCTACCAGGCCAGCGACTACTTCGACTTCATGTACCGCGCCGCCGAGCATCTGATCGAAGCGGGCCACGCCTACGTGGACGAACAGAGCGCCGAAGACATGCGCAACAACCGCGGCGACTTCAACACCCCCGGCAAAGACAGCCCGTTTCGCAGCCGCACCGCCGCCCAGAACCTGGCGCGCTTTCGCGAAATGCGCGACGGCCAACACGCCGACGGCTCCATGGTCCTGCGCGCCCGGATCGACATGGCCAGCCCCAACATCAACCTGCGCGACCCGGCCATCTACCGCATCCGCCGCGCCACCCACCACAACACCGGCGACAAATGGTGCATCTACCCGATGTACACCTACGCCCACCCGCTGGAAGACGCGCTGGAGCAGATCACCCACAGCTTCTGCACGCTTGAATTCGAAGACCAGCGCCCGTTCTACGACTGGGTGCTGGAACGCCTGATCGAAGGCGGCCTGCTGCCCAGCCCGCCGCCGCGCCAGACCGAATTCGCCCGCCTCAACCTCACCTATGTGATCACCAGCAA
>CAYRIT010000144.1:0-5593 GCA_964424415.1 uncultured Hydrogenophaga sp.
TCCCCGACCTGGACTCGAACCAGGGACCTGCGGATTAACAGTCCGTCGCTCTACCAACTGAGCTATCAGGGAACAGCCTCGAATTATAGCGGCGTTTTTGGTCGTCTGGACTGCGCTTGCGTTTTTTGAACGCGTCAGAAGCGCGTTTCCAGCGCCAGACGGAGGGTGCGCGGTGCGGCGGGGAACAGGTAGATGTGGCCGTACTGGTAGGGCGACTCTTTGAAGTAACTGCGGCCGAGCAGGTTGTCGACGGCAAGCGTCCAGGTGGCCGGGTGGTTCTGAATCCGCGTCTGGTAACGCAGGCTGGCGTCGACGCGGGTCCACGAGGGCAATTGCACAGAGGCGTCGGGCAACACCGAACGCCGGCCCTCGTGCGACACATGCACGCCCAGCCGGAGGCCTGGGAGCACAGCGAGCGCGTGGCTGGCGTTGGCGCGCAGCACCCAGCTCGGTACGTTGGTGGGGCGCTGCCCATTGACACCCGGGTTGACGACGGACCTGCGGCGCTCGGCACGGATCCAGGTGGCGCTGCCATCAAGTGACCAGCCACCCAGCAGGGTGCCCGCACCAAGCTCTAGGCCTTGGTGTCGCACGTTGCCATCGATCACGCGGGTGCAGGACCCAGGGCTCGAATCGCTGCATCCGCTGGTGCCATTGCGTTGGTCTTCCGACACCGGGCGGACGATGTTGAAGGCGGTGGCCTGCCAGTGCGAACGGCCGTCATCGGCCTTCAAGCCAATTTCCCACTGTCGACTCTTGAGGCCCGGCAGGGCTTCGCCCTGGTTGGTGTAACGTGCGCGACCTGGCGCCACTTCGGACTCCACACCCTGACCCCAGCTGCCGTAGAGCATGGTCTGGGGGTTGAACTTCCAGGTGGCGGCCAGCCAGGGCGTGGTGAGGTTCTGGTCGTATGCGGTGGCGCGCGTTCCGTTGGTGCGCACGCTCTGACGGTCCAGCCGGGTGTGGCGGAGGCCTGCCCAGGTTTCGAACCGATCGGACCAGCGGATGGCATCCGTCAGAAACCACTCGGTGCTGCGCTCGCTGCGGTTGGTGTAAGGGTCGGTGAAGTCGGGAACGGCAGGCAGCACGGGCATCGTGAAGAGGTTGCCCGTTCCGGCGGGGGCGTTGTTGTCGGCCTGTGGCCGGCCGCGCTCGCGGTAGCGGCTGGTCAACACGCCCGCACTCAGGCGGTGTGTGGTCGCGCCGCTTTGCCATTCGCCGTTGACGCGCCATTGGGCGGCATCGGTGTTGCGGCGTTCGTCCAGGCTGCGAAAGTCGTAGAGATCGAAATCGCCGTTGGGGCAGTAGCGGTCGGCGTAGTAGTTGCTGGACGCGCTGTCGAAGCAGCCGTACGGATAGGCCAGAAAGTCGTCGGTGACCAGCCGCTGTGTCCCCAACTGCGCCTGCCAGTTCCATGCGCTGTTGATCTGTTGCGTGTAGCGCAGGCTGCCACTGAAATTCTGGAACACCACGGGCTGGGTCCAGGGCTGGGTGTTGATGTTGATGCGTGGGTTGGCGGGGGGCAGCTGGTCGCCAAGCAAGCTCAGGCCAGGCACGGTGGGCTGGCGGCTGCGCGACCATTCGAATTCGCCTTCCAGCAGGCTGTCTGGTGAAAGTTTGGCATCGAGCGCCAGCGCCACCAGCCCCCGCTGGCCTAGGGTGCCACGTGCGGCGCTGTTGAGGCGCTCGCCGAGCAAATTCAAGCGGTAGCCCAGCGCACCATCTCCACCGAGGCGGCCGCCCAAGTCCAGGTGAGCCAGGGCGTTGCCGGTGTCGTGGAGTTCGAGATTCAAGCTGCGCCATGGCTGCTGTGTTGGGCGTTTGACCACCGCATTGAACAGGCCACCGGGTGCACTGGTGCCGGCCTGGATGCCGCTGGTGCCCTTGAGCAGTTCGACGCGCTCCAAGTGGTCCAGGGGCAATGAGGTTTCCGCGCTGATGGGCAGGCCTTCGCGACGGAAGTTGTAGCTGCTGTCGAGCACGAAACCGCGCACGCTGGCGTAGTCGTAATACCCCACTGCGTTGTAGGCGTCGCCCACCGATGCATCGAAGCGGTACAGGTCGTTGAGCCGCCGAGCGCCGCTCTCGCTGATGGATTCGCTGGAAATCACCGTCGCGCTCAGCGGGCTGCGCGACAGCGGCTCGTCGCCGAAACCGGTGACGTCGGCCAGCGCGGGAGCGTTGTGCTCCTGAATCACCACCGTGGGCAAGGTGCCGGCGGTGTCCTGTGCCGAAGCCAGGTTGACCATACCCACCAACACTGCCGCGGCGACTGCGGTGCGGGTGGGGCGCAAGGGCGCGGGGAAGGGAGCGGGCTTGGAACGGTGCATTGCCATGTTGTAGTCGTGAGACGTGGATGGCAGGGTGACAACACCAGTCAGCGCAGAGGCCGCTCAGCAGGTGTGCGCGGTGGGCGACCGGTGTTTGCTTCCCTGCGCGAGGATTACCTCAATCAGGTTCAGAGGGACTTTCTCAGTCGCGGCCCGGGCAGGCCACAACACCCCTAGCGAATGAGCTCTTTCGAGCACGCCGCGATTGTAGGCGCAAACAACAAGGCCCTCGCGCAGAGGGCCTTGTCGGGGCTTGTGGGCAACGGACCGGTCAGTCGAAGACCGGCGACTCCACGCCCAGCACCTTGTGCAGCTTGGGGCTGGTGGTGGTGTACTGGAGAAACACCTTTTTCTCGGGGGAGATGATGGGCATGGCGCCGAAGGCGGCCAGGGCGCATTCGTGGAAGCCCGAGAGAATCAGCTTCTTCTTGCCGGGGTAGGTGTTGATGTCGCCCACGGCAAAAATGCCGGGGACGCTGGTGGAGAACTTTTCGGTGTCCACCACAAGCTGCTTGCGCTCGATTTGCAGGCCCCATTCGGCGATGGGGCCGAGTTTGGGCGAGAGGCCGAAGAACACCAGCAGCACATCGAGCGGCACGACGCGGGTGACGCCATCGGCACCGGTCACCTTCACGCCGACCATCTGGCCGTCTTTTTCCTCGTAGCCTGTCACCTGGCCGACGATGAACTGCATCTCGTAAGCGTCGCACAGCTCTTTCATCTTCGCCACGCTCGCGGGCGCTGCCTTGAAGCCGTCGCGGCGGTGGATCAGGATCACGCTCTCGGCCTTGTTCGGGCCGTCGGCGGCGAAGTTCAGTGCCCAGTCAAGGGCGGAGTCGCCGCCGCCGACGATCACCAGATTCTTGCCCGCAAAATCGGACGGATTTTTGACGCGGTAGAACAGCTGAGAGCCGTCGAACTGCTCCAGACCGTCAACCTTGAGCGTGCGCGGCTGGAAGGCTCCGACACCGGCGGCGATGAATATCGTCTTGGTGAGAAAGCGGGTGCCCTTGGAGGTTTCCACGTAGAAGCGACCGTCGTCCTGCTTGTCCACGGTGACCACCTCCTGCCCCAGGTGGAAGGTGGCGCCAAAGGGCTCGATCTGCTTGAGCAGGCTGTCGGTGAGTTCCTGGCCGGTGCACACCGGAATCGCCGGAATGTCGTAGATCGGCTTGTCCGGGTAGAGCTCGACCGGCTGGCCGCCCGGGTAGGCGAGGGAGTCGATGACGTGAGCCTTGATCTCCAGCAGGCCCAGCTCGAACACCTGGAACAGGCCCACCGGGCCCGCGCCCACAATGATGGCGTCGGTTTCTATCGGTCCGTCGTGGGCGGCAGCGGTGTTGATCACTTCGGGATTCAGTTTCGGTTCCATGGTTCTTTAGCGCAGCAATTCGGGCAGCTTGCCTGCCTGGTCTTTCCAATCATCGGCATCGGGCAGCGGTTCTTTGCGCTTGGTGATGCTCTTCCAGCCCGGCAGGCGTGCCAGCTCTTCGTTCAGCTTGGTCATGTGCAACTGATCCTTGGGCAGGTCTTCTTCGGCGTAGATCGCGCTCACCGGGCACTCGGGGATGCAGACAGCGCAATCGATGCACTCGTCGGGATCGATGGTGAGGAAGTTCGGGCCTTCGCGAAAGCAGTCCACGGGGCAGACATCAACGCAATCGGTGTATTTGCAACGGATGCAGGATTCGGTGACGACGTGGGTCATGGTGAGGTTGGGAAAACGCTGAAACCCTTGATTTTAGGGTTTCCCATAGGTTAAGGCCGAGCAGGCGGCCTGCGGTTGACTTAAGTTAAGGGTGAAAACGGCAATCAGCGCACCAGCAAGGCGCCTGCGGTCCGGTGGCTGGCGGTGTCGATCAGCACCAGGGAGCCCAGTACCCGTGACTGCACAAACGGCCAGGTGCTCAGCGTTTCCTGTAGCGCCAGCTCGATGTGGCCGATGCCATTGGGCTCGAGCTGTGTGGCGCTTTCTTCGGCCAGCGTGTGGATGTCGAGGCGGTGCACGATGCGCTCCACCCGCGCCTTGACCCAGCGGTGGCCATGCAGTGCCCAGTAGACGCGCCCGGCGGTCAGCGGCTCGTCGTCCAGCCAGGCCACGGTGGCTTGCAGGGCTTGTGTGGCAATCCCGCCCCCATCTTCGTCAGGCGTGGCCAGCAACCAGTCGCCGCGGGACACGTCGATTTCGCGGTCGAGCACGATGCCGGCGCTGTGTCCCGCCGCCACGGTCTGCGGACTGCGCACGTGGTTCAGCACCTGCGCCACCTGGGCGGTCTGGCCGCCGGGCATCACCCGCAACTGCTGCCCCGGCTGCACACTGCCGGTGGCCACGCGGCCCCAGAACACGCGCCGGCCCTGGCGGATGTCGGCCGAGGACGAAAACTTTTCGACCCACTGCACCGGGAAGGCGAGCGGCAGGCCGGTGTCGGCGGGCGTCACCGGCAGCTGCTCAAGGATGTCGATCAAGGTGGGGCCGCGGTAGCCGCACCAGGCGGCATCGGCCGCGGGTTCGATGACGTTCCAGCCCTTGAGCGCCGAGACCGGCACGGTGGCGCCGATGGTGATGCCCGCCTCGGAGGCAAAGGCGGCGAGCGCGGCACGGATGTGAGAGAAGGCCAGGGTGCTGTCGGTCACCGCATCGAGTTTGTTGACCGCAAAAACGATCGAGGGCACACGCAGAAGCTTGAGCAGCAGGCTGTGGCGCCGGGTCTGGGGCAGCAGACTGAGCGCGGCGTTGCGCCAGTCCAGCTTGGTGGCATCCACCAGCACCACGGCCGCGTCGGCGCTGGAGGCTGCGGTGACCATGTTGCGGGTGTACTGCTCGTGGCCTGGCGCGTCGCCGATGATGAATTTCCGGTGTTCGGTATTGAAATAGCGGTAGGCCACGTCGATGGTGATGCCTTGCTCACGCTCGGCCGTCAGGCCGTCGGTCAGCAGCGCCAGATCGGTCTCGCCCTGGCGCTGCACACCCGCGAGATGGTCCTGCAGCACGGCCTTGCTGTCGACCAGCAAACGGCCGATCAGCGTGCTTTTGCCGTCGTCGACAGAGCCGCAGGTGATGAATTTCAAGGCGGGGTGGGCGGCCCTGGTGGGGGCTTTGACAGGCGCCGCTCGAACGGCTGTGGTCGTGTTCATGGTGTGCTTTCAGAGAGGTTGTCGGTGGCCTGCGGTGTCTGGTTCAGGGCGCCGCGGAACTGGCTTTGCCAGACCGCCAGTGCCGTCCCCGTTCGGGGGTGACGCCAAGGGCGGCGCGGGGGTGGCCA
>CAYRIT010000145.1:0-5469 GCA_964424415.1 uncultured Hydrogenophaga sp.
TCCAGGTTGTCGCGCACATGCACCGCCGGCGGCAGGAAACCCACCTCCTGCGCAAACTTCTTGCGCACGCCTTTGATGCGGGTCAGCAGGTCGCCCTGGCGGTCTTTGTCCACCATCGCGATCAGGCGGTAACCCAGCTCCAGGCCCAGCAGGTCCACTGGCTGCAGATCGTCCCAGGTGGCTTCGCCGTCGCCCGCTGGCGCCGGCGCCTCGGGCTCGGCCACCGGCTGGTTTTCCTGGCCCATGCGCCACCAGGTCAGCCCGCCGAACACCGCGGCAAACGCCAGAAACACGGTGTGTGGCATGCCGGGCACGATGCCCAGCAGGAACATCACCGCCGCGGTGATGCCCAGCACCCGGCTGGAGAGAAACATCTGCTTCATCACCTGGGCGCCGAGGTCGTTGTCCTTGCCCACCCGCGACACCACCATGGCCGCAGCCACCGAGATCAGCAGACCGGGGATCTGGGCCACCAGCGCGTCACCGACGGCGAGCAGGATGTAGCTGTCGGCCGCCGCGCCGGCCGACAGGCCGTGCTGCAGCATGCCGATGGCAAAGCCGCCAATGATGTTGATGATGAGGATCAGGATGCCGGCGATCGCATCACCGCGCACGAACTTGGAGGCGCCATCCATGGAGCCGAAGAACTCGGCCTCTTCGCCGACCTCGGCGCGGCGGCGCTTGGCCTCTTTCTCTTCGATCAGGCCGGCGTTGAGGTCGGCGTCGATCGCCATCTGCTTGCCGGGCATGGCGTCCAGGGTGAAGCGGGCCGAGACTTCGGCGATGCGCTCCGAGCCCTTGGTGATCACCACAAAGTTGATCACCACCAGGATCGCAAACACGATGAAACCGACCGCGAAGTTGCCCCCGATCAGGAAGCTGCCAAAGGCCTCGATCACCGCACCGGCCGCGCCCGGACCGGTGTGGCCCTCCAGCAGCACAACGCGGGTGGAGGCCACGTTGAGCGAGAGCCGCAGCAGCGTGGTGAGCAGCAGCACGGTGGGGAACACCGAGAAATCCAGCGGCCGCTTCATGTAGGCCGCCACCATCATCACCACCAGGGCCAGCGCGATGTTGAGGGTGAAGAAGGTGTCGAGCACCCAGGGTGCCAGCGGCAGCACCATCATGGAGAGCACGGTGATCACCAGCAGCGGCGCTGCCAGACCACCGGCCCAGGCGGCGTGGCGCTGGAACCATTGCTGCAGGGGGACCAAGGCGTTCATGCGGGATTCTTCTTCGTGTGCGGATCGAGTTCAGGCGGCACCTCGGGCACCGGCATGGCGCCGGGCGCCGCCCCCTCGCCCTTGAGCGAGGCCTTGAGCTGGTAGACGTAGGCCAGCACCTGGGCCACCGCGGTGTAGAGCGCGGCCGGGATTTCGCTGTCGATCTCGGCGTGGGCATAGAGCGCGCGCGCCAGCATCGGCGACTGCAGCACCGGCACCTCGCTGGCCCTGGCCACGTCGCGGATGCGCATCGCCAGCAGGTCGGCGCCTTTGGCGATCACGCGCGGCGCGGCCATGGAGGTGTCGTCGTAGCGGATCGCCACCGCGTAGTGGGTCGGGTTCATCACCACCAGATCGGCGCGTGGCACCGCGCTGATGCTGTTGCGCTGGGCCAGCTCGCGCTGGCGGGCGCGGCGCTGCGCCTTGACGTGGGGGTCGCCGTCGGACTCCTTCTGTTCGCGCTTGACCTCTTCGAGCGACATCTTCAGCCGGCTCGCGTGCAGAAATTTCTGCAGCGGCACATCGATCACCGCAAACAGCAGCACCACCACCAGCAGCAGCGTGACACCGGTGGAAATCCAGCCCCCGAGCTGGCCGAGCGCGCCCTCCAGCGGCATCAGCACCAGGGTGGCAAACGGTGCCACATGGGCACCCACATACTGCCAGGCCACAACACCGATCACCGCGGTGATGCCGGCCAGCTTGGCGGTGTCGGTCAATTGTTTCTTGGAGAACAGGCGGCCGATGCCGGCCAGCGGGCTGAGGCGGGTGAGGTCTGGCGTGATCGGCTTGCTGCTGAGCGCCCAGCCCCCCGAGGCCACGATCGCGCCCAGCGCAATCGCCAGCACCACCAGGCCCAGCGGCAGGGCAATCAGCAGGCCCTGCAGCGCCGCGCCGCCGAGCAGTTCCAGCATCTGCTCGGGCTTCTGCAGGGTGGTGTGGTCAAAGCGCAGGTGCGAGCGCAGTGCCGTGCGCAGGTTCTCGAACCCGGTGGGCAGCAGCGCCATCAGCACCAGCGCACCGCCACCGAGCACCGCCAGGTTCGCCAGGTCCTTGGAACTGGGCACCTGGCCATCGCTGCGCGCTTTTTTCAGGCGCTGCGGCGTGGCGGGTAGGGTCTTGTCCTGACTGGAGGATTCCATGGCTCTGGCTCATCGGGAGGGATGGCCAGATTGTGGAAGTCGGGTCGGAAAACTAAAGGGCGATAAGCCGCGGTGGAACCGCGCTTTTCAGGCGGTCAGTGGACAGGGGAGAGAACAGGAAGCCGGGTTGCACACGCTCTGCGCCGCGGGGAGGCTTCCTAGAAGCCCAGACTCGCCAGCAGGTCGTCCACCTGCGCCTGGTCCGTCACCACATCGGTGCGGCCCTCGGGTTCGATCACCGGCCCCTGCAGGCTGGCCGAGGCCAGCACATGGTCCTGCCCGGGTTTGCCGGCGGGCGCGGACTCCAGCAGCAAGGCCAGCAGCTGCTCTTCGATGGTGCCGGCCACCTGCACCACACGCGCCACCACCTGGCCGGTGAGGTCGTGGAAATCCTGCGCCAGCATGATCTCGGTCAGGCGCGCGTCGTTGCGCTCGCTGGCCAGCACGATCGCCTGCGCCATCTGCCGCAGCTCGGGCATGGCCGCACTCAGGCCGGGCACGCGGGCGATGGTGTCGTCGAGCTCGCGCGCCTGGCGCATCACCGCCGCCTGGTCGGTCTTGGCCTCGTCCACCAGGTTGAGCACTTTTTCAGCCGCCTCGCCGGTCAGGCGCGCGATGTACTGCAGGCGGCTGCGCGCGTCGGGCAGCTCGTCCACAGCGCCCTGGAGCTTGGGTGTGTAACCCAGCTCATTGAGTGCGTCGTGCAGCTGGCGCGTGATGCCGCCGAGCTTGTGGAAGATGTCCGGACCCGAAGCCTGGGGTGTGGGTTGTTCGTTCATGGCCTGTGTGCTTCGGTGTGAGGCTCAAACGCCCAGCTTCTTGAAGATGTTGGCCAGCTTCTCTTCGAGCGTCGCCTTGGTGAAGGGTTTGACGATGTAGCCGGCGGCGCCGGTTTGTGCCGCCAGCACGATGTCTTCCTTGCGCGCCTCGGCCGTCACCATCAGCACCGGCAGGTGCTTGAGCTTCTCGTCCTTCTTGATTTCGGCCAGCAGCTCGAAACCGTTCATGTTGGGCATGTTGATGTCGCTCACCACGAAGTTGAAGTTGCCGTTGCGCAGCTTGTGGAGCGCCACCGCACCGTCTTCGGCCTCGTCGGCATCGGTGTGGCCGATCTCCTTGAGCAGGTTGCGCACGATGCGGCGCATGGTGGAAAAGTCGTCAACGATCAGGAATTTCATCGGGGTGGCCATGGCTGCCTCCAGCGGCGGGGTAAAAGAAACAAGCAAACAAAACGTTCGGGCCCAGCGGGATCACCGCACGGCCCCTGCGGAGAGTTTCGGCAGATCGGGCGCAATCTGAAGTGCGGCGGGCTCGGCGGCGGGTGGTGCACTGCGCGTGCCCGGCGCCAGCGACCCGGCAGACGCCTCGGAGCCGGTGGCACTGGCCGCAGCCGGAGGTGCCACGCCCGCCGCGGCAGCGGGCGGTTTCAGCGCCGGTCCGGCGGTCGGCATCAGCCGCTCCTCGGCCTCCTGCGTCATCACCACGATGCTGATGCGCCGGTTGGTCGGGTCGTTGGGCGTCTCGGGGGTGCGCAACTGGCTCGACGCCAGGCCCTCCACCCGCAGCAGCTTGTCATCGGGCAGGCCACCGGCCACCAGTTCGCGGCGCGAGGCGTTGGCGCGGTCGGCCGAGAGCTCCCAGTTGCTGTAACCCCGCTGGCCGCTGCCGTAGGGCGCGGCATCGGTGTGCCCTGCCAGCGCGATGCGGTTCTCCACGTCACCGAGCGCGGCGCCGATCGAGCGCAGGATGTCGCGCATATAGGGTTTCACCAGCGCGCTGCCGGTGTCGAACATCGGCCGGTTCTGCTCGTCCACGATCTGGATGTGCAGGCCGTCGGCGGTCTTGTCGAGCTGGATCTGCGAGGCGTATTCGGCCAGGTTCGGGTTGTTCATGATCGCGGTGGTCAGCTTGCGCTGCAGCGACTCGATGCGCATCTCGTCGCGGCGCGCCTGCTCGGCGCGTGCCATCTGCGCGCCAATGAGCTTGGCCGCGCGCTCGGCGGAGCCGGCGTCCATCTGTCCGATCGAGGCGCTCAGATCGCGCCCGCCACCTGGCAGGATGCTGTTGCTGTTGCCGGTGCCGTTGCCACCCATCAGCGCCACCTTCACCGGCGAGCTGAAGTAACTTGCAATGCCCTGCAGCTCGCCCTTGGCGGTGGAGCCCAGCAGCCACATCAGCAGGAAGAACGCCATCATGGCGGTCACAAAGTCGGCGTAGGCGATCTTCCAGGCGCCGCCGTGCGCCGCATGCCCGCCTTTCTTGATGCGCTTGATGATGATGGGCTGGAGTTTTTTATCGGTGGCCATACGCCCCCCCCTGCGCCGCCTGCGGCGTCACCCCCCCAGGGGGGCGGCACTGGCGGCCTGGCAAAGCCAGTTCCGCGGCGCCCTGGGTTTCAGCCGCGGCGCTCCGGCCAAGCGCATGCGATGCGACGCAACAAAGCGATGCAACCCGACGCGAGCGGTAGTTCTTCAGAGCACCCGTGGAACCGGCTTCGCCGGGCCACTGGGTGCGTCCCCCCTCCTGCAGGAGAGGGGGGAAGCCGCGAAGCGGCGCAGGGGGGTGTTCCGAATACCCCGTGGAACTGGCTCTGCCAGGCCACAGGGTGCGTCCCCCTCCCGCAGGAGAGGGGGACGACGCGAAGCGGCGCAGGGGGTGTTTCATTTCTTCTTCACGTGGCCTTCGAGTTCGGCAAAGGTCGGCCGCTCGGTCGAGAACAGCACCTTGCGGCCAAACTCGATGGCGGTGGTGGGGGCGTAGCCCTGCATGCTCGCCAGCAGCGTGGTCTTGATGCACAGCAGCTCCTTGCTGCCCTCTTCCATCTTCTGGTCCATCAGGCCGCTGAGTGGCTCGGCCACCGCGTAGGCCAGCAAGATGCCCAGAAAGGTGCCGACCAGGGCGGAACCGATCATGGCGCCCAGCACCGCTGGCGGCTGGCCCACCGAACCCATGGTGTTGACCACACCCAGCACCGCGGCCACGATGCCAAACGCCGGCAAGGCGCCCGCCAGCCGCGCCACCGCAGCCACCGGCGCGTGGGCCTCCTGGTGGTGGGTGTCGATCTCGGCGTCCATCAGCGACTCGATCTCGTGCGCGTTCAGGTT
>CAYRIT010000146.1:0-5401 GCA_964424415.1 uncultured Hydrogenophaga sp.
TTGTGCGCGATCGGCTTGTCGGTGAACAGGAAGTCTTTCAGTTCGTGCGAAAACTTCGGGTCCCGGCGGCGGATCCATTCGAGCACCATCGCAGCGTGTTCTTTTTCTTCGTCGCGGTTGTGCTCCAGGATCGCCTTGAGCTCGGGATCCTGGCAGGCGTCGGCGCGCTGGTTGTACCAGTCCACCGCTTCGAGCTCCTCCATCAGGGAGACGATGGCGCGGTGCATGTCGCGGGTGTGTGGGCTGAGTTCTTCGATGGGTTCGTGGTAACCGACGCTGGACATGGCTGCTCCTGGGTTGCAAAGGAAAAAATGCTCCGCCGCCACTGTAGGCCCATCAGCGGCAACACCGGTTGACCTCGATCATGTCTCCGGTTGCTCCGGCACCCATCGGCGACGCGGTCGGGTACGGGTGCACGGTATAAACAACCACTTATGAATAAAAACCTCTGGCTGTTGGGCGCGGTGCAAGGCCTGTTCCTCACCAACAACGTCGTCTTCATTGCAATCAACGGGCTGGTCGGCCTGAGCCTGGCGCCGCTGGGCTGGATGGCCACCTTGCCGGTGATGGGCTATGTGGTGGGCGGCGCACTCTCCACGCCGCTGGTGGCACGCACGCAGACCGCGTTCGGGCGCAAGGGTTCGTTTCAGATCGGTCTGCTGGTGGCGCTGGGTTCGGCGCTGCTCTGTGCCTACGCCGCCTTTGACAAGAACTTCTGGTTGCTGGTGACGGCCACCGTGATCGCCGGCTATTACAGCGCCAACGGTCAGCTCTACCGCTTCGCCGCGGCCGAACTCGCAGCGCCGGCTTTTCGCGAGCAGGCGGTGTCGCTGGTGCTGGCGGGCGGATTGGCGGGTGCGGTGCTCGGGCCCAACCTGGCCAGCCGCACGCGGAACTGGCTGGAGGTGCCTTTCGCCGGGGCCTACATCGCACTGGCCGGGGTGGCGTTGCTTGCCATGCTGCTGCTGGTCTTCATCCGCTTCCCGCCGCTGCCGCCCCGGTTGAGCAAGGCCGACGCGGGCCGGCCGCTGGCGGTGATCATGCGCCAGCCGGTGTTCATCGTCGCCACCGCAGCAGCGGCGCTGGGCTATGGCGTCATGAACATGCTGATGGCGGCCACCCCGCTGGCCATGCAGGTCTGCGGTTTCGAGTTCGACGACACGGCGCTGGTGCTGGAGTGGCACGTGATCGGCATGTTTGCACCGGGCTTTTTCACCGGTTACCTGATCAAACGCTTTGGCGCGCTTTCCATCATGGGGGTGGGCGTGGTGCTCAACGCCATCTGTATCGTGATCGCGCTCTCCGGCGTGGATCTGCACCAGTTCCTGATCGCGCTGTTCCTGCTCGGCGTGGGCTGGAACTTCCTGTTCACCGGCAGCACCACGCTGTCGCTTCAATCCTACAGACCTGAGGAAAAAGACCGCGCACAGGCCGCCATCAACTTTTTTGTTTTTGCCGTGATGGCGGTCACCTCGTTCGCTTCCGGCGCCCTGGTCACCACCCAGGGCTGGCGGCTGCTGAACCTGGGTTCGCTGCTGCCCGTGGCACTCACCGGCGGCGCTTTGCTGTGGCTTGCGTGGGCCCGGCGTGCCGCCCACAATGAAGTCTGACCCGGGGCCGATGCTCCGTATTCAAGGGGGTGCGTGGCGATCGTGCTTGCGCGCCTTTCAACGCAACCCCGAAAGGACAACCCATGGGACTTCTTGATTCTTTGATTGGTGCCGCCACCGGCGGCCAGCAACCCGCCAACCAGCCGGCCGATGCGGCTGGCGGCCTCGACCCTCAGATGTTGATCGGCATCATCGGCGCGCTGATGAACAACGCCGGCGGCCTTTCCGGCCTGCTGGCCAAGCTGCAGCAGGGTGGCCTGGCCGAGGCGGCGCAGTCCTGGGTGGGCACCGGTGCCAACCAGCCGGTCTCACCGGATGCGCTGGGTGGCGCCCTCGGCCCAGACCTCATGGGCCAGCTAGCGCAGCACATGGGTGGCGACCAGCAACAGGCCGCCGGCACCCTGGCCGACCTGCTGCCCGGGCTGATCGATCAGCTCACACCCAAGGGTCAGCTGCCCACCGACAACGGCCTGGGTGGGCTGGGCGCCTTGCTGGGCGGCGGTGGTGGTGGCGCCGATCTGATGGGCGCTCTGGGCGGACTGCTCAGGCGCTGAACGCAGCCTGTCCGTCCCACAAAAAACAGCCTCTTCGGAGGCTGTTTTGCTGGGGCCCCGCGCCATCTCAGGCCGGTTTTGGCGCCCGCACGTCCAGCCATTGCCGCAACATGGCAAACACTTCCGAGGGATCGTCTTCGTTGAAGATCTCGTGGTACATGCCTTCGAAACGCTGGCTGCTGACCACCGCACGCGGCGCCGCCTTTGCAAAAGCGGTGCTGCCTTCGGGCCGCACCAGCTTGTCTTCTCCAGCGTACAGAAGCAGCGTGGGCACCGACCAGCCCGGTGCGGCGGACAACACCTTGGGCCCGTTCTCGTCGATGAAGCGGGCCAGCCGCGCGCTGATGCGGTCGTGCACCCGCCGGTCTTTCTGGTAAGCCTGCACCACGGCCGGATCGTGCGAGATCTTGCTGGCGTCCAGTCCATTGCCCAGCGCCAGGTCCGGCGCAAAACGATCCAGCAAACCGATGAGTTTTTTTTGCAGCGCACCGATGCCGGTCTTTAGTGCGGGGGACGAAAGCACCAGCGCGTCCACCGGTGCCATGCGCCGCTGCACAAAGGTGGCCGCCACCAGACCGCCCATGCTGTGGCCAAGCAGGATCAGCGGGCACGACCAGGGCTGGGCGATGTGGCGTCGCGTGTCGTCCACCACCTCGGCCAGATCGTCGAGCAAGGCGTCTTCGTGCGGGATCGTGCCGCGCGCCCCCCCCGAATCCCCGTGGCCGCGCTGGTCGTAGGCGCGCACACAAAAACCCCATTCGTTCAGGCGCTGCGCCAGCGGGTCGTAGCGCCAGGCGTGCTCGCCCAGGCCGTGCACGATCAGCACCACCCCACGCGGACGCCAGCGCAGCGGCAGCGGCCAGTCGTACAGGGCGAGATTGAGCCCGTCGGCGAGCGTGAACGGGGCCTGGGTGGTATCGGGCATGGCGTGGCCCCCGTTCAGGGCATGCGGGCGATCACCTGCGCCACCGAGGCGGTCAGGCGGCGCGCGTAATCGAGGTGCAGAAATTCGTTCGGGCCATGGGCGTTGCTCTTGGGGCCGAGCACCCCGCAGACCATCATCTGTGCCTTGGGGAAACCCTGGCTCAGCATGTTCATGAGCGGAATCGTTCCGCCCTGACCGATGGTGCCGCAACCGGCACCGAAATGGACTTGCGAGGCGTCTTGCAGCGCCTGCTCGAACCAGGCTTCGGTGGTCGGGGCGTTCCAGCCGCTGGCTGCGCCCGCGCCTTCGAACGTCACCCGGGCCTGGTATGGCGCGTTGTCTTCCAGCAAGGCCTTGAGCTCCTGCACGGCGGCTGCCGCGTCCACCAACGGAGGCAGGCGCAGGCTGAGCTTGAAAGCGGTGTACGGCCGCAGCACATTGCCGGCGTTGCGCAGCTCGGGGAAACCGTCGGCCCCGGTCACGCTCAGCGTGGGGCGCCAGGTGCGGTTGAGCAGGGCTTCGACCGGATCGGTGGTGGTCGGCAGTGCAAAGGCGGTGGAGCCGCCGCAGTCGTGGTGCGCCCACGGGAAGCGTTTGTAAATCTCGTCGCCCAGGATCGCTGCGGTGGCCTTCGCCTGTGCCACGCGCTCGACCGGCACCTCGCAGTGAAAGCTGGCCGGCAGCAGGCGGCCGGTGGCGCTGTCCTCCAGCCGGTCCAGCACCTGGCGCATGATGCGAAAGCTCGACGGCACCAGGCCCGAAGCATCGCCCGAATGGATGCCTTCGGTCAGCACCTCGACCTTGAGTACACCGGCGGCCATGCCGCGCAGGCTGGTGGTGAGCCAGAGCTGGTCGTAGTTGCCGGCGCCGCTGTCGAGGCAGATCACCAGGCCCACGTCGCCCAGGCGCGAACGCAAGGCATCGACATACGGCAGCAGATCCACCGAGCCGCTTTCCTCGCTGGTTTCGATCAGGCCAACGATGCGCGGGTGCGCCACACCCTGTGCCTGGATCGCCTGGATGGCGGCGATGCTGGCGTAGGCCGCATAGCCATCGTCGGCGCCACCGCGGCCGTAGAGCTTGCCGTCCATGATCTTGGGGGTCCAGGGGCCGAGGTCGCTGCGCCAGCCGGTGAATTCGGGCTGTTTGTCGAGGTGGCCGTACATGAGCACGGTCTGGCCGCTGGCGGGTGTCGGTGTCCCGTCTTTTCCCGCGCTGGCCAGCAACTCGAAAAACAGCACCGGTGTGCGCGGCTGGCCCTGGACATCGTTGAGGCGGATCACCTCCAGCGTGAGGCCGGGCACCCGCTGAGCGCGGATCCAGTCGGCAGCGCTCTGGATCACCCGATCGAGCAGGCCGCGGGCAGCCCAGTCGGCATCGAAGGCGGGCGATTTGGCCGGCACCGCGATGTAGCTCAGCAGCTCGGGCACGATGCGTTCCGACCACGCGGCGTCGACACGCGACTGCAAATCCACCGCTTCCAGCGGCAGAACGGAAGGAGAGAGACGATCGTTCACAGCAGAATCCTTGGCCCGACGGCGCCGTGCGCCCCTACGAGCGATCAGTATAGGCAGGCGTCCCGCTGCCGGCGGTGCGATTCCTCACACATGGCCGCAGTTTGCGCAGCGCAGCGGCCACAGATCAGCGCATGCAGAGGACATGGGTCACGGCGGGCGATGCTGTCGCGCCAACCCCCCGGCAAGGTGGAAAAGCAAGATCTGAAAAGGGGGCGCGAACGGGTCGCGGCGCGAGCGGTTTGTCGGCTTTCAGGCAGCGTGGGGCATGGCGCTCGCATGGAAAACCAGAATGGCCTGCGTCAGGCTGAGTGCCTGGTCTTTCAGGCTTTGCGCGGCGGCGCTGCTTTGCTCGACCAGCGCGGCGTTCTGCTGCGTCATCTGGTCGAGCTGGTTCACCGCCACGTTGACCTGGCCAATGCCGTCGCTCTGCTCGCCCGCGGCCGCGGTGATCTCGCCAATGATGTCGGAGACACGCTGGACCGAGCCCACGATCTCGCTCATGGTCCGCCCCGCATCGGCCACCAGGCGGCTGCCCGCCTCGACCTTGTCCACGCTGGTGCCGATCAGGCCCTTGATCTCCTTGGCCGCCTCGGCGCTGCGCTGCGCCAGGTTCCTCACCTCGCCAGCCACCACCGCAAAACCCCGACCTTGTTCACCGGCGCGTGCCGCCTCCACCGCAGCGTTCAAGGCCAGGATGTTGGTCTGGAAGGCGATGCCGTCGATGACACCGATGATGTCGCTGATCTTTTTGCTGCTGTGGTTGATCTCGTCCATGGTGGTGACCACCTGGCCGAC
>CAYRIT010000147.1:0-5279 GCA_964424415.1 uncultured Hydrogenophaga sp.
GGCCGGTCATGGCACCGTGGCGCTCGGGCGAACTCCACACCATGCTTTCGGCCCAGTGCACCAGTTCGTGCAGTTCCCTGACCTTGGGGTGATCCTGGGGCGCATCGTCCACCAAGGGCAGACCCGAGGGGTTGAATATCCGCGTTTCGCCGCCGAGCGCCTGCAGGATGCGCGCCGCTTCTTCGACCGCCAGGCGGCTGAACGAGCGTTCGCGCAGCGAGCCGTACAGCAGCAGAAAGCGCGGCGCGTGGCTGGCACGTTCGGGCGTCAGCAGCTGCTGGGTATCGGGCTGCTGGAACAGCGCGGTATCGAGATTGGGCAGTTCGATATTGGATAGTTTGATTGTGGATTCAGACACGGCGACCTTCCTCACTCACCACAACTTCGCCGTCTTCCTTGCTGAACGCACCGCGCTGGGGTTGCGGCAGGATGTCCAGCACCGTTTCCGAGGGTCGGCACAGCCGTGTGCCCAGCGGCGTGACCACTATGGGGCGGTTGATGAGGATGGGATGCTGGAGCATGAAGTCGATCAACTGCTGGTCGCTCCATTTCGCATCGTCCAGGCCGAGTTCGGCGTAGGGTGTGCCTTTCTCGCGCAGCACAGCGCGCACCGGCGCGCCCATTGCGGCGATCAGTGCCGTTAGTGTCTCGCGGTCGGGCGGGGTCTTCAGGTACTCGATGACGGTCGGCTCCTCGCCGCTGTTGCGGATCAGGGCCAGCACGTTGCGCGAGGTGCCGCAGGCGGGGTTGTGATAAATGCTGATCCGGCTCATTACAGTTCACCTTCAGTTGTATGTGAAGAGGCAGAGGGTGGGGAAGAAGGCTCTGCCACTGGCTGCTCATCGCCAGTGCTGAAGTGCCCGCGGGTGCGGTTGGCGAAGGCCACCAGCGACAGCATCACCGGCACCTCGACCAGCACGCCGACCACGGTGGCCAGCGCTGCGCCCGAGTTCAAACCGAACAGGCCAATGGCCACCGCCACCGCCAGTTCGAAGAAACTGGACGTGCCGATCATCGCGCAGGGTGCGGCGACCTGATGCGGTACGCGCCAGGCCCAGGCCCAGGCATAGCCCAGGGCGAAGATGCCGTAGGTCATGGTGAGGATGGGCAGGGCAATCAAGACGATCAGCATCGGCTGGGTCAGGATCACCGTGCCCTGAAAGCCGAACAGCAACACCACGGTGAGCAGCAGGCCGAGCACGGAGGCCGGCTTGATGCGCGCGGTGAAGGCCGACACGGCCGCTTCGCCACCTCGGGCAATCAGGCGCCTGCGTGTCCACCAGCCGGCAATCAGCGGCAGCACGATATAGAGCACCACCGACAGCACCAGGGTTTCCCAGGGGATGGCGATCTCGGTGACGCCCAGCAGCAGCGCCACGATGGGCGCATAGAGCACCACCATGATCAGGTCGTTCACCGAAACCTGCACCAGGGTGTAGTTGGGGTCGCCCTTGGTCATCTGTGACCAGACGAACACCATCGCCGTGCAAGGCGCGGCGCCCAGCAGGATCAGCCCGGCGATGTATTGACTGGCATCTTCAGGGGCGATCAGATCGGCGAACAGGTACTCAAAGAACAGCACCGCAATCGCCGCCATGGCGAAGGGTTTGATCAGCCAGTTGATTGTCAGCGTGATCACCAGCCCCTTGGGTCTGCGGCCGACATTTTTCAGCGAGCCCAGGTCGATGGCGATCATCATCGGGTACACCATCGCCCAGATCAACACCGCGACGACCAGATTGACCGAGGCGAATTCGATGCTGGCCAGCGTGCCGAACAACCCTGGCAGAAGGTTGCCAAACACCACACCAGCGACAATGCAGAGTAAAACCCACAGCGTCAGGTAGCGTTCAAAAGCGCCCATGGGCGAGGCGGTACGATTCATCGGTTCAGTCTCCAGTTGGCCAAAGCCCGCAGACGCTCCACTCCGACCGGTTCCTCGGTCAGCAGCGGCACCACGGCATGGCGTTGGGCATGATGTGTGGCCACGGCGTCGATTTCGCGCAGTTCATTGCGCGCGCGCTGACGCAGCAGCGGGGAATGGGGGTGCGCGGCCGCCACGCTGTTGTTGACGATCCAGGCCCAGGGCTCGATGCCGGCGCGGCGCAGATCGTCCTGCAGGTTGGCGGCCTCCAGCACCGGCGTGGTTTCGGCCAGGGTGACGATCAGCACCTTGGTCTGCTTGGGGTCTTGCAACTGCATCATCGGCGTCGTGAAGTGCACCCCCTTCTCACCCATTTGCCGGGCGATATCGCGGTGGTAGGCGCCGGTGGCGTCGAGCAGCAGCAAGGTGTGGCCGGTGGGCGCGGTGTCCATCACCACGAATTTCCTGCCCCCTTCGCGGATGGCGCGGGAGAACGCCTGGAACACCGCGATTTCCTCGGTGCAGGGCGAACGCAGGTCTTCTTCCAGCAGCGCGCGGCCTTCGGCATCGAGCTGCGCGCCCTTGGTGTCCATCACATGCTGGCGATAGCGCGCCGTGGCTTCCTGAGGGTCGATGCGGCTGAGCGCCAGGTTGGGCAGCGAGCCTTCCAGCGTATCGGCCAGGTGCGCAGCCGGGTCGGAGGTGGTCAGGTGCACGGGCAGGCCCCGGCTCGCCAGCTCCACGGCGATGGCAGCGGCCAGCGTGGTCTTGCCCACGCCGCCCTTGCCCATCACCATGACCAGTCCATGTCCATCGGCGGCAATCTCGTTGACCAGGGCGGACAAGTCTGGCGCATTGATCTGGTCGGGCAGCTCGATGGCATCGGCGCCATGCGTGGCGTCGGTATCGACCAGCAGGTGACGCAGGGCATCGAGGCCGACGAGGTTGAACGGCTTGAGCGCGATTTGATCCCGAGGCAAGGCTTGCAGTGCCTGCGGAATGGCGGCCAGTGTGGCTTGCTCTCTTTGGTAGATGGCGGCGGCGAGTGGGTCGTTTTCGGCCTCGCCGGCGGGGAAGACACCGTTGATGACCAAGTGTTGCTGCGACAGGCCGATGGCGGCCAGTTCTTCATGGGTGCGTGCCGCCTCGCGCAGTGTGGGGCGCTGCGCACGGGCCACCAACACCATGCGGCTGCGCAAGGGGTCGGCCAGTGCCTCCACCGCAGCCTTGTACTGACTGCGCTGTTTTTCCAGGCCCGCCAGCGGCCCCAGGCACGACGCATCGCCCTTGCCCGCTTCCAGAAAACCGCTCCACGCGCCCGGAAGTTGCAGCAGGCGGATGGTGTGGCCGGTAGGGGCCGTGTCGAAGATGATGTGCGCGTAATCCTGCGTCAGCGCCGAGTCGGTCAGCAAGGCCGTGAACTCGTCGAAGGCGGCGATTTCCGTGGTGCAGGCACCCGACAGGGATTCTTCGATGCCGCGCACCACGTCGTCGGGCAGCACGCCTCGCACCGGGCCGACAATGCGGTCACGGTAGGCTTGCGCTGCCGCCTGTGGGTCGATCTCCAGCGCCCATAGGTTCGGTACGGCGGGAATCGCCGTGATGTGGTTGCCGATGCGTTCGCCGAAAACCTGCCCCACGTTGGAAGCCGGGTCGGTGCTGACGAGCAGCACGCGCTGGCCCTGGGCCGCAAGTTGTACGGCCGTTGCGCAGGCGATGGAGGTCTTGCCGACGCCTCCTTTGCCGGTGAAGAAAAGAAAACGGGGCGGTTGGGTCAGAAAGTGCATGGAATTTCCTTGTTCAGCAGCAGCGGTCGCCAGAGCAGCAGGTGTTTTGGGCTGGAGAGGCTTCGGGCGCCTCGATGCCAGCCCAGCGGGTCAATTCGCTTCGGCTGGGGTAGCGGCCGGCCAAGGCCACCTCACAATCGACCAGAACCAGGGGCAGCGCCTCTTGGCCCGAGCGTTGCAAAAAGCCTTTCACAGTCGGGTTTTCGGCGAAAGCGAGGGGTTGCTGTGCCAGGTTGAAGCGTTCGACCTGAGCACCGTTTTGCCTGGCCCAATCCACATCGGCGGAAAAGCTCACCAAGTTTTGATCCACTTCAACGCCACATACGCCAGTGCTACAACACAGCGCCGGGTCGAAAATCTGGATGTTTGGCATGGGGGGTGTCCTTTCAAATCTGGTTGTTGATGATGTGACGCTCTTCACTCTCGGCCGATGTTTCGCAACTCGCGTTGCAGCGACATGGCGTCCAGACGCTGCAGTGGCAGCGAGAGAAACAGCTCGATGCGGCGGCGCAAGGTCAGCGCGGCATCCTTGAATGCCTTGAGCCGTTGTTCTTCACTACCTTCGACGGCTGCGGGATCGGGCACGCCCCAGTGCGCCGATACCGGCTTACCCGGCCAAAACGGACACGCCTCGCCGGCGGCGTTGTCGCAAACGGTGAAGATGAAGTCGAACACCGGCGCCCCCGGCGCTACGAACTCATCCCAGCTCTTGCTGCGATAACCGGTCGCCGGCATATGCAGCCGCTCCAGCGTGGCGAGCACCAGTGGGTGGACTTCCCCCTTGGGATGGCTGCCTGCCGAGTAGGCCCGAAAGCGCCCCTGGCCCAGCTCGTTGAGGATGCCTTCAGCGAGGATGGAGCGGGCGGAATTGCCCGTGCAGATGAACAGTGCGTTGTATGTGGTCTCGGTGGTCATGGCGTGCTTTCAGCAGGAGGGAAAGGTGGAGGGAGATTCAGTGATTTCGCATGTGCCGCCTTGGCAGCAGTGCTCGGTCAAGTAGCCGAGCAGACTGTTCATCTGCGTGAAGTCGGCGCGGTAAATCAGGTTGCGACCTTGCTGTTCGATGGTGACGAGGCCGGCATGGGCCAGCTCCTTCAAGTGGAAGGACAAAGAGTTGCGTGCCACGCCGAGCTGCTCGGCCAACACGCTGGGCGTCATTCCTTCTGGGCCAGCGACGACAAGAGCGCGGAAGACGCGCAGACGCTGGGTGTGGGCCAAGGCACCGAGGGCGGAAACAGCTTGATCTTCATTCATAATTCAATAATACAACATTTATCGAATTAAAAATAAATGCACCCCAAAAAACGCAGCCCCGCCCACGAAGAACGCGAGCGGGGCTGCAAGGGAAGAACAGAAAGCCGGCGGCGCTAGGCCGGCGATGGCGTTGGATCAGGCGGTGACCAGTTGCCGGGCAAGCGCCACTTCGACGGAATCACCATCCTGGTTGAGCACATCCAGCCCCGATTCGGGCACATCGCCCGAGGTGGACTGCGAGACCATGATCTTCTTGGCCATCAGTTCCAGGCAGGTCATCTGCGAAGTAGCCGCGTAGCCGAGATAGATCACGCGCACCGGCTGTTTCTGCCCGATGCGCCAGGAGCGGCGTGCTGCCTGTTGGAGCGAGTACA
>CAYRIT010000148.1:0-5037 GCA_964424415.1 uncultured Hydrogenophaga sp.
GTTGGCCGGCTCGGCGCCGAACAGCTTGATGGTGTCCATGGTCGCCATGGCCAGACCGGCACCGTTGACCAGGCAACCGATGTTGCCGTCCAGGCTGATGTAGGCCAGGTCGAACTTGCTGGCTTCGATCTCGGCCGGGTCTTCCTCGTCCAGATCGCGGTAGGCCACGATTTCCGGGTGGCGGTACAGCGCGTTGGCGTCGAAGTTGAACTTTGCGTCCAGCGCCATCACATTGCCTTTGCCGTCGCGGTTGAGCGGGTTGATCTCGACCAGCGAAGCGTCGGTGTCCATGTAGCACTTGTAGAGCTTCTGGAAGATGTCGCAGGCCTGCGCTGTGGAGCCGACGGGCATGCCAATGCCCGAGGCGATTTCCTTGGCCTGGGCGTCGGTCAGACCCACCAGTGGATCGACAAACACCTTGATGATCTTCTCGGGCGTGGCGTGCGCCACTTCCTCGATGTCCATGCCGCCTTCGCTGGACGCGATGAATGCGATTTTCTGCGTCGCACGGTCGGTCACGACCGAGACGTAATACTCTTTCTGGATGTCGGCGCCATCTTCGATGTAGAGGCGGCGGACCTTCTGGCCTTCGGGGCCGGTCTGGTGCGTCTTGAGCTGCATGCCCAGAATCTCGCCGGCCAGGCGCTTGACGTCGTCGATCGACTTGGCCACCTTGACGCCACCGCCCTTGCCACGGCCACCGGCGTGGATCTGGGCTTTCACCACCCAGACCGGACCGCCGAGTTTCTGGGCGGCTTCCACCGCCTCCTGCACCGTGAACGCGGCAATGCCACGCGGCACTGGCACACCAAATTGACGCAAGATTTCCTTGCCTTGGTACTCGTGGATCTTCATGAGGGCTCTTTAAGAGGAGGATGGACGGAAGCGACGGCCTGCCCTGGGAGGAGACCGCGCAGGGGGCGCTGCGCTGGGCACGGAGAAATGTATCATGCTGCAATGCACCATACTGGGCCGGTACCCGGAGGTATGTAATGCATAATTATACAAACGCCTCACTGAACCGGAACTGACAAGGCAGACACGCCATGGCCACCATCTTCATCGACGGCGAAGCCGGCACCACCGGCCTGCAGATTCGCGAGCGGCTGCAGACGCTGCCAGGCATCGAATTGCTCAGCATCGCGCCCGAGCGCCGCAAAGACCCCGAAGCCAAGCGCGAGCTGATGGCGCAGGCCGATCTGGTCATCCTGTGTCTGCACGACGACGCCGCGATCGAGTCGGTCGCCATGATCGACACGCTGTCCGGCAAGAAGCCGCGCATCATCGATGCCTCCACCGCGCACCGCTGCGCATCCGGCTGGGTCTACGGTTTCCCCGAGCTGTGCGCCGACCAGCGCGCGGCGGTGGTGGCAGCCGAGCGGGTGGCCAACCCCGGGTGTTATGCGACTGGTGCGATTGCGTTGCTGCGTCCTCTGGTGGACGCCGGCCTGCTGCCCAGGGATTTCCCGGTCTCGCTGCCCTCGGTCAGCGGCTATTCGGGTGGCGGGCGCAGCATGATCGAGGCGTATGAAAAAGGCGAGGCGCCGCTGCACGAGGCCTACGCACTGGGTCTGGCGCACAAGCACATCCCGGAAATCCTGCACTGCACCGGCCTGTCGCGCCGCCCCCTCTTTTTCCCGGCGGTGGGCAACTTCCGTCAGGGCATGCTGGTGCAGTTGCCGCTGCATCTGGACGAGCTGCCTGGTCAACCCAGGGCCGACGATCTGCACGACGCGCTGGTGGCGCACTACACCGCCAGCGAATCTGACGGTGGTTGTGTGCGGGTGCTGCCCGCTACCCCGGACGGCAAGCTCGACGCCACCGCGCTCAACGACACCAACCAGCTGGAGCTGCGCGTGTTTGCCAATGAGACCCACCGCCAGGCGGTGCTGATCGCGCGCCTGGACAACCTGGGCAAAGGCGCCAGCGGCGCGGCGGTGCAGAACCTGCGCCTCATGCTGAAGATCTGACATCCCCGCGCCGCCTGCGGGGTCACCCGCCGAAGGGGGCAACGCGGGCCGACCGTCAAAGCCAGATCGGCGGCATTCTGAGTGGAAGTCACGCGCTGCACACTAGGACTTTGCTTCATCACCGCCCGCAGTTCAGCGAGGCGTTCGCCAAGTGAGGTGCGAACGCAGTCGCACCTCAATCCTCGTCGTCTCCGCCCCTGATCACACGCCGGATTGCGTCAGTGCCAAAACCGCGCGATGCCAGGAAGCGCATCTGTTTGGCTCGGGATAGTGGATCGTCTGCGGGCACACCAAACTTCTTGCGCCAGACGTCCCGCGCCCGCTCCAGTTCGCTGCCCTGCAACCCGGCCACCGCCTGCGCCACCGCCTCGGGCGCGAGCCCTTTGGCCAGCAGTTCCTGGCGCACACGCATCGCACCGAGCCGCGGCGCACGGCGGAACAGCACCGACTCCAGCACCCGCTGCTCGTTGATGAAGCCTTTCGCCTGCAGATCGTCGAGCGCGCGCGCCAGCTCCCCGGCCTGCGTTTCGTGCTGGCGCAGCTTGCGCTCCAGCTCGGCGCGCGAGTGTTCGCGCTGACCGAGCAGCCGCAGGGCACGGCCTTTGAGCGAGGGCTGGTCAAACGCCATGGGAACGGATCACCCCGCAGAGGGTCGCTGAAGTCGCCTGTGTCTCTTGTTGTTTACTCGGCCGCCACCGGTTTGTCGGCTTTGTCCGCCTTTTCGGCCTTTTCGGCCTTCGCGGCCTTGCCGCCTTTGGCCACCGGAGCCTCGTCCACCGGCAGCAGCGGCACACCCAGCTCGGCACGCACCTTGTTCTCGATCTCGACACGCAGATCCGGGTTCTCGCGCAGGAATTCGCGCGAGTTGTCGCGGCCCTGGCCGATTTTTTCGCCGTTGTAGGCGTACCAGGCGCCCGACTTCTCGACCACACGGTTGGCCACGCCCAGGTCCAGGATCTCACCTTCGCGGCTGATGCCCTCACCGAACAGGATGTCGAACTCTGCGGTCTTGAACGGCGGGCTGACCTTGTTCTTCACCACCTTGACCCTGGTTTCGTTGCCGATCGCCTCGTCGCCGCGCTTGATGGTGCCGGTGCGACGGATGTCCAGGCGCACCGACGCATAGAACTTGAGTGCGTTGCCGCCGGTGGTGGTCTCGGGGCTGCCGAACATCACGCCGATCTTCATGCGGATCTGGTTGATGAAGATCACCATGCAGTTGGTCTTCTTGATGGTGGCGGTCAGCTTGCGCAGTGCCTGGCTCATCAGGCGCGCCTGCAGGCCCGGCAGCGAATCGCCCATTTCGCCTTCGAGCTCGGCCTTGGGCGTGAGCGCGGCAACCGAGTCGACCACGATCAGGTCGACCGCGCCGGAGCGCACCAACGAGTCCACGATCTCCAGCGCCTGTTCGCCGGTGTCGGGTTGGGAGATCAGCAGATCCTGCAGGTTCACACCGAGTTTTTGTGCGTACTGGATGTCCAGCGCGTGCTCGGCGTCCACAAAGGCGCACTGCCCGCTCAGTTTTTGCATCTCGGCGATCACCTGCAGGGTGAGCGTGGTCTTGCCCGAGGATTCCGGGCCGTAGATCTCGACCACACGACCGCGCGGCAGGCCACCGACGCCCAGCGCGATGTCCAGCCCCAGCGAACCGGTGGAGACGACCTGAATGTCTTCGATCACCTCGCCCTCGCCCAGCCGCATGATGGTGCCCTTGCCGAACTGCTTTTCGATCTGGGCCAGCGCGGCCTGCAAGGCCTTGGCTTTTTCGCTGTTGAGGGGATTGGGTTTGACGCTGGTGTCCATTTTTCGCTCCTTGACGGCTGAGTGGGTGTTCGCTTCTCATCTGTGGGTTTTTATACAGACTGGATGCTTGAACAGGAGTTTATCTGGAGATACTTTTTAGACAAGGCATATTTTTGTCAGTTTGCCTTATCATCCAAGCATGCCTGAGACACCCGCCATCGAGCACGACGACCGCTGGCGCCAGAACCACCTGGGCCGCCTCATGGGTCTGGCGCTGCGCCGTTTCGACGAGCGTGTGCTGCACCTGATGGCACACGACACCAACGTGCCGCTGGCGCTCTCCAACCTCGCGGCGCGCGACCAGATCGGCGCGGCACACGTCCACATCACCCGCCACCTCGGCGTGCAAGGCTCGCGGCTGACCGAACTGGCGCGGGCCGCGGGCATGAGCAAACAGGCGATGGGCGATCTGGTGACGCAGTGCGAAGCCTGGGGGCTGGTGTCGCGCAAGGACGATCCACACGACGCGCGCGCGCGGCGCATCGTCTTCACCGCCACCGGCCTGCTCTGGCTCGAAGCCTTTCGCCAGGCGGTGGCTCAGGCGCAGCACGAGTTTCAGGCGCTGGTGGGCGATGAGGTGGCCACGGTGGTCGCGCTGGGCCTGGAGGCCTACGGCGCGCGGTGAAACAGCCCCCGTCGCGCACAGGCCATTCGTCATAATCCGTCTCAAACGACAGGAGACAAGCATGCGCATCCTCATTGCAGAAGACGACCAGGTGCTGGCCGATGGCCTGTTGCGCAGCCTGCGCGCGGCCGGTGCGGCGGTGGACCACGTGGCCAGCGGCAGCGAGGCCGATGCCGCGCTGATGACCAACAACGAGTTCGACCTGCTCATACTGGACCTGGGCCTGCCGCGCATGCATGGTCTGGAGGTGCTCAAGCGGTTGCGGGCCCGGGGCTCGGCGCTGCCGGTTCTCATCCTGACCGCGGCCGACAGCGTGGAGGAGCGCGTCAAGGGCCTGGACTACGGCGCCGACGACTACATGGCCAAGCCCTTCTCGCTGCAGGAACTCGAAGCCCGCGTGCGTGCGCTGTCGCGCCGGGGCATGGGGGGCAGCACCAACACCATCAAGCATGGCCCGCTGGAATACGACCAGGCCGGCCGGGTCGCCACCATCGAAGGCAAGATGGTGGAGCTCTCGGCGCGCGAGCTGGGGCTGCTGGAGGTGCTGTTGCAGCGCGCCGGGCGCCTGGTGAGCAAGGACCAGCTGGTCGAGCGCCTGTGCGAATGGGGCGAAGAGGTGAGCAACAACGCCATCGAGGT
>CAYRIT010000149.1:0-4984 GCA_964424415.1 uncultured Hydrogenophaga sp.
AGGAAGAAGACAACCTGCTCGCCATCCCGCGCAAGCAGCGCGCCATGGTGCGCAAAGGTATCAAGCTCGGCCTGACCTCCGCCATCGACGCCAACGTCGACCGCTTTTTTGCGCTCTACGCCGACAACGTCCACCGCCACGGCACACCGGCGTTCCCCAAACGCTATTTCCAGGCGCTGCACCAGACCTTCGGCGGCGATTGCGAGGTGCTTACCGTCTGTTCTGCCGAGGGCAAGCCGGTCAGCAGCGTGCTGAGTTTTTATTTCCGCGACGAGGTGCTGCCGTACTACGCCGGTGACGACGAGGCCGCGCGCGATCTTGCCGCCAACGACTTCAAATACTGGGAGCTGATGCGCCGCGCCTGCGCGCGGGGTCTGAAAGTGTTCGATTACGGCCGCAGCAAGGTCGGCACCGGTCCCTACGCATTCAAGAAAAACTGGGGCTTCGAGCCCACGCCCCTGCACTACGAGTTCTGTCTGTACAAGCGCGAAGCCATCCCCCAGAACAACCCGAACAACGCCAAGTACCGGCTGCTGATCCAGGCCTGGAAGCGCATGCCGCTGTCCATGGCGAACTGGCTTGGCCCGTTCATTGTGCGCAACCTGGGCTAGGGGCAGACGGTGACCAAACCCAATCTGCTGCTGCTGGTGCACCGCCTGCCGTACCCGCCCAACAAGGGCGACAAGGTGCGCTCGTTCCACCTGCTCAAGCACCTGCTGCAGACCCACCGCGTGTTCCTCGGCACCTTCATCGACGACCCCGACGACGAACAGCACCTGCCGACGCTGCGCGCGCTGTGCCCCGATCTGCATGTGGAGCGCATCCAGCCGCGCCGCGCCAAGATCGCCAGCCTGCGCGGGCTGCTCAGCGGCGAGCCCCTGACACTCGCCTACTACCGCAGCGCCGGTCTGCAGCGCTGGGTGCAAGCCATCGCCGCACAACACCGCTTGCAGGCCAGCGTGGTGTTCTCGTCTTCCATGGCGCCGTTTGCCCAGACGCTTGCGCCCGCCGTGCCGATGCTGGTGGACTTTGTCGATGTCGACTCCGCCAAATGGACCCAGTACGCGCCCGAACACCGCTGGCCGCTTTCCTGGCTGTACCGCCGCGAAGGCCGCGAGCTGCTGGCCTACGAGCGCCGTGTGGCCGCGCAGGCGCGGCAGTCGTTTTTTGTCACACCCAACGAGGTGGCGCTGTTCCTGGGCCAGGCGCCCGAATGCGAGGGCCGGGTGCAGCCGCTGTGCAACGGGGTGGATGCCGAATTTTTTCAGCCCGGCGCGGCACACGCCTCGCCGTTCACGGCCGATGAACTGCCGATCGTTTTCACCGGTGCGATGGACTACTGGCCCAACATCGATGGCGTGGCCTGGTTTGCGTCCGAGATGCTGCCGGCCGTGCGTGCACGCTGGCCGCTGGCCCGCTTCTACATCGTGGGTCGCAGCCCCTCGGCCGCCGTGCGCGCGCTGGCCGCGCCCGACGTGGTCGTCACCGGTACCGTACCCGACGTGCGGCCCTACCTGCAACACGCGGCCGCCGTGGTGGCGCCGCTGCGGGTGGCGCGCGGCATCCAGAACAAGATCCTGGAAGCCATGGCCATGGCGCAGGCGGTGATCACGGTCAGTTCCTGCGCCGACGCGATCGGTGCCCAGGCTTCCCAAGGGCTGCTGCGCGCAGAAACGCCGGGTGAGTTTGTGGACGCCCTGCAGATCCTGCTCAGCGACCCGCCGGCCAGCCGAGCGCTGGGCGAGCGCGCCCGCCAGTACGTGCTGCAAGGCTTCAGCTGGCAGGCCCATCTGGCGGGGCTCGACCATTTTCTTGACCAGGACGCCCAAACCCCGCCAGCCTCAAGGCCAGCGACCGACACCGGAGTTGCCCATGCCTGAATCGCAGGTTCGTTCCGGGCGCTGGCCTCAGGCGCTGGGCCTGCTGCTGGTGCTGCTGCTCGCCATCCTGGGCCTGTACCACCACACCGGCGCCGGCATGGTGTCCATCTGGTCGCGCTCCGACACCTACGCCCACGGCTTTGTGGTGCCGCTGATCTCGCTCTGGCTGATCTGGCGCATCCGCCACAGCCTGGCCGCTCTCCAGCCCCATCCGGCGCCGCTGGCCTGGCTGCTGATGCTGGGCGCCGCCGGCCTCTGGCTGGCCGGTGATCTGGTGGCGGTGAATTCGGTCACCCAGTTCGCGCTGGTCGCGCTGCTGGTGCTGGCCGTGCCGGCGGTGCTGGGCTGGCAGCTGGCCCGGGCGATGGCGTTTCCGCTCGGCTTTCTGTTTTTTGCCGTGCCCTTTGGCGATTTTCTGCTGCCCTTCTTCATGGACTGGACGGCCGATTTCACCGTGCTCGCCCTGCGCGCCACCGGCATCCCGGTCTACCGCGAGGGCCTGCACTTCGTGATTCCCTCGGGCAGCTGGTCGGTGGTGGAGGCCTGCAGCGGCATCCGCTACCTGATCGCCTCGGTCACCGTGGGCTGTCTGTTCGCCTACCTCAGCTACCGCAGCCTCACCAAGCGGCTGATCTTTGTGGGCGTGGCGATTCTGGTGCCGCTGGTGGCGAACTGGCTGCGCGCCTACATGATCGTGATGATCGGTCACCTCTCGGGCAACGAGCTCGCCACCGGGGTCGATCACATCATCTACGGCTGGGTGTTCTTCGGCATCGTCATCCTGGTCATGCTCATGATCGGCGCCCGCTGGGCCGACGCGCCAGCGCCCCAAGGCGCGCCGCTGGCAGCCCCGTCCGCAGGGGCACCGTCGGCCGCGCTGAACCCCCGCGGCGCGCGTTCCCTGGTGATTGCCGCCGCGATCGCGCTGCTGGTGGCCGCCTCGCCACACGTGGCACAGCGCCTGCTCGCCCTGGGCGTCAGTACCCAGCCGGTGCAGTTGGCTCCGCTGGAGGTGCAGCCGCCCTGGCAGGCCGCAGCCAAACCACCCAGCACCTGGGTGCCATCGTTCAAATTTGCATCGGCCGCCTCACACGCGGGCTACCTCGGCCCGCAAGGGCAGGCGGTCGGGGTCCACCTCAGCTATTACCGCAATCAGGACTACGAGCGCAAGCTGGTCGGTTCGGAGAACGTGCTGGTGGTCAGCAACGACACCGCGTGGGCGCGGGTGGCCAGCGGCAGTGCCAGCACCCGCCTGGGCGGCCAGCCGGTTTCGGTGTCCGCGGCCACGCTGCGCGAGCAGGGCACCGCGCTGGGCAGCGGTGGTGAGCGCCTGCAGGTCTGGCGCTTCTACTGGGTCAACGGCCGTTTCACCGCCAGCGACATCGTGGCCAAGCTGCAAGGCGCGCTGAGCCGCGCGACCGGGCAGGGCGATGACAGCGCCATTGTGGCCATCTACACCCCGCTCGATCGGGCGTTGCCCGAAGCCCAGGCGCGTGAACAGGCCACCGAGCGGCTGCAGGAATTTCTCAACACACAAGGCACGGCGCTGGAGCAGGCGCTGTTGGCCACGCGGAGGGCTCGCTGAGCATGTGCGGCATTTCCGGCCTGTTTGATCCCCGTGGCCTGCGCAGCTTCGACCCTGCGCTGCTGACCCGCGTCAACAACGTGCAGGCGCACCGCGGGCCCGACGAAGACGGCGTGCACCTGGAGCCTGGCCTCGCCCTGGGCCACCGCCGCCTTTCCATCATCGATCTGTCCACCGGCCAGCAGCCGCTGTTCAACGAAGACGGCAGTGTGGCCATCGTCTTCAACGGCGAGATCTACAACTTCCAGTCGCTGGTGCCCGAGCTGCAGGCGCTGGGCCATCGCTTTCGCACACGCAGCGACACCGAGGTGATCGTCCACGCCTGGGAAGCCTGGGGCCCGGCCTGTGTCAAGCGCCTGCGCGGCATGTTTGCCTTCGCCCTCTGGGACCGGCACAAGCAAACCCTGTTTCTCGCCCGCGACCGCATGGGCGTGAAGCCGCTGCACTACGGCTGGCTGCCCGACGGCAGTTTCATCTTCGGCTCCGAGCTCAAGGTGCTCACCGCCCACCCGGCGTTCGACCGCAGCATCGACCCCCTTGCGGTCGAAGACTATTTCTCGTTCGGCTACATCCCCGACCCGCGCTCCATCTACCGCCACGCCCACAAGCTGCCCGCGGGCCACACGCTCAGCCTGGTGCGCGGCGGGCCCGAGCGCCCGGAGCCCCGGCAGTATTGGGACGTGAACTTCACCAACAACAACCCGCTGCCGCTGCTTGACGCCGAGGCCGAGCTGCGCGAGCGGGTGCGCGAGTCGGTGCGTCTGCGCATGATCGCCGAGGTGCCCCTGGGCGCGTTTCTCTCCGGTGGCGTCGATTCCAGCGCGGTGGTCGCCACCATGGCCGGCCTCTCCGAGCAGCCGGTGCACACCTGCTCCATCGGTTTCGACGACCCGCGCTTCAACGAGTCCGCATTCGCCCAGCAGGTGGCCGACCGCTACCAGACCGACCACCGGCTGGAGATTGTCCAAGGTGACGACTTCGACCTCATCGACACGCTGGCCCAGCTCTACGACGAGCCCTTTGCCGACAGCTCCGCCATCCCCACCTACCGCGTCTGCCAGATGGCACGCAAACACGTCACCGTGGCGCTCTCCGGCGACGGTGGCGACGAGAGCCTGGGCGGTTACCGCCGCTACCGCATGCACCTGGGCGAGGAACGCGTGCGCAGTCACCTGCCGCTGGGCCTGCGCCGCCCGGTTTTCGGCACACTCGGCAACCTCTACCCCAAGGCCGACTGGGCGCCGCGCATGTTCCGCGCCAAGACCACCTTCCTGGCCATGGCGATGGACCCGGTGCAGGCGTA
This sequence comes from uncultured Hydrogenophaga sp., assembly GCA_964424415.1. GTDB lineage: Bacteria > Pseudomonadota > Gammaproteobacteria > Burkholderiales > Burkholderiaceae_C > Hydrogenophaga. Next base: position 4,769 of record CAYRIT010000149.1, read on the forward strand.
CCACCACAGCATGTCGCACCTGCGAGCCGGCCAGCGCCAGCGCCTGTTTGCGCCCGAGTTCCAGCGCGAACTCGCCGGCTACAACTCGCTGCAGGTGTTCCGCGACCACGCCGAGCACGCCCGCACCGACGACCCGCTGGCCCTCATCCAGTACCTCGACTACAAGACCTGGCTGGTCGGCGACATCAACACCAAGGTCGACCGCGCCAGCATGGC
>CAYRIT010000150.1:0-4759 GCA_964424415.1 uncultured Hydrogenophaga sp.
GCCTCGGGTGGTGCCTGATCTTCCAGAAGACCATATTGAACTGTGCCCAACCAAATGCAGCGGTCAACATGGGCAGTGTCGATGACCACCGGTTCGACCGTGGCGGGTTGTCGCACCAGCCCATAAAAGGTCGTTGGAGCGGTCGTCGTCAGGGTGGTGAGTGCGGTGAGCTCGTTGTCCGTGCCGGTGATGGTGTACATCAACTCCGCGGACCTGCCCTCAGTCAGCGTGCGGGAGTCAACGTTTTCGGTGCAAACCACGGGCATGGTCGGTTCTCCGTGCGGTCGTTTTTACGCGAACACCAGCCCACCGGTCTGGGCGGCCTGGACCAGCCGTTTGGTGTTCTTGGCGGTCTCTTCGGACGCCTTGGCGGTGCGATCGGCGGCATTACCCGCAGCCAGGCCTTGGACGGCGGCAGCGTTGAAGGTGCCGCGCACGCCGACTTTGTTGGCCTCTTGCTGCATCAGATCGCCGATGTCGCCCAGCCCGGCCAGCGCTTCGCGAGCCTTTTTGATGATGTCGTCGGGGCCTTCCAGCCCGGCCGGGGTGGTTGCCTCTTTCTCCCGGCGTTGATCCTTGGCTGCCGCAACCGCGTCGCGCCATTCCTGCCGGGCCTTATCCAGGTCGGCTTGGTTCTCGGCCATGCGCTGGGCGTACTCACTGTCCAGCGATTGATGCTTGGCCAAGTTCGCCCGACCGATCTCGCCCAGGCTCGCTTGGTGGACGGCGTCCGCGATCTGGCGTTCTGCGTTACGCTGGTTTTCACGGTGGGCGGCCTGGCGTTTTCGATCATCCTCGAGGCGGGCGACCGCGGCTTGCTTCTGATCATCCACCGTCTTGTTTTCAGATTGCAGGTCGAAGGATTCGTCGAACAGGCTTTTGATCCAGTTCCAGGCCTTCTGGGCATCCGCCTTGATCATCTCCCAACTCTTGGCAAAAAAGTCCGTGAAGCCGGCCCACAGATCCGAGAAGAATGCCGTGGTCTCGATCCATCCCGCCTCCAGAGCGTGCCAGACGTTTTCAGCACCGACCAACAGTGCGTCGAAGCCGTCCACGGCAAGGAAGTCGGTGAAGCCGGTCCATACCCGCGTCAGCGCATTAACCCCGCGCGTCCATTCCATCTTCAGCGTCAGCCACAGAATCTTTGCCGCCAAGGAGATGTCGCCCGCAGCGAGGGCATCAGCGATGCCGCCGAACGCAGACACCGCATCGTCTCTGAGTACGTTGAACTTTTCACCAAGCCACTCGATTGCCTTCACGCCGGCTTGCGTCGAGGTGGCGAGGTAGACACCCAACGCAACCACCGCAGCAATCGTAGCCCCGATAGGTGAGATCAATGAGATGATCGCTGCAGCCAGCATGTTGATTGCAGCAGTGACGCTGGTCACCACCGTGACCAGTGCACCCATGGCCACACCCAAGCCGGAGATGATGGTGCCCAGCAGGGTGATCACCATGCCGACCGCTACGATCGCGGTAGCGACCTTCAGCACGGTGATGATGATCTGCCGGTTCTGCTTGATCCAGGCGCTGATCACCATGGCCACACGCATGATCTGATCCGCCAGCTCCATCAGCGTCGGAGCCAGAGCCGATCCGATGTGGAACACACCCATGCGCACCACGCTCCACAGCCGATCCAGGGTGTCGGTGAAATCCTCAGCCGCCTGGGCATCCTCGCCGCTCATGGTCAGCCCCAACCGGCGGGCCTCGGCCTGGAGTGTCTCGATGCCCTTGGCTCCACTGGCGAACAACGGCAGCAGTTGCGTGCCGGATCGCCCAAAAACAGTCATGGCCAAGGCGGCCTTGAGTGTGGGATCCTCGATCCGGCTGATCCGCTCGGCCAGGATTTTGAACTGCTGCTCGGGCGAGCGTTCGGCCAGGTCGTCGGTGGTCAGGCCCAGGTCGGTGAGGGCATCGCCGGCGGTACTCAGCCCGCGGCTGGCATCGTAGATGGTCCGCTGCATGCGCCGCAGGCCGTTTTCCAGCTCGGAGACTTCCACACCGCTTTGCCCGGCGGCGAACCGCAACTCGCTGAGCGCTTCGACGGACAGCCCGGTGCGGCGGGCCATCTTGGCCACGCTGTCCCCGTAGCTGCCGAACAGCTTGGCCGAGGCCGCCAGCGGGGCGAGCATCGCCGAGCCGATGCCGACCAGCTTCAACCCCAGGCTGCGGATCGTATCGCCGAAGGCCTTGAGCTTTTTTTCAGCAGCACGCAGCCCGCGCACCAGCTTGCTGTCATTGACGAACAGCTCGACGAAGGCGCGACCGGCGCGAATCCCCTGGGTGGATGCCATCTGCTTTACTCCCGCGGGCGAGCCTCGAGGGCTGCCCTCAGCATGACCAGCGACTGTTTGTCCGCAACCGCCCGGTTCCGCCGATCCTGACGGGCATAGGGGTCGAAGTCCGACGGCTTAAACGGCCTGCCGCGCTTGGGGTCGCGATGGGTGTTGGCGATCAGCGTGCAGACCCACGAGGTATGCGCCCAGCGCTCGCGGCCCAGTCCCTCGGCCATCCACAGCAGTTGCCGCAGGGTCAGCGGCCGGGGATCGACGCCGATGGATCCGGCGATGCACCACACCTCGCGCCAGGGGTCTGGCTCATCGCCTGGGCGATGGTGGCCTGGATGTCCATCGCGTCGATGCGTGTCTCCACCGCGATCACCGCCGCATCGATCACCGCCATCTGCTTGGCGACCGCCTTGGCCCGATCGGTGCGGCCGCGGGACTGGAAAAAACCGATGAGTTCCTCGTAGAAGGCCTTCTGTGCGGCCAGCAGGGTCTGCCCGTCAAAACCGGACCGCACATCCTCGTCGGTGACCTTGTGCGACTCGAACTGGCCCTCCAGCATGGCGCAGAGCACTTCGCCCAGCAGCATCTCATCCGTACCCAATCGGGTCAGCAGCGGAGGATCGCCCGCTTCAGGCTGAAGCAGATCGAGATTCAGCTTGGCCTTGACCTTCATGGCCGTACCCAGGGTCAAGCTGAGCGTCCAGGTTCGACCCGCGGCGTCGGTGAATGTTTTCATCAGGCGATCTCCACCCAGGAATCGAATACCGCCAGCTTGGCGGTCACGCTGACGGTCACACCCTCTTCCAGCGGTTCGCTGCGGCTAAAGTTGGTGATACTGAAGTCGCCCAGCGGCCCCTCGCTGCCGGAGGCATCGCGGGCTCCGGTCAGCACCGCCAGTCGGATGGTGCCGGCGGTGAGAAACGCGCTCTTGACCGCATCGAAGCCATCATCACCCGGTTTCCAGAGCATCTCGAACTCGGCGGTACACTCGCGCAGGGTCGGAGCGGTGGCCCGCCAGCCCTGGTTAGCCCGGGTGGTGACGTCCGCTTCGCCCGCCTCCAGGTTCAAGGTCACATCCCTGACGTTGGCCATCTCGGTGAGCGCCGCAATCAACCCTCCCGCAGCGCCTTGGTAAATCTTGGCGTTCATGCCCAACAAGAATTCTTGCGACACGGTCGAATCTCCTTATCACACGCTGCCACGCCACATGGCGGGCAGCTGGTCTATCGTTTCGTCGAAGGCCGGTCCCATGTAGGGCCGGGGCTTGTACGTCGCTCGCACCCGTTTGCCTCTGCGCTGGATCGTCGCCTTACCGCCGTACTCCAGCAGGTGCGGCGCATCACTCTTGCGAAACCCCAGCGGCCCGACCACCACCGATTCGCTCTGCGGGTCATATCCGAACAGGATCTTGCGACGCAGGCTGCCCTCGTGCGAGTAGGGTGGCTTGCCCGGCGGAGAGGTGCCCTTGCGGTGTCGGATGCTGGTGCGGGCGGATTGCCGCACGAACGCTCCGAACTGCGAGAGCTCCTTGCGCTTGGCCGCGCTCACCTTCGAGATCACCGCCGGCTTGTCGAAGAACAGATCCTTGATCTCGAAGGAAACAGTGAGCATTATTCACCTCGAGGTGCGACCTTTCCCACCGCCAGCCGCATGGCCGCTCCGGTGATGCCCGCAATGGTGGTGCCGATGGCTACATACTGCTGCTCGGTGAGCCAGTCGGCATTGCCGTCAATCAATACGTCCAAACTCCAACACACTCCCAGCAGGCTGAGAAGCAGGCTGCCGATCAGCGTCTTCTTGCCGTCCAACCATGACATCATCGTTCTTCGCCTCCATGATGAGGCCCCGATGGGGGCCGTTCAGGTCATACCGGCCGCCGAGGTGCACGTGCAGCGTGCACCCGGCGGCGGTGATCAACACCATGCCAACCCAAAGTTTTCGCATCGTTGCCCTCATTGATGGCTACGGCATGGGCTTGTCGCCCTGCGCCTTGGGGCTTGCGTCCGTTTCCTCATTACTGGTGCTGGATACCTGCAATTGGCCGGCAATGCCCTCCACCCCCACGCTGGCTCGGCCCTCGATGCCCACCACCCACTTGCCTTCGAACGCCACGACGTAGGTAGGATTGATGCCCTGAGCCCCAGCCTGAATCGAGAGCTGCTCAACCCCCTGGGTCAGCCCCTCCTTGATGGCGGGAATGATGGCCTCATCCGCCAGCTTGTTGGCGAAGGCTTCGACCGGCGGTTTCGCGTTCAGCTGTGCGCAGCCCAACAGGCAGCCGCCCAAGACCACACCCGACGCACATGCAAGCAACATCATCATCCGTGACAAGCTGATCTCCTTTCGGCGGCATCCGCCGCCCACAAAAACCATGAAGAATCCCACTATCCCCATCACCCCCGGCCGCGTGGCTACTGAAGACCCATCCCCAGCAGTCTCGGCGAACCTGACCGCTGCCATGCCCCGAT
>CAYRIT010000151.1:0-4717 GCA_964424415.1 uncultured Hydrogenophaga sp.
CCGAGAGACGGAAGTAGTCGAGCAGGAAGTTGTTGTCTTCCACGCAATGGTCGGAAGGAATCAGCTCGTCGGCCAGCGCCCCCAGCGGCTCGGTGGCAATGACCTGGGTGCCACACGGCATGGACTTCGCTGCAAGCGCGGGCTCCAGGTCGCCGATGTAGGCGTTGCAGGCCACGATGACATAGCGCGCGCGCACCTGACCCTGGGCCGTGTGCACCACGGCCGGCTGACCGCGCTCGATCTTCACCACTTCGCAAGACTCGAAAATGCGCCCACCCAGGCCCTCCAGCGCGGCGGCTTCGCCCAGCGCCAGATTCAGCGGGTGGAAATGCCCGCCAGTCGGATCTACCAGCAAGGCGCTGTAGCGGCCGGTGTTGACCCAGCGGCGTATGTCGGCCGGGCTGTCCACCAACGTCAGGCCGGGGTGACCCCAGCGCTCCCACAACCGCTTCTGCTCGATGAGGCCCTTGGTCTTGCGGGGACTGATGGCCGAGAAGATGCCGCCGTCTTTCAGGTCGCAATCGATGTTGTACCGGACCACCCGCTCGCGGATGATCTGCGCGCCCTCGAACATCATGCGGGCCAGCGGCTCCGCCACACCCGCTCCGTAGCTGCGCTCAATCACGTCGATGTCGCGCGAAAAGCTGTGCACGATCTGCCCGCCATTGCGCCCGGAGGCGCCCCAACCCACACGCGCTCGCTCCAGGACCACCACCCGCATGCCGGCTTCGGCCAGCGCAATCCCCGCCGACAGGCCGGTGTAACCCGCGCCCACGATGCAGACATCGGCCTCCAGACTGCCCTGCAGGCTCGCTCGCTCAGGGGCCGGGTTGGCCGAATGGGCGTAGCAGGACGGTGCGTGGGGCGGGCTTGCGGGGGCAGTGACAGCCATGGAATCTCCGGGAATCGTTGCGTGGTCTGGCCGGCCGGAAGGTCCGCAGATGGCTTGCGTCCGGCGATGGCGCAGTATGGTGGCGGCCGATGGCCTCGGGCGGGGCCAATGGACAGCGAACAAGACCAGCCACTGGCACCCGTCGAGGCAGGCGGGTGCATGTGACCCGAAAGATCGGCGGCCACGATCCGGCACCTATGCCGCCACCGAGCCGCTGTGCCTTTTTCCATTTCTTGCGGCGCGGCGCACGTGCAGACGATGTGGTGAGGGCCATCCTCTGCTGCTGCGGCGCCTGCCGCACCGAGCCCCTCTTCAGAAGGGATGACTGCGGCCGCGCCAGCTGCCCCAAGACGAAGAGCACGAAATCGTCGGGCGGGCAAGGAGGCCGACGTGCGCCGTCCCGCGGCTCAGGCCATCAGCCCCCGCCACCCGCTCGCGCAGGATCTCCGGCGTGACCGATACCGCCGGCATCGGTCTTCCCGCGTTCAAGCCCACGCGGTTGAACAGGCCGCGCCGAAACGGCCGCACCATCGCGGTCTGCTCGACGTTGCGCAGCAGCACCAGACCGACCAGAAACTGGCCGGCAAAGACCGCGAGGGCTACACCCTGGTGCCGGGCATGAGCAGCTGGGAGTTCGAGGCATTCGGCCGGTTGCGGCGGTAGGCCACCGCGCCGATTCGCGCCAGCAAGACATCGGGGCTATCATTGCCCCATGCCGATCGCCCTCCGCGCCACCCAGCACACCGACCCTGTCGGCGGTGCGCGCGCGGGTGTGCACAGCGCGCCAGGGCAGCTTGCCCCGATGGCTGGACGCCTGCGTCCAGGTCTGGCAGCAGACCACTGAGCCCGGCGACCGCCCCTTCCCCTCTCCCGCGCAATCCAGGTCACCGGGCACCCGCTCCGCGCTGACCTTGTGTGCCGGTCGCAATTCAGGCCCACACCTCATCGATTGGATTTCCATGAAAGCCTCTGACATCGAGCGCGTGCTCACCGATCTCGACCACACCCGTCTCACCAAGCTGGCCGAGGCGCGCGGGTCCGCGCCCCTGCCGATCCCGGTGCTTGAGCCGCTGCAAGACCTGCTCACCGACGCCCACGTGGTGCCCTCGCGCGAGGTCGGCAAGGACATCGTCACCGTTTATTCGCAGCTGCTGGTGCGCCTGCCCGGCAGCAACGAGCCGAGCCAGATCGCGTTGTGCTACCCCAACGACGCCGAGCTGACCAAGGGTTTTGTGTCGGTGCTCTCGCCAATGGGCCTGGCCTTGCTGGGCCTGTCGGCTGGCCAGACCGCGCAATGGCAAAGCCCCAGCGGCCAGCCTATCTCGGCGCGGGTGGAAGCGGTGGTGTTCCAGCCCGAGGCTTCCGGCGATTACGTGACCTGACGTCACCCGCAACCGCCGCGAGGGTGCCGCAGTGCTGGCATGATGCGGTTTTTTTGTTCGACGCCCGCTGCACTGACTTCATGACCGATACCCTGCCCGACACCCCACCCGCCACCGAGGTGACGCCCGCACAGACCACACCGGTGCAGGCGCCACAGCGCGGCGCACGTGGCAAACCAGGCCACAAAGGTGGCCAACGCAGCGCGCCAGCCCGCCACCACCCGGTGCTCGACCAGCTCGCCACGCTGCACCCGTTTCTCTTCGGCGAGACCCTGCGCCCGCTCAAGCGCGGCATCTTCGAGGATCTGCTGGCGGCCCACACCGAGGTGCTGGAGCGCGAGTCGCTGAAGGCCGCCCTGGCGCTGCACGCCCGCTCCAGCCGCTATCTCACGGTGGTGGCCTCGGGCGAAATGCGCCACGACCTCGCGCAGCAGCCGGTGGAGGCGCTCACACCCGAACAGGTGCACCACGCGCTGATCGAGGTGTTTCGCCGCCGCGGCGCGCGCAGCCGCGAAGACCTGCGGCCCAAGCTGCGCCAGCGCATTGCCCAGGCGTTCGAGGCCTCGGGCCTGTCGAGCGAGGCCTATGTCGAGCGGGTGAACGGCCGCGACGAGGAAGTGAACCAGATGACGCGCGATGCGGTGGCCGAATCGTCCCAGCGCACGGCGCGCGAAGACGCCTTGTTGCGTGCCTTCGATGCCAGCGGCAAGCCGATCAACGAGTTCGCCGACATGTACGGCCTGCATGTGCTTGACGCCAACCGCACCCTGGAGCGGGCGCGGTCACGGCAGCAAACAGCGGCCTGAGGGCCCGGCGCCCCCTGTTCTGCATCGGCCGCCGGGCGTTCAGGCGGCGACCGGCGCGGTGAAAACGGTCAGCACCCCGGTGTAGCCATACAGCCGGTGGTGCGCGATCTCGCCACCCGCAAAAAACCCCACCAGCGGCACGTCACCCAGCGCGTGGCTCACGATCTGCAGCTCGGCGCTGGGGGCGCCGAAATGGGGTCCACCGCGTCCGACGCAGCTCACGTACACCGCGCCAACGATGCGCAGCGCCTGGGGCGCGGCCGCCTCCGCTTCGCGGCCCGAGAGCGCGGCCACCAGCGTCAGGCTGGCCTCTTCGGGCGCCAGCTCCTCACGCACCTCGGCACACACGCGCATGAGATCGGCCCGCGCCGCCTGTGCATTGCGTTCACAGAACGCCAGATGGCTGCCCTCGGTCACCCGCTCGGCCACCGCGATGCCACGACGCGACGGGTCCAGACCAATGATGTGGCGCACCAGGACATCGGCGCCGAACTGGCCCGGCACCTTGAGCGCGGGAGACGCGCCGGGACGCGCTCCCTCCTCCGGCGCACGCAGGCCGACGAAGATGCTGCGCAAGCGCTCCACGGTCTCGGGCAGCCGGTCCAGCGAGAGCGCAAACTGATCGAGCAACAGGTCAAGCGCCGGCTCTCCGTCGAGACCGAACACCTGGTTGCCTTCGGCCTCCGTGACAAGGCGCTCGCGGTCCACCGGCTGCGCCCCCTGGGTGACACGCGAAATCACGCCCACCGACGACGCAAACGCCACACCACTCAGGCCACCGCGAAACACCCCGCTGGCCGCACCTTGCCCGCGCAGATTGCCGACGCTGCCCAGCGCAAACTGCGCCACCTCGTTGCGGCTGCTGGTGACGCCGCCGAATACATAGCCGCTGCGGGTGCGCTCGGCGAGCTCGGTGATCAGATCGGCCAGCTCGGGCGTGTTGCCATCGGCATGCACCAGCGCGGTGTGCGCCACAAAGTCCTGACCGTTGCGGCCCCGCCCGCTGGCCGAAAGTGGCGCGACCCCGCTGAACACACGGTACTGGTCGGGCGCGAAGTCGCACAGCATCACGGCCAGGGCCGGTTCGTCGAAATACTCGACGTTGTTGGCGGCAATGCCCACACCCACCGTGCCCACCCAGTCGGTCACCTCGGGCAGCTCGGCGCCGAGGTGTTCGAGGATGGCCTGGGCCTCGCCGGCGTAGTGGTCGGTGATGTAGAGCAGGGCCAGCGGCGGCGAATGGGCGTGGTCGGGCAGCGCCATCTGGGCGCGCAGCTGCGCCAGCACCAGGGCGGCGGCCATGCGCCACTGCGGGTGTGTGGCGTGAGCGTGGGGAAACCGTTTCATGGGATGTCAGACCGCTCCCGGCACACGAGGTTCAGCGAGGCCCCATGCCGGCGGCCGGGTCAGCGTCGGCTGCGACTGGTTGCGCTCTTGGCCGCGGTCTTGCGAGCGGTCGTCTTTGCGCTGGCACGGGACGCCGTTTTTTTCACCGCCACCTTCCGGGTCGCGGTCTTGCCGGATTTGGCGGCGGTTTTTTTCTCCACGGCACGCTGCGGCTCGGCTGCTTCCTCGCTCGCGCCACCGAGCGAGAACCCAGGCACCTGGAAGAACGCGGTGGGCAGCGGCCACTCGCC
>CAYRIT010000152.1:0-4571 GCA_964424415.1 uncultured Hydrogenophaga sp.
CCCAGGCGGGGAAAGCCGCCTGCGCGGCGGCCACCGCCGCATTCACATCGGCCGCATTGGCCAGGGCCACGCGACCGGTGACGGCACCGGTGGCGGGGTTGAACACGTCTTGGGCGCGGGGTGAACTGCCGGCGGTGGGTTGGCCGTTGATGTGGTGGGGAAGGGCGTTGATGCTCATGTTCTCTTTTGTGTTGGAAACACCAGGGACAGCTGGGGGCTGTCTGGGAATGAAATGGCGAGGAGGCAATCCACGTAAATGGATCAAGTCACCTTGCCCAGTGCGCGCAGCACTTTCTGCGGTGTGATGGGTTGCGAGTGCACATGCGCATCAAAAGGTGACAAGGCGTCATTGATCGCGTTCATCACGGCAGCAGGTGCGCCTGCCGTTCCAGCCTCGCCTGCGCCTTTGGCACCCAGCTTGGATGTCGCGGTCGGCGTCTGTATGTGAGCCACCTCAATGTCGGGCATCTCGGCCGACATTGGCACCAGGTAGTCGGCCATGCTGGCGTTGACCATCAGGCCGCTGTCGTCGTAGAGGCACTCTTCCAGCAAGGCGCCACCGATGCCCTGCACGATGGCACCGCGCATTTGCTCATCCACCAGCATCGGGTTGAGCACACGACCGCAATCTTCCACGGCCCAGTGTTTCAGAAGTTTCACGAAGCCGGTATCGGGATCGAGCTCGACGTAAGAAGCTTGCACCCCGTTGGTGAAAATGAATGGGTATTCGCGCTGCGCATAGTGGCGAGTGACCATGAGCTCAGGCGTGAATTCCGCCGGCAGCGTGTCGGAGCGGAAATAGGCGATACGGCCCAGCTCGGCAAGCGGCAGCAGCTCCTCACCACTGGTGGCATCAACGATACGGTCGCGCCGCACAGCCAGCGTGTTGCCTTCGCGATTGAGGATGATGGCCGCGACCTTCAAGATGTTCTCGCGCAGTGCCTGGCCCGCCAGCAACACGGCTTCGCCGCCAATGCCCGCACCACGCGAGGCCCAGGTGCCGCCCCCGTAAGGCGTGGCGTCGGTGTCGCCAGTGACCACGCGCACCTTGTCAATGTCCACGCCCACCGCGTCGGCGGCGATCTGCTGGTAGATGCCTTCGGTGCCCTGGCCCTGTTCGCCCACGCCGATGAGCACAGTGATATTTCCCTCGGGGTCCAGGCGCACGGTGGCGCCATCTTGTGAAGCGATGCGTGCACCGCCCACGCCGTAAAAAGCGGCGCTGGGGTTGGTGAGCTCAATCACGGTAGCAAAGCCGATACCGCGAAAAATCCCCTGTTTGCGAAGCGATGCCTGTTCGATGCGCAGGGCATCGTAGTTCATCAGCTCACGCAGCTTATTCAGACTGGCCTCGTGCGAAAGGATCTCCAGCTTGATACCGGAGATACCAGAGGTCGGATAGGCATCGTCGGGAATCACGTTGAGCTCGCGGATCGTCAGCGGATCCATGCCGATCTTCTGTGCCGCCAGGTCCACCAGCGCCTCGGTCACAGCGCACGCGATCGGATGACCCACGCCACGGTACTGGCAGGTCGGCGTCTTGTTCTGGAACACCACGTCGAGCCGGGCACGGTAGTGTTTGTGCTTGTAGGGGCCACCCACCAAATTGACCACCTGGTTGCCCTCGATGGCGCTGGTGCGCGGAAACATGGAGTACGGACCAATACCGGTGAGGTCTTCCATGTCGAAGCCAAGGATCTCGCCGTCGCGGTTCACTGCTATGCGCGCCTTGATCGCGTGGTGGCGCGCGTGGATGTCGCTGGTGAAGCTTTCCAGGCGGTCGGCCACGAACTTGACCGGGCGACCCAGCATGATGGAGAGCGCCACGGTGGCGAAGTCGTCAGGGTAAGCGTGGACCTTGATGCCAAACGAACCGCCCACGTCCTTGCACACCACGCGGATGGCGCTGGCCGGCAGATCGAACTGCCGACCGTAGAGATCCTGCATCATGTGCGGGGCCTGGCAGGAGTGATAGACCGTGAGGCGCCGGTCGGCCGGGCTCCAGTGTGCGATCTGTGCGCGAGGCTCCAGCGTCACGCCGGTGTGGCGGCCAAATTCGAACTCGATCGCAGCCACCACCTCGGCACGCTCGAAAGCCTCATCTACATGGCCCACGTCCAGCGTACGGGTGAAGCAAAGGTTGTCGCCCAGCTCGGGGTGGATCAGCGGCGTGGACGGATCCAGCGCCGTCAACATGTCGGTGGCGGCAGGCAATTCTTCCCAGTCCACCTGTACATAGGCCAGCGCGTCTTCGGCCTCGGCGCGGGTCTCGGCAACCACGGCCACCACCGGCTCACCCTGCCAGCAAGCGCGCTCGATCGCCAGTGGGTATTGCGGCGCCGATTTCATGCCCGCCAGATGGCCCAGCGTGGCCACCCAGGGCTTGCACAACTTGGACAGGTCTCGCCCATCGGCCACCAGCAACACTCCCGGCATGGCGCGAGCAAACTCGGCGTTGATCGAGTTGATGCGCATGTGCGCCACCGGGTTGCGCCAGAAAACGACATGGGCCATGCGCGGCAGTTCGATGTCGTCCAGATACTGGCCCAGCCCTTGGGTCAGGCGCTCAATGCCGCCGCGCGGTACCGATGCGCCGATGTAGCGCTGGTCGTCGTTGACCGGGGTCAATGGCTTGCTGTGATCCACGCCGGGTTCCAGATTGACGGTATCGCGTTTCATGCGGTGAGCTCCTTGCGTTGTTGCAGCACATCACAGACCGCGTCTACGATGGCCTGGTAGCCGGTGCAGCGGCAGTAGTTGCCCGAGATCCAGTCGCGCACCTCGGTTCGGCTGGCGCCCGGCATCTGCTCCACCAGTTCCTTGGCGGCCATCAACATGCCAGAGGTACAAAAACCACATTGCAACGCGTTGCGCCGCACGAAAGCCTCCTGCAAATCCCGGATCACGCCGGACTGGCTGGCCCCCTCGATGGTCAGCACGCTGCCGCCGTCGGCCTGCACGGCCAGGGTGAGACAGCCGCGCACGATCTGGCCGTTGAGCTCGACGGTGCAGGCACCGCACACGCCGTGTTCGCAGCCGAGGTGGCTGCCCTTGAGGCCCAGGTCCTCACGCAGAAAATCTACCAAGTGGGTTCGCGGCTGGACGTTGCACTGGTGCGACTTGCCATTGACGGTGACTGTAATGGGGCACAGGTCTGCCATGGTGGTTCCTTATGGTCTCAAGCTTGGGTGGCCACAGGCAGCATGCGCTGCAGCAGCACTCCGGCCAGGTGGCGCTTGGTTTCGGGTGTGTTGGTCAGGTCGGGAAGCGGATCGATCTCGCTGCGCAAACTCGCCACGGCTTGGGCCACGCTGGCCGAGTCCAGCGCCTTGCCTTCGAGCAGCGCCTCGGTCTTGCGCGCGCGAATCGGCGTGGCGTCCACGCCGAGCAGGACGATGCGCAGGTCGCTCAGTGCGTTGCCATCGCGCCGCCCCGTCGTGGCCATGCCGACGATGGCGTAATCGCCGTGGCGGCGAGCCAGCTCCCTGAAGCCGAACCAGTGGTCGGCACCCGCCAGGGGAATCTCGCAGGCGATCAGCAGTTCGTCATCTTGCAGCGCAGTGCTGTACAGACCCGTGAAGAAATCGTCGGCTGCGATACGGCGTTCGCCCTTGGGGCCGCGTGCGATCACGGTGCCGCCCAGCGCCAGCAGGCAGGTAGGCCACTCGGCGGCCGGGTCGGCGTAGGCAATAGAGCCGCCCCAAGTACCGCTGTTGCGGATGGCCCGGTGTGCGATGTGGGGCGCGGCCGCCTTGAGCAACGGTGCATGGCGCGCCACCAGAAGGCTCTGCTCAATGGCGGTGTGTGTGGCCAGCGTGCCGATGCGCAACACACTCCCTTGCACGCTGATGCCCCGCAATGAATCGATACCGTTGATGTCGATCACCAGCTGCGGCTCAGACAGGCGCATGTTCAAGGTGGCCAACAGGGTCTGGCCCCCAGCCAGCAGGCGGGCATCGTCGCCATGCTCTTGCAAGAGCGCGAGCACCTGATCAATGGAGGACGGTTTGATGTAGTCGAATGCAGCAGCTTTCATCGGGCGGTCCTCACGAAGTCAACAAAGAGGCGATCCACACGCCGAAACCGGTGGAGAGCGCACCCAGCACAAACCACAGCACGCGCACGCTTTCTCCGGCCACAGCGGGCTGCTGAGCCGGTGCGGCGCGAGGGGCAGGGGCAGGCGTAACGGCTGCCGCTGGGCCCGGAACACGCTCGGTTTCACCTGCTGGTGTTTGCGCGACATCCGCCGTCGGCACGCCCACCATCTGCGCGTTGAATGCGGTGAAAAATTGGTCGGCCATTTGCTTGGAAGCGGCGTCGATCATGCGCCCCCCCACCTGGCCCAGCTTGCCGCCGATCGAGGCCTGTGCGGTGTAGCGCAAACGTGTCCCGCCATCTTCGTCGGTCAGCTCCACATTGGAGTGCCCCTTGGCCATGCCGGCAGCGCCACCAGAACCCTGAAAGCGCAGCACGCATCCCTCATTGCGGCGGACGTCTTCCATGCGAACGTTGCCGACGAAGCGGGCGCGAACGGGACCTACCTTGACCGCCACGCGAGCGGTGCGTTCGGT
>CAYRIT010000153.1:0-4514 GCA_964424415.1 uncultured Hydrogenophaga sp.
AACCTAACCCTTCCATCGAGAGGACATGCCCCGGCAAGCCGGGTCATGCCTCTCGTCTCAATCGTTAGACCGCACAAGAGACGTGACTACCCTTCTCTACACTCTCCTTGCACTTGCCGTTGGCTTCGCCTTTGGCCGGTACCGTGCCTCCGCATTCCAAAACCGTGGCGAAGCATTGGTGGCTCGTGTCGCGCGGAACAACTTTGGTCCTCCCGACTATCACCTGATGAATCACGTCACTCTTCAGATGAAGAATGGCACGACTCAGGTCGACCACATCCTTGTTTCGAGGTTCGGCGTCTTCGTCATCGAGACCAAGGACTACAAGGGTTGGATCTTCGCCAACGCCAAGCAGGCCAACTGGACTCAAGTCCTGTTCAAGCGAAAGTTCAAATTTCAGAACCCAATATTCCAGAACATCCGGCACGTTCGGGCGGTGCAAGATCTTCTTGACTTCTTGCCGCCCGGCGCCATCAAGTCGGCTGTTGTTTTTACTGGCGAGGCGCAGTTCAAGACCGAGATTCCAGAGGGAGTGTTCAGGCTCTCCGGGCTTACCAATTACATGCGCGAACAGACCGTCGAGGTCATGTCACTAAATCGGATGCAGTTCTGCGTGGGCCGACTAGAAACTGCGCGCCTCGCCATCAGTGGCAAGACGGACGTCGAGCACGTTCAGAGCCTTGAGCGGAGGCACGGCAGTGCGGCCTAACTCCTCGTATACGGACTCCCCCACAAGGGCAAAGCAACTGATGGATGTGTTGGCTGCTGGTTAATCGCCTGCAGTCGACGATCCGGCATCTGATGTGGATGCTGTGATGGTCCACGCCCGTGCCCGTGAACTTGAGGTCAATTCCCAATTGGCCCTCACCGAACCCCTACCACTTTCACCAGTTGCCCCAGCTTGGGTTCACCCCCGCCGTACAAACCATTGAGCAGCCGCAACTGCCGCTCGGTTGAAACACCGGCGACCTGCAGCGCTGCAAACCCGCCGCGCGGGTAGGGCGCCAGGTCGATCACCCAGGGGCGGGCGTTGCGGGTGTCGGCGGCGGTCAGGGGACGGAAGGTCTTTTCGGTGGCGTTCATGGCGGGCATGGCCCGGGTTTTGGCGGTGTCGTTGGCGGCCAGGTAGAGCAGGGCGTAGTTCGCGTTCTTCGGGCCTGTGACGATGGTGGCTTCCAGCGGCTGGGTCTGGCCGTTTTCCTGGCGGCGCACGCCGGCGAAGTGAGTGGCCGCCAACCCGTTGAGCTTGCCGCGCGTGAACTGGCCCTGGCCAGCGCCGAGGCCGTTTTTCAGAATGTCGTCGTGTGTGGTGCCGCTCTTGGGTGGCACGGCCAGCATGCGCAGCGCGGCGTCGCCCTGCGGGCTGGCCAGGGTGAGGGCGCTGGGGCTGTTCTGGATGCGCCAGCCGGGCTGGGCGGTGATCGCAAAGCCGAGCCCGGGGTGGATGAAGTCCTGGCCGCGTGTCAGGCCTTGTTCGGGGCTGTCGCCAAAGGTGATGCCGCGAATGGCTTGCAGATAACGCTCGCGGCCGTCGTCGCCATACTGGCCTTTGTAGCCGGCGGCGATCTGGCGGATGGATTGCAGGCGCTGCTCGTTGCTGGGGTGTGATGAGAGCCAGTCGGCGCCGCCGGGGGCCGGCCGGCCTTCGGCGCGGGCCTGGTCGGCGGCGAAGGTTTCCTGCGACTTCAGCACCTGGATCACGTCGACCATGCTGCTGGGGTTGTAGCGGTTGCGCGCCAGGTACTCGGCGCCCAGGGTGTCGGCCTGCAGTTCCTGATCGCGGCTGTAGTTGGCGATGTAGCCGGCCGCCACACCTTGTGCCACCTGGCTGCTGAGGTCGCCCGCGCCGCTGATGCCCTGGCTTTCCAGCACCGCACCGAGCACGCTGGCGGCCAGCACACCCAGGCCGGCGTTTTGCTGGCGGGTGGCGCGCTGCGCGCCGTGGCGCGCGGTGACGTGGCCGATTTCGTGGCCGATCACACCGGCCATGTCGGCCTCGCTCTCCATGTAGGCCAGGATGCCGCGGGTGATGTAGACATATCCCCCGGGCAGTGCAAAGGCGTTGATCTCCGGGCTGTCGAGCACGGTGAAGGTCCATTTCAGGTTGGCCCGGTGCGACTGCGCGGCCAGCCGCTGGCCGACCTGGTTCACATAGGCCTGCAGCTTGGCGTCTTTCACCACGCTGTACTCGGACAACACCTGCTCATGGCCTTTTTTGCCGGCAGCGATCTCGGCCGACTCGTCCATCACCGAGCGCTCGCTCTGGCCGGTGACGGGGTTGACGACCTGGCTGCCACAGCCGGCGAGCAGGCCCAGCGCCAGACCGAGCGACAAGGCCAGCGACCGGGCTTTGGCGGGCCGGCGGGGAGCGTGTTGTGGGTTCATGGGGCCTCCTGATGGGAAAAAAAACATGATACGGGCAGCGCCTTCGCGCCAAGCGCGCTTCACGCCGCCGGTTGCGGTGGCTGCAGCGGCACGAAGCGGCCAAAGCGCGCCGCCAGGTGCGACTCGCCACGCTCGAGCATGTGGTAACGGAACGCCTCTGCGGCCGGCGAGAGCAGTTTGGAGAGGGTGTGCACCACGTTCCAGGCGCGCACCACCGGCGTGTCCGCGACATCGAGTGTGGCGATCACGCGGTTTTCCAGCTCCAGGCCGATGGTGTGCAGCGACAAAAAGCTCACGCCCATGCCCGCCATCACCACCTGCTTGACGGTCTCGTTGCTCTGCATCTCCATCACCACGCGCGGCTCGAACCGGCTGCGCTCGAAGAACGCCTCCATCGCCGCGCGGGTGCCCGAGCCGCGTTCGCGCACCACAAAACCGTGGGGCTGCAAGGCCTCCAGCGTGGGCTGGCCGATGTGGAGCAAGGGGTGGTCGGTGGGCGCCACAAACACATACGGGTGGGCCGCGAAGGGCTCGGCGCGGGTGGCGAGCTCGGTGGGCGGGCGCCCCATCACCGCAATGTCCACTTCGTTGCCCTGCAGCATCTTGAACAGCTGCGCGCGGTTGCCCACTGCCAGGCGGATCTCGATGCCGGCGTGTTCGCGCTGGAACTCGTTCAGCAGCCTGGGCAGGAAATACATGGCGGTACCCACCACCCCGATGGTGAGCGTGCCCACCTCCAGGCGCTGCAGGCGCGCCGCGGCGTCTTCCGCGTCTTTCAGCGTGGCAAGCATCTTGCGTGCGTACACCAGCATGTATTCGCCCGCGGTGGTCAGCGTGACCTGGCGGCCGCGGCGGTCGAACAGCGGCAGGCCCACATGGCCTTCCAGCTCCTTCACCTGCATCGTCACCGCGGGCGGTGTGAGGTGCAGGGCGCGGGCGGCGGCGGCAAAACTGAGCTGCCGTGCCACCTCGGTGAACACCCTGAGCTGACGAAAGGTCACGTTTTTCATTAAATCATTGCTTAAGCAAAATATGATGAATCGTGAATTTACCTTACTTGACCGACTGCCTATAGTCGTTCTTCCTCCCGCTCGCGCGGGATGTTTCAGCACAGAAAGGATCCCCATGCTCAAAGCCCTGATATTCGACGTTGACGGCACCCTGGCCGACACCGAAGCCGTGCACCTGGAGGCGTTCAACCACGCCTTCCCCCAGGTGGGTCTGGACTGGCACTGGAGCCACGCCGATTACGCCCGCCTGCTCGAGATTTCGGGCGGCAAGGAGCGGCTGCGCCATTTCTGGCAGGCCACGAACCCCGACGTGACCGACCTGGGCGGCGGCGCCCTCGACGACACACTCAACCGCCTGCACGAGATCAAGACCGCCTATTACGAGAACGCGGTGAACGAAGGGCGTGTCCAGCTGCGCCCCGGCGTGCTCGCGCTGATCACCGCCGCCCACGCCGAAGGGCTGCAGCTGGCGATTGCCACCACCACCTCGCCGGTGAACGTGGCCGCGCTGCTGCGCAAGGCGATCGGGGACGACTGGCGCAACATGTTTGTGGCCGTGGGCGACGGCTCGACCTCACCGGTGAAAAAGCCGAACCCGCAGGTGTACCTGCAGGTGCTGGCGGACATGGGCGTACCCGCAGCCCACTGCCTGGCGTTTGAAGACTCGCCCAACGGCCTGCGCGCAGCCATGGCTGCCGGGCTGCAGACGGTGATCACCCCGACCGAGTTCAGCGTACAGCCCAATTTCGATGGCGCCTTGCGTGTGTTGCCCGATCTCTCGGGTGTCACGGTGGCGCAGTTGCGCGAGTGGCTGGCCCAGGCCAGCCCGCTGCCGGCCGCGCAATGAACCGCCAACCCCGCCTTGCCTGAACCTATGCCATTGGCCCGCCGTTCCACGCTGACGCAGTTCCTGATCGAGGCGCGGCGCCGCTACCCCACCGCCAGCGGCGACTTCAACGCGCTGATGCTGGACGTGGCGCTGGCCTGCAAGACGGTGGCGCGCAGCGTGGCCTTTGGTGCCCTGGGTGGCGCTTGGGGTGGTCCCGGCCACGCGCCGGTGTGTCCGGACGCGCAGGGAGCCGCCGATGGGCCGGACCAGGACCAGGACCAGGACCAGGA
>CAYRIT010000154.1:0-4459 GCA_964424415.1 uncultured Hydrogenophaga sp.
GCACTGCTGATGGACGGTGCGGTGCAGCAGGCCGCGCAGCCCGGGCGACACCGCATCAGGACTTCTGAAACTGGCGCGCCGCCCACAGCACCTGTTCGACCACGGCGCGGGCGCTGGTGCGTGCCAGGTCGGTGGACAGCTGGCCGTCGGGATCGAAGGCCTCGTTGGCTTTGGGCAGTGCGAACTGGCGCGGCGCCACCCAGCACTGCAAATTCATCAGCAAAGGAGTCAGGTGGGACAGACTGCGCAGACCACCGAGTGCGCCCGGCGAAGCCGCGAGCAGGCCGACCACCTTGCCGGCGAACGGCTTCGTGCCACTGGCCCAGTCCGGATCGTTCTTGATGGGACTCGAGACCCAGTCGATGGTGTTTTTCATCAGGCCGGTGTAGCTGCCGTTGTACTCGGGCGAACAGATCAGCCAGGCCGGATGGGTGTGAAAAATTTCTTTCAGACGCACCACGTCGCGTGGTGTGCCTCTGGCCTCAAGGTCGGCGTTGTAGAGCGGGATGTCGAAGTCGGCCAATTCGATGTGGGTGACCTGCCCGCCTTCGGCGGTGGCCATGTTGGCGACCGTGCTGGCGAGGCGGCGGTTCCAGGATTGGGCGCGTGTGCTGCCCGCAAAAATGAGGAGAGGAAGGGGTGTGTTCATGACCGCATTGTCGGGCACGGTGCTGCCGCTTTATTGGGCAGGCGTTGGGCAAAGGTGGGAGAATCCCGGGTTGACCGCCTTGGGCGGTGGTGTGGTGCGGCTGAGGTTTCACGTGAAACAACACGCAGCGCCACGGTGATGTCGGGCACCCTTAGCAAGGGTCGTCCTGGAGTGTTCTGATGTTGTATCCCCAAGAGTTTGACGTGATTGTGGTGGGCGGCGGCCATGCCGGCACCGAGGCGGCGCTGGCCGCCTCGCGCATGGGCTGCGCCACGCTGCTGCTGACGCACAACATCGAAACCCTGGGCCAGATGAGTTGCAACCCCAGCATTGGCGGCATCGGCAAGGGACACCTGGTGAAAGAGGTGGATGCACTGGGGGGCGCGATGGCGCTGGCCACCGACGAGGGCGGCATCCAGTTCCGTATCCTCAACAGCTCCAAAGGCCCGGCCGTGCGTGCCACCCGCGCCCAGGCCGACCGTGTGCTGTACAAGGCTGCGATCCGGCACACGCTGGAAAACCAGCCGAACCTGTGGCTGTTCCAGCAGGCGGTGGACGATCTGCTGGTGGAGGGCGACCGGGTGGTGGGCGCGGTGACGCAGGTGGGGGTGCGCTTTCGCGGCCGCGCCGTGGTACTCACCGCGGGCACTTTTCTCGACGGCAAGATCCATGTGGGGCTGAGCAACTACCCGGCGGGCCGTGCCGGTGATCCGCCGGCCGTCTCGCTCAGCGCCCGACTCAAGGAGCTCAAACTGCCCCAGGGGCGGTTGAAAACCGGCACGCCACCGCGTCTTGATGGACGCAGCATCGACTGGTCCCGATGCGCGGAGCAGCCGGGCGATGGTGTGCCCGGCGGCATGAACCCGGATCAGCCGGTGCCGGTGTTCAGCTTCATGGGCCACACTGCCATGCATCCGCGTCAGGTGCCTTGCTGGATCACCCACACCAACGCACGCACGCACGAGATCATCCGGTCCGGTTTCGATCGCAGCCCCATGTTCACCGGCCAGATAGAGGGCGTGGGCCCGCGCTACTGCCCGAGCGTGGAAGACAAGGTGAACCGTTTTGCCGACAAGGACAGCCACCAGATCTTTCTGGAGCCCGAGGGTCTGACGACGCACGAGGTGTACCCCAACGGTATCTCCACCAGTCTGCCGTTCGATATCCAGCTCCAGCTGGTGCGCAGCATGGTGGGGCTGGAAAACGCCCACATCCTGCGCCCGGGCTACGCCATCGAGTACGACTACTTCGATCCGCGTTCGCTCAAGAGCAGCTTCGAGACCAGGCAGATCGCAGGCCTGTTTTTCGCGGGCCAGATCAATGGCACGACCGGTTACGAAGAGGCAGCGGCGCAAGGCCTGTTCGCCGGCCTGAACGCTGCGTTGCAAGTCAGGGGCGAGGCGCCCTGGTTGCCGCGACGCGACGAGGCTTATCTGGGCGTGTTGGTCGACGACCTGGTGACGCAGGGCGTGACCGAGCCCTACCGCATGTTCACCAGCCGGGCCGAGTTCCGGCTGCAGCTGCGGGAAGACAATGCCGACATGCGTCTGACCGAGGCCGGACGCCGCCTGGGTCTGGTGGACGACATGCGCTGGGACACTTTTTGCCGCAAACGCGATGCGGTGGCGCGTGAGACCGAGCGTCTCAAGGCCGCCTGGGTGAGTCCGCGCAATCTGCCGGCGGCGGAAAGTGAGCGGGTGCTGGGCAAGGCGATCGAGCACGAGCACAACCTGTTTGACCTGTTGCGCCGCCCTGGCGTGGGCTACGCCGACCTGATGACCCTGCGCGGCGCTCAATACGTCAACCCAATGGTTTCACGTGAAACACTGGGCGATTTGTTTGCGCCGGTGGTGGAGCAGGTGGAGATCGCCGCGAAGTATTCGGGCTACATCGACAGGCAAAAGACCGAGGTGGAGCGGGCCGCGCACTTCGAAGGGCTCAAGCTGCCGGACGATCTGGACTATCTGCAGGTCGCGGCCCTCTCGTTCGAGGCGCGGCAGAAGCTGGCCAAACACCGGCCCGAAACCCTGGGTCAGGCGGCGCGTATATCGGGTATCACGCCGGCGAGCATCTCGTTGTTGCTCATTCACCTGAAGAAAGGTGGTTTCAAGGGCTTTGCGACTTTGTCGGGAAGCTTGGCGGCGCCTGCTGCCGAGAGGGAAGTGGCGGCGGGATGACTGCTCATCCACTCGAAACGGGTCACGCCGCTGCACGCTGCCCGGAGGTGTTTCTGTGAGCCGGGCTGCACTTGAAGACGGGTTGGAGCGCCTGGGGCTTGCCTTGGCCGCGCCGCAGGTGGACCGTTTGCTCGATTACCTGGCGTTGCTGCAGAAGTGGAACCGGGTCTACAACCTCACGGCCGTGCGCGACCCGGCCGAGATGCTGACCCACCATCTCCTGGACAGCCTGGCAGTCATCGGCCCGCTCCGGCGTCACACCGGCGGTGCGCCGATCCGCTTGCTGGATGTGGGCTCGGGCGGTGGCCTCCCGGGGGTGGTGATCGCGGTTGTTTGCCCTGAGATTGCGGTGAGCTGCGTGGATACGGTCGGCAAGAAAGCAGCATTCATCCAGCAGACGGCGGCAAGCCTCAAGTTGTCCAATCTGCAGGGGCTCCATGCCCGCGTGGAGGCGCTGCGGGCAGAGGAGGGCGGCGGTTTTGATGTGGTCTGTTCGCGTGCGTTTGCCTCGCTGATCGACTTCACGACCTGGTCCCGTGCCGCACTCAAGCCCGGAGGGGTCTGGATGGCCATGAAAGGCAAGCACCCGGCCGACGAGATCGCTGCGCTGGATGCTGGATCGGGTTCCCGTGTGGACGTGTTTCACGTGGAACCACTGGCCGTGCCGGGCCTGGACGCCGAGCGCTGCATCGTCTGGCTGCGCCCGAAATCGGGCTGACGGGCATCCGGCGTCGGCATCGAGGTGCAAGCCGGCGCGTCACGTAAACTTCATTCCCTCACCCTTCGGGGTGGCTCACCTGTTTCCGGAGGGAAATCACATGTTCGGCATCGCAGACTACGGCGCCTTTGCGGCGGCGATCGTCCTGTTTCTGGCCATTCCGGGACCGGGCAACCTCGCGCTCATCACCTCCACCGGCAAAGGGGGCATCCGCGGCGGCCTGGCGGCCACCTTGGGTGTGATGGCGGGAGATCAGGTGCTGATCTGGCTGGCGGTGGCCGGTGTGGCGACCTTGTTGGCCACCTACCCGACTGCCTTCCATGCGGTGCAATGGCTGGGTGCGGCCTACCTGACCTGGCTGGGCTGGCGGCTGTTGACCGCGAAGCCGGGGGACGCGCCGGTGCTCAATATCCGGCCGCGCCAGTATTTTCAGCAGGCGCTCACCATCACCTTGCTCAACCCCAAGGCCATCGTGTTTTACATGGCCTTCTTCCCGCTGTTTGTGGATCCGGCCCGACACCAGGGGCTCATCACCTTCGGCGCCATGGCCGCCACGGTCGCTGCGCTGACCTTCGGCTACGGGCTGGGTGCGGTGCTGCTGACCCATTTTCTGGCCGCGCGCCTGCGCGCCAACCCGCGCATCGGCCGCACCCTGGAAAAGCTGGCCGGGGTGTTCCTTATCGGCTTCGGTCTCAAGCTGGCCATTTCGAAATAAGCCATGGCCAAGATTTTTTGTATTGCCAATCAGAAGGGTGGTGTCGGCAAGACCACCACCACCGTCAATCTCGCCGCCGGGCTGGCCAAAATCGGCCAGCGGGTGCTGATGGTCGATCTCGATCCTCAGGGCAATGCCACGATGGGCTCGGGGGTGGACAAGCGCGCCATGGCGCTGTCGGTGTATGACGTGCTGCTCGA
>CAYRIT010000155.1:0-4287 GCA_964424415.1 uncultured Hydrogenophaga sp.
GCGATGGTGTTGGCAACCGGCGCGCCGGGCCGGCTGTTTGCACGGGTGAGGCCCGCACCGTCACAGCAGCCATTCGATCGGCAGCCAGGACAGCAGCCCGACCATGGCGCGCTTCCACAGCGGGGTCTGAGGCTCGGTGTGGTGCAGCTGCACAGGCGCGTCAGGCGCTGGGTGATCCTGCCATTCGATGCTGCCCGCGTCGTCCAGCCGCAGGGCGTAACTGCGCGCGGCGAGGTGGTTTTCGAACACATCGGCGATGGCCGCGGCCAGGGTCGGGCTTTCAATGACCAGGCCCGATTCGGTGTTCAGCGCGGCGGAACGCGGGTCGAGGTTGAAGGAGCCGACGAAGGTGCGCCGGCGGTCGAGCGCAAAGGTCTTGGCATGCAGGCTGGCGCCCGAACTGCCCACCAGACCCCGATCCGAGCGCCGTGAGCGCGTGGCCTCGACCCGGTCGGGCTTGAGTTCGAACAGCTTCACGCCGGCCGCGAGCAGAGCGGGCCGGCGTTTGGCGTAGCCGGCGTGGACCGCCGGCACGTCGGTGGCGGCCAGCGAGTTGGTCAGCACGCCCACAGCCACCCCACTGTTGGCCAGGCTGGTCAGCGCCTCGGTGCCGCTGGCGGTGGGTACAAAGTACGGTGACACGAGCAGCAGTTCCTGCGCCGGTTTGCCCAGCACCTCGGCCAGGCGTGCCGGCATCTGCTCTTTCTTTTCCGCCTTGCGCAAGGCCTTGGCGGGGTCGTCGCTGACCAGCCGCACGTCGGTCCACTCCAGCGCCAGCGCCCCGGTCATCAGGCGGCGCACGAAGTCCGATCGCACCAGCGCGGCCAGGTAAGGATCTGCGGCCGGGTTGCTGCGCACCTGCGCTGCACTGCGGGCCAGGCCATCGAGGGCCTGCGGCTCGGGGGTGGGCAGCAGCGAGGCCACCGGGTAGGCCGAGGCGCTGGCCCAGTAGCGATCGAAGTCGGCCGACACCTGCGGCACCACCGCACCCACCGCCAACACATCGAGGTCCACGAAAGAGACCTCCTGACCGGCGTCGAAATACTCGTCGCCGATGTTGCGCCCGCCCACGATGGTGGCCTGGTTGTCGGCGGTGAACGATTTGTTGTGCATGCGGCGGTTGAGCCGGCCGAAATCGGTCAGGTAACCCAGCCAGCGCCAGTCGCGTTGCAGGAAAGGGTTGAACAGCCGCACCTCGATGTTGGCGTGGCGGTCCATCGCCGCCAGGGTCGCGTCCAGCCCCTGGGTGTTGTTGTCGTCCAGCAGCAGGCGCACCCGCACACCCCGGTCCGCCGCCTGCCGCAGCGCCTGCAGCAGCAAGGTGCCGGTGAGATCGGCGTGCCAGATGTAGTACTGGACATCCAGGCTGCGCTCAGCCGCTTCGGCCAGCAGCATGCGCGTGGCAAAGGCTTCGCGGCCTTCGGGCAGTGCCAGCACACCGGTTTGTCCCGGATGCGCCTGCCGCTCAGGCGCGGTGGCACGCCCCAGCGGCGTTGTGTCGGTGTCTTCCAGGGCGCGGCTGTCGTTGCGGCCCTGGAGCGACGGCAGAGGAGCGCAGCCACACAGCGCGGCCAGGAGCGAGAGGGTCAGCACACTGCGCAACGGCGTCATGAGGCAGGGGACGGCGCGAAAAGAGCTGGTGGGCATGGGGTGGCGACAGTCCGCGAGACGGTGATGTGGGGCCGGTAGACGGCCAGAGCATAGCGGGCCTGCTGGAGGCGGTGGGATCGGCCGGGTTTGCCCTGGCCGGCCGTTCGCAGGACGCGGTGGCGCCGACGGGTGGCCGGTCCGCGAGGCTCAGGGCTCCAGCGCCATCACCAGCGCGGCCAGCGCCGCCGTTTCCGCCCGCAACACACGCGGACCCAGCGACACCGGTGCAAACCCGGCGCTGCGCGCCTGGGTGTCTTCGGCCGCAGACAGCCCCCCTTCGGGGCCGCTGAGAAACAGCACGGCCTGGGTGGCTGCGAGTCCGGCCCGCAGCGCGGGCAGGCCAAGCGCGCCGTCGGCCAGTGAGAGCACGCAACGCAACGCGCGCTGGTCTCCACCGGCGTACGCCGCCTTGAGCCACATCGCGAGGTCAAGCACCGGATGCACGACCGGCACGCGGTTGCCGCCGCACTGCTCACACGCCGCCACCGCCACCGACTGCCAGTGCGCCTGCTTTTTGGCGGCGCGCTCGCCCGAGAGGCGCAGCACGCTGTGCGCGGTGTGCAGCGGCTGGATGCTGGCCACGCCAAGCTCGGTGGCTTTTTCCACCAGCCAGTCCATGCGGTCGTTGGCCGGCATGCCCACGGCCAGATGCACGGCGCGCCCGGACTCGCGCTCGACCGCATGGTGGGCGTCAATGCGCACGGCGACATCGGAGCGGCCCATGCGCTGCACCGTGGCGCCGAACTCGCCGCCTGCGCCGTTGAACAGGGTGATCGGGCTGCCCGGTTGCAGCCGCAACACCTGCACATGGCGCGCGGCGGTGGCGGGCAGCTCCAGCTCGGCGCCGATCGCCAGCGGCACGGGACAGTAAAAGCGGGCCATGTGGGCGGCGAGCCTCAGACGCGCCCGAAGGCGAAGCCCGAGGCGGCTTCGAAGCCCTCGATCTGGTCGATCAGCTTGAGCAGCGGGCCCAAGGCGCGGTAACGGTGAGCGGTGTTGCGGATGTAGTGGATGAAGCGCGGGGTGTCGGCCAGGTACCGGGGCTTGCCATCGCGCAACGTGAGGCGGGCAAAAATGCCGGCCACTTTGAGGTGGCGTTGCAGGCCCATCCATTCGACCGCGCGGTAGAAGGCGCCGAAGTCGCTGTGCCAGTCTTCGAAATCCATCAGCCCGGCCTGACGCGCCTTTTCCCAGTAGCGAACGGTGATGTCAATGACAAAATCTTCGTCCCAGCTCAGAAAGGCGTCGCGCATCAGGCTGGCGATGTCGTAGCTGACGGGGCCGTACACCGCGTCCTGGAAGTCGAGCACACCGAGCTGCTGCGCGGCTGTGTTGCCCGGCCCCAGCGGAATCATCAGATTGCGCGGCATGTAGTCGCGGTGCACGTACACGCTCGGCCCGGTCAGGTTGTGTTTCACGATGCTGTCGAACGCCTGGGTGAGTACTTCGGCGTCCTTGCCGGCCAGCGCCGCGCCCTTGTGTTGCGCCAGGTACCAGTCGGGAAACAGCTGCAACTCGCGGCGCAGCAAAGGCTCGTCGTAATTGGGCAGCACGCCGGGTTTGGAGGCGAGCTGCCAGGCCAGCAGCGTGTCCACCGCCTGCAGGTAGCGCCCGTGGTTGGCGGCCGGGTTCTCGGGCTGGATCTGCTCCATCATGGTCTGGTGGCCCAGGTCGCTCAGCAGCATGAAGCCCTGTGCTTCGTCCCAGGCCAGTATCTCGGGCACCAGCACACCGGCGCCCTGCATCAGCGCGGCAACCTGCACGAAGGGGCGGCAGTTTTCGCGTGCTGGCGGGGCGTCCATCACGATGCGGCTGGCCCCGACGGTGGTGTCCAGCCGCAGGTAGCGCCGAAAACTCGCGTCGGCCGACGCTGGTCGCAGCGTGGCGGGCAGCAGCCCCTGCGTCCGGACCAGGCTTTTCAGCCAGTGGTCAAACGCGGTTTCGCGCGCCGGGTCGTCCCAGGTGACGGGGGGCGGTGTGGGGTTCATGGCGTTCGTGCGGGGCGCGTTGGGCGGGGCAAAAAGGGCGGTCGATGTCCGGCGGAGCCCATAGGATAATGGCCGCAGATTCTACAAACCCGGTCTGTTTTCCCTCGCGCCACGGCACCGTTCCGCAGGCGCCTGCGCGTTTTCCGTCTTGCCCGCTGGTGCACGCCTAAGGCGGTGCCCGCACCCGTTCAGTGACCCGCCTGCCTTGATCCGTCCGCCACCCTCACCCGCGCCAGTGCACCACCACACGCCCCGCTTTGTGCGGGCACCGGTGGGTGTGGCGGTGCATGCCTTGCTGGCCGCGATGGCCTGGGCCACGTTCCTGGCACCCGGCGCCGTCCGTGCCCAGACAGCGCCCTCGGGCTGGGACACCGCGGGTGTCGGCCTCAAGCCCAGCGCGGTCTTGCAGGAGAACCTGCCGCCCGAGGTGCGCTCCCGGCTGCCCACTTTTGTCTCTGGCGACAAGGTCAGCGGGCAGACCGATGGCGCGGTGGTGATCGAGGGCGATGCCGAGTTGCGCCGCCACGACACCGTGATCCGGGCCGACCGGCTGGAATTCGATCAAAGCACGAGCGACGCCAAGGCCCAGGGCCATGTGCTGGTCAACCGCAACGGCAACCGCTTCGAAGGCCCCGAGCTGCAGCTCAAC
>CAYRIT010000156.1:0-4270 GCA_964424415.1 uncultured Hydrogenophaga sp.
GGCGCAGAGCGACAGCCTACCTCTGACTGCCGCCAATCTTTGCAACAGAGCCTCAGGCCGCACCGATGCGCCAGAGATCGCCAGCGAGCGCGCCAGGCTGCTGGCTGCCCAGACCAGCCGCGAGGAATTGCGCCTGGCCGAGGATCGCGGCGAGCTGATCCGCGTTGGCGTGGTCAAGGCCGGTCTGGCCAGCGTCTTTGCCACCACCCGCGACCGTCTGATGCAACTACCCGCGCGCCTGGCGCAAACATTCGCCAGCGAAACCAGCCCGGCCAAGGTGCACGCGCTGCTGACCGATGAAATCCACCACGCCCTGAGCCAGCTTGCCAACGCGCCCGAGCACATCGGCGCGCAACCGAAAGAGACCACGAAATGACCAAACCCGTCCACACCACTTACCCGACACGCGAAGACCAAGAGGGTCACACTCGAATCGTTGACGCCCTCACGCGCGGCATCATCGGCCTGGCCGATATGGAGCTGCGCCGTTATCCAGACATCGAGGCCAGCAAAGCCATGAAGGCGGTCGAATGCGGCGCTGGTTCGCTGGGTTTTTCGGCCGTCTACACCGGCGGCTCCTGGCGCCTGCTGATGGGCCTGATGCACGATGGCCAGGTCGTTGTCGAGCTGATGAACATCTCACTCGATCCGATACCAGATCCCGGTGAGGTGCACTGATGGACGACCCGGTAGCCAAGCTGGGCCGGCTCTACATCGAAGCGCGCACCGCCCTGTTATCGGAGACCAGCCGCGATTACCTGTGCCAAGCGATCGAGACCGCCATCCGCAAAGACGAACCCTTGCATGCCGCGCTGGGCGTCAGTCGCAGCGGCCGCTACGGCAACCTGCAGGCGCGCCTGCTGCGCGAAAAGCGCGATGCCTGCCTGGTACGCGCATTTCATGCCATCGCGCTGGACAAGGACACCAGCGTGCATGCGGGCTGCAAACGCCTGGCGCGGCACCTGTGCAACTTCATCGCAACCGAGTGGCCACGGGAGCGCCGCAGACTCGATCCAGACCCTGCATGGCCCGCGTGGAAAGCCGCAGCGTTTCGCGCCGCGCAGACCGGCCTGCAGGTCGACCTGAGCGCCAATGCGTTGCATCTCATAGTCCAAGAAAGAGCCCGGTTTTCTCTGAACCGCCAATGGTTGAAAGTGCTGTCTGACCTACTGGTTTGACAGCACCGAATGACCCACACCATCAGCATTTTTGGCGAGATCGGCAACGCCGTTTCGGCGGACACCATCCGGGCGCAACTCGCCAGTCTGACACCCGGCACCACGCTATCGGTCGAGATCAACTCCGAAGGCGGCAGCGTGTCGGAGGCCATTGCCATTTACAACCTCCTGCGCACCTGGGGCGCGCCGGTCGAAGTCACGATTACCGGCTGGGCGCTGTCTGCAGCCACCATCGTTGCCATGGCTGGCAGCCGCATCAGCATGCACACCACCAGCTTGATGATGGTGCATGCGCCCTGGCTGTCCGCATCCGGCAATGCGCAAGAGCTGCGCCAGCAAGCCAACGCGCTCGATCAAGTGGCGCAAGCCATGCGTGCTGCATACCGCCGCACGCAACAAAGCACCAGCGTGATCGACACCTGGCTTGATGGCAACGACCACTGGTTCACCGCCGATCAAGCGCTCGAGGCCGGTCTCGTTGACGAAGTGATCGAAGCACCCGCATACGCCACCGGCGCGCCAATTCTGGCCGCCTGCCGTTTCCCCGTTCCCCCTGAAATCCGCGAAAGGATCGCCACCATGAACGCACCCGTCAACCCCGAAGAAATCCGCGCCGCCGCCCTGGCAGAAGACCGCGCGCGCCGTCAAGAAATTCGCAGCCGCACCCAGGCGTTTGCCCAACGCCCGGGCGTGCCTGCGCTGCTGCAAACCCTCGAGGATGATCCAGCCATGACGGCCGATCAGGCCGCGAATCGAGTGCTGGCACACCTTGGCAAAGACGCCACGCCAACCTGCCGGCCGGGAGCTTTCCCGAGCGTGGAGACGCCCGACAACCGCTCAGGCGAGCTGCGCGCCGCCGCTCAGGACATGCTGATGATGCGCGCCGGGCTGAGGGTCAACGACCCGCATCCTGCCGTGCGAGACATTCAACGCCTGAACATCGTTGCGCTTGCCGAGCGCTTTGTCAGCATGGCGGGCAAAAACTGCGCCGGTATGGGCAAGGGCGATGTTGTCCGCGCCGCGTTGACCACCAGCGATTTTCCCCTCCTGCTGACCGGCCTGACCGCTCGCAGCCTGCGCGCTGGCTACCAAGCCGCACCGGCAACGCATACCGTTTGGACGGGCGAGCGCGAGGTAGCCGACTTCCGCACGCAAACCCTGGCGCAACTGTCCGAAGCGCCCAGCCTGGAGGAAGTGCGAGAAGCCGGTGAATACACCTTCGGCAGTTTTGCCGAGGCCGCAGAGACTTTTGCCGTCAAGACCTTCGGCAAAATCGTGCGCTTCACCCGGCAAGCCCTGATCAATGACGACCTCGGGGCGTTGACCACCGTCCCGGCGGCACAAGGCGCTGCTGCGCGCCGCCTGGAGGCCGACCTGGTCTATAGCAAGCTGACGGCAAACCCGAAGATGGCCGATGGCACCGACCTATTCCACGGAGACCACGGAAACCTGGTGAGCGCCACCGCCTTGAGCGTGTCCAGCCTGAGCGTTGCACGCGCCGCGATGCGCAGCCAGAAGGGGCTGAACGGGCTGGACTTCCTCGACCCGCAGCCGCGCTATCTGTTGGTGCCTGTCGCACTGGAAACCACAGCCGAGCAGCTTGTTGCCAGCACTGTTGACCCGTCGAAACAGAACGACACCCAGAACCCCGGCTGGATACGCGGCCTGCAGGTTGTTGCCGACCCGCGTCTCGACGCCGATTCCACGATCTCCTGGTATCTGGCGGCCGCACCCAGCCAGATCGAGGGCATTGTCCGCGCCTACCTGGTGGGCGAGGGCCGTCCGTTCCTCGATCAGAAAGAGGGCTGGGAAGTGGACAGCACCGACTACAAGGTTCGTCTTGATGTTGGCGTGGGTGTCATCGACTGGCGTGCGCTGGTCAAGAACCCCGGCGCTTGATCCAAAATCTGCCCGGCGAGATAGCTGCGCCATAGCCGGGCAAAAGGTCTTACCCATGGCGCGGCACCCTGCTGGACGTGCGGCTGCGCGCCTGGCACGACACCCGGGGACGCCCATGGCTGCGACGGTGTTCACCTGGTTTGTGCACACTGCTGCTTGGCCGCCGGTACAACCGGGCGAAGAAGGCGCAGGGCGCGCAAGCTGGAAACAGCAACGCGGAAAAACAAAGGGATCAAATTGATCCGGTCGTTTCTACCGCCGAAAGACTCGCCACCGAGCATGGTGTAAGCCCCGCTACGGGGATCAAGGCGGCGCAGCCCGTGGGCGGCAGGCCGCGAGCCGGGGAAGAAAAACCGGCGCAATTAATTGCTCCGGTAAAGGATGAACGCAGCACCGCACACAAGGCCGCCGAAGTCTTCAACACCAACCGCACCTACATCAACGAAGCGGCGAAGCTGAAGCGCGAGCGCCCGGACGCTTTCAAGAAGGTGAAGGCCGGCGAGGCCACGATCACGCAGATCAAGCGCGAGATCAAGGAGGAGCGGCGCGAGGCCCGGCGTGAGGAGAACCGCGCGAAGGTGGCTGAGGTGACCGAGCCTGTGCACTTGGCGATGACCTGTCGCGCTCGCTGGGCAACGCTGGTGCTGTTATCGAGCAATCCCGAATCGATTCGACATTGCTCCCCCCCGACCGCAACCTAACCCAGCACCTGGCCGAAATCAGCAAGCTACCCGAAAGTTGCTGGGCAGCCGCCGTGCGCATCATGCTAGATCGCGGCTGGAGCGTAAAAGACACCCAGCACTGGATCGGGTTGGCGCGCGAATTCAGCGTGCCAGATAAGTGGCAGTTTTTCCTCCCGCTGGCCGATGTAGTCACGCGCTTTCTGGAAACGCGCGAGTTTTCCGCGCAGACCGTCAAACGCCTCATCAACGAGGCCGAGCGCGTGGAGCTGATGATCCTGCACCACCACCCGGCCGCGTGCCGGGTTTTTTGCGCCTGGTGCGGCGAGGGGTAGCGTGAGCGCCAGAAAGAGCGCCACTGGCTGAACTGACAGCTGGCCAGGTGCAAGGCCAGTAGGTGGGGTTCAAGGTGGGGTAAATATTCAGAATCAGCTTGAAACCCGCATGAATACTAGGTGTCTGGCGGAGAGGGCGGGATTCGAACCCGCGGTGGGCTGTTAACCCACACACGCT
>CAYRIT010000157.1:0-4176 GCA_964424415.1 uncultured Hydrogenophaga sp.
AGAACTGCGCGAAGAAGGCTTGCGGACGGGGGTTCGAATCCCCCCAGCTCCACCATTACCCTGTTTAAAGGCCGCTAGGAATAACCACCTAGCGGCCTTTTTTCTTTGTAAATCAACGATTTACTGTCCCGTAAGATCTATTGACGTCCCAGGACATCCTAGGTGAAACCGGGGAACAGACCGGGGAACAAACCGCTAAAATGTCTGTTCCCCGGGGTTTTGTTCCCCGGTCTCAGTCTGTTCCTCTTCTGGAGGTCCCGGCCATGCTGACCGACAAGCAATGCAAGAGCGCCACCTGCCCACCCGATAAAAAGCGAACGCGCTTCACCGACGGGCAGGGGCTGTATCTGGAGGTGAGTCCAGGCGGATCCAGGCGCTGGTTCTGGAAAACCTACACCGATGGCAAGGAAGGTCGTCTGGCCCTGGGGAGCTACCCGTCCATGGGGCTCGCTGATGCACGCAAGGCCCGGGAGGCGGCCAAGCTGCAGAAGGCCGCCGGGGTGGATCTTGTGCAGTCCCGCAGGCTGGACAAGCTCAAGGGCCAGCGGGAGGGTGGTGACACCTTCAAGGCGGTGGCCCTGGAATGGCACGGAAAACAGATCGACCGATGGAGTCCCGGCCATGCTGATCGGACCAAACGCCAGTTGGAACGTGATCTGTTTCCCTGGCTTGGGGAGCGGGACATGCGCAGCATAGTACCTTTGGAGTTGCTGGCCGTGCTGCAGAAAGTCGAAGGGCGCGGCGCTGTCGAGACAGCCGACCGTGCCTTGATGCTGGCTCGGCAGGTTTACGAATACTGGCTGCCCACCGCCGAGACCACGCAAAGGAACATCACCGAGGGCCTGCAAAAGCGGTTGACCCCCTACCGTGGAAAGAACTTCCCGGCCATCGTGGAACCGAAGCGCTTCGGTGAGTTGCTGCGGGCCATGTACGCCTACAAGGGTGGTCCGGTGGTACGCACGGGATTGCTGCTGGCGCCGCTCCTGTTTCAGCGCCCCGGCAACCTGCGCATGATGGAGTGGGCTGAACTCGACTTGGATGGGGCACTGTGGACCATCCCCAGCGCGAAAATGAAACGCCTGGTGGCAGAGAAGCTGAACGGGGAACCGCACGCCGTTCCCTTGCCCTCCCAGGCCGTGGCCATGTTGCGTGACCTGCAGCCATTGACAGGTCATGGCCGCTTTGTATTTCCCGGCCAACGGCAGCACGACCGCCCCATGTCTGACAACTCGGTGCGCAGTGCGCTTTACAGCCTGGGCTTTGGCACGGCGCAGAGTTGGCACGGTTTTCGTGCCAGTGCCCGCACGATGCTTGTGGATCAACTGGACCTGGATCCGTTGGCCATCGAAGCGAACCTGGCCCATGCGGTGAAAGACGCCAACGGCCGCAGCTACAACCGCACCAAGTACTTGGCGAAACGGTTTGACCAGATCCAGAAGTGGGCGGACTACCTGGACCAGCTGCGCAAGGGTGCGGACGTGATAGCCATGCCACAGCGGGTCGCATAGGGAATAGGTTCCCTTGGTTTTCCATTTTGCAGAGGCTTTCTAGGGGACGTGTTCAGCAGCTTCCCTCACTGCTTGATTTCGACCCGAATCCAGCATGCCACCAGCCAGCCCAGGCACCTAGAGTGATTGACGTCACCTTCGACGATCGATCATGGGCACGCTTTCCAATTTCCTTGCAACTCGCAAGTCCCAGGGACTGTCTCTCGACCAGCTGAACCTGTTCGAAGGCAAGCCCGTGCCAACCGGTCTGGCGTTGCTGGTACCTATCGACCAGCTCGACGAAGACCCGGACAACCCCCGTACCGAATTTCCACCGGAGGCGATCGCGGAACTGGCGCAGGACATCGCCCGGCGCGGCATCCTGCAGCCCATCGTGGTCAGCGACCAGGATGCCCAGGGTTGCTACCGCATCCGCTTTGGCAGCCGGCGCTGGCGCGCAGCATTGCAGGCTGGGCTGACCGAGGTGCCAATTGTCTTGTCGGTGCGCAGTCGCGACGCCTACGACCAGGTGGCCGAGAACCTGAAGCGGCAAGACCTCTCGCCGCTTGAACTCGCGCAGTTCATCCGGGGCCGAGTAGATGCCGGCGAATCCAATGCCGAGGTCGGCCGCCAGCTGGGCATGGACCTGACCACGGTAGCGCACCACGTGGCCCTGCTCAGCCTGCCGCCCGTGCTGGACCAGGCGCTCAGAAGCGGGCGCTGCGAATCCCCGCGCACACTGCACGAGCTGAGCCGCTTGTATGAAGCGCAGCCGGAGCAGGTGGCGGCCCTGGTCACGGGCGCAGAGCCTGTCACCCGCGAGGCCGTGGCGAGTCTGCGTGATGCGGCCCGCATGGTCACACCCGCTGCCGACAAGCCGGTATCAACGCAGCCTCGACCGGACAAAATGGCGCAAGCGTTGGCCCGAGCCACCGGACTCTGTGACCGGCTGGACGCCGCGCTGCTGCGGCTGAACAGGTCGGGTGGCATCGAAGCCCTCCCCCACGAGCAGTTAGCGGCACTGCGCCAGCGTGTCGCCGAGCTGGCCGCGAGGCTGACGCCTGAAGCCACAACAGACAGTGACGAGTCACACCATGGGACACCCGCAGCGTGATCGGGTGACCATCGATCTGCGGGGCCTGCGCTCGCAGCTGCAGACGCACGCACTTCTGAAGCAGATGACCCCCGCTGCCCTGGTGCGCCAGGCCGTGCTGGCCTGCCTTGCCCCGAAGTCGGACGCCCAGGAACAAGATCAGAATTCTTTGACCTTTGTGCGGGAAAAGCAACTCATCAAGGTCACGCTGCGCCTGCCCAGCGGCCACGTCGCGTTGATGAACTTCCAGGCCCGCAGGGCCGATGTCTCGCAGAGCATCTATGTGGCCGCACTCATCGAAGGCGCTCCGTCGCCCACGAACCACACACAGACCGTGGCCGCGCTGCGCGCCTCCACCGACAGGCTCGCCGTCATAGCCACCGACCTCAGCGCCTTTCTGCGTGTGATGCACACGACCAGACCGGAAGCCTCGCAGGAGCTGGAACGCTACAGGGCAGGGATCAAGACGCTGAACGATGACATCCGGCAGCACCTCTCGGTAGCGGCTCAACTGGTGTCTGAGCTTCGAACCACCAGAGGGCCCCGATGACAACTGGCCCATCCGTCGACGGCGTGCTGGTGCAATGGGGAGAGCGGCTGTTCTACCCCGCCAGCCGCATCGTCAAGCCAGACCCTGCGCCTCGTCTGGGTGCCCTGAACCGGCCCAGTGCGGCCGTGATCCGCCAGCGCATCGCCGCCACCGTGGCGCGGCGGGCGCCGCAGGTGATGGTGAAGGTCACCGGCGGTGGCCGCGGCATGGGCGCCATCGCGGCGCACTTTCGCTACATCTGCAAGAACGGCCAGCTGCGCATCGAGGACGACCGGGGCGTTGTGCGCGAGGGCAAGGAGGTCATGCATGACCTGGTCGAACAATGGCGCGTCAGCGGATCGCTGATCCAGGAGACCAGCCACCGGCGCGAAGCCTTCAACATCATGCTGTCGATGCCGCACGGCACCGATGCACAGATCGTGCTGAAGGCGTCGCGCGAGTTCGCGAAAACCGAGCTGAGAGGTCACCGCTACGTGATAGTGCTGCACGAGCACCAAGGCAATCCGCACGTGCACCTGAGCGTGAGGGCCGAGTCGATGACGGGCTAGCGGTTGAACCCACGCAAGACGGACCTGCACCGCTGGCGTGAGATCTTTGCCGAGAAGCTGCGCGGATACGGTGTGGAGGCCGAGGCGACCCGGCAGGCCTCGCGCGGCGCCAACCGCCGGAATGAACGAATCTGGCAGGTGAAGGCGCGTCAGGAAGGTCGGCCGAGCCAGCGTGACGAGCAACAGGTCAAGTCAGGAGAACGTTACGAGCTCAGCCATGCCGGTGCATTTCAGGCCTGGGCGCGCATCAAGAGGGCGCTGCAGGAATCGGATACCCCGGAGGACCGGGCTCTGGCGAAGCACATCGTGCGATTCGTGAGCGAATCGGCGTACTTCAAGGAAGTTGCGCCACGAATGCAACGCGAAGCAGTGCGTCCGGACAAACAACGAACCGCCGCGGTGCCCTTACGAGAGGTACCGAAAACCAGGCCCTCGATCGACATGGAGCGTTGAATGCTTGTGCCCGGCCTTCGCCCCCAAACTGGCAGTGAATCGGGC
>CAYRIT010000158.1:0-4088 GCA_964424415.1 uncultured Hydrogenophaga sp.
CCACCAGGTCGTCGCGCTGGTTCTCCATCACCTGCAGCAGGATCTCGATCGCCTCGGCACCGTAGTCGCGTTCGTTCTCAGGGCGGTAGAGGTAGTAGGCCTCGTCGATGAACAGCACGCCGCCCATGGCCTTTTTCAGCACTTCCTTGGTTTTGGGTGCGGTGTGGCCGATGTACTGGCCGACCAGGTCGTCGCGCGTCACGGCCACCAGGTGGCCTTTGCGCACGTAGCCCAGGCGGTGCAGGATCTCGGCCATGCGCATGGCCACCGTGGTCTTGCCGGTGCCGGGGTTGCCGGTGAAGCACATGTGCAGGCTGGGTGCCTGGGCCTGCAGGCCCAGGTTGAGCCGGAGCTTGTCGATCACCAGCAGCGCGGCAATGTCGCGGATGCGCTGCTTCACCGGCGCCAGGCCGACGAGGTCGCGGTCGAGTTCGTCCATCACCGCCTCGACCTGGCTCTCGCGCAGGACCTCGCCGACGGTGCGCGCCGCGGAGGTCGTGGCCGCGGTGTCGGCAGGCGCCGTGCTCGGGGTACCCGGAATGGTGTAGCGCGGGGTGCTCATGCGAGGTGCTCCTGCACCCCGGCGATGACCGCGCGCAGCTCATTGCGCGGACCTCCGAAGTCGGTCGGCGGGATGAACGGTGCGGTGCGCAGCGCCATGACGGGCTCAGTACCGTTGCGACTCGGGCTTGTCGGTGGCGTAGCTGTGCACCGTGTAGCGCAACGAGCGGCCGTTGATTTCCTGGCGCGCCAGGCCGAAACCGGGCTCGTCGGTGGGGCGGTTGACGATGAAGCTCATCGCAATCGATTCGACGCCGCGGGTGGAATCGAAGGCCATCATGCGGATGTAGAGGTTGGGGAACGTCTTGCGGCAGGCCTGAAGCTCCATCAGCACACCGGCGGCGTCCTTCAGGTCGAACATCGGCATGCCGTACATCTCCCAGTAGGTGTTGCGCGGGTGCGGGTCGTCGGTGTATTCCACGCTCCAGGCATAGCCCTTTTGCAGGCCGTAGTCGATCTGCGCCGTGATCTCGGCGTCGCTCAGATCGGGCAGGAAGCTGAACTGGCCCTGTGTGATGCGGCCGGTGGGGTTGGTCATCATGGTGGGTTCTCCTTAGGCCACAGCGGGGGTCACGGCGTAGTCGCTGGTATCGGTGGAGGCGTAGTTGAAGCTGATCTCGCCCCAGGTATCCAGTGCCTGCTTCAGCGGTGTGCAGAACTGAGCCGCTTTCTGAAGGATTGCCGGCCCCTCGTTCTTGATGTCACGGCCTTCGTTGCGCGCCTTGACCATCGTTTCCAGCGCCACGCGGTTGGCCACCGCGCCGGCCTGGATGCCAGCCGGATGACCGATCGTGCCGCCGCCGAACTGCAGGATCACGTCGTCACCAAAAAGGTCGATCAGCTGGTGCATCTGACCAGCGTGGATGCCGCCGCTGGCCACCGGCATGACCTTCTTCATGTCGGCCCAGTCCTGATCGAAGAACAGGCCGCGTGGCAGGTCCTGTCGGGTGTAGCTGTCGCGGCAGACGTTGTAGTAACCCTGTACCGTCATCGGGTCACCTTCGAGCTTGCCGACCGCGGTGCCGGTATGCAGATGGTCCACGCCGGCCAGGCGCAGCCACTTGGCGATCACGCGGAAACTCACGCCGTGGTTCTTCTGCCGCGTGTAGGTGCCGTGGCCGGCACGGTGCATGTGCACGATCATGTCGTTCTTGCGCGCCCAGTTGGCCATCGACTGGATGGCGGACCAGCCGATCACCAGGTCCAGCATGATCACGACCGAGCCCAGCTCCTTGGCGAACTCGGCGCGCTCGTAGATGTCTTCCATCGTTGCGCCGGTCACGTTCAGATAGCTGCCCTTGACCTCGCCGGTGGCGGCACTCGCCTTGTTGACGGCGTCCATCACATAGAGGAATCGGTCGCGCCAGTGCATGAAAGGCTGCGAGTTGATGTTCTCGTCGTCCTTCATGAAGTCCAGCCCGCCCTTGAGGCCTTCGTAGATCACGCGGCCGTAGTTGCGGGCGCTCAGGCCGAGCTTGGGCTTGGTGGTGGCGCCCAGCAGCGGCCGACCGAACTTGTCCAGCCGCTCGCGCTCGACCACCAGGCCGGTCGGCGGACCCTTGAAGGTCTTGACCAGGGCCACCGGCATGCGGATGTCCTCCAGCCGCGCCGCCTTCAGCGGTTTGAAGCTGAACACGTTGCCGATCAGGCTGGCGGTGATGTTGGCGATCGATCCTTCTTCGAAAAGAATGATGTCGTAGGCCACCCAGGCGAAATACTGACCGGGCGTGCCGGGCACCGGCTCGACCTTGTAGGCCTTGGCCCGGTAGCTGTCGCAAGCGGTCAGGCGGTCGGTCCAGACCACGGTCCAGGTCGCGGTGCTGGATTCGCCGGCCACCGCAGCGGCGGCCTCGATCGGGTCCACACCGTCCTGCGGCGTGATGCGGAACAGGCACAGGGTGTCGGTGTCTTTGGGCTGGTAATCGGCGTCCCAGTAGCCCATCTGGCGGTACTTCAGGACCCCGGCGCTGTAGCGCTTCTTGGCGTCGGTGATGACGCCCTCGTCGGTTGGCTGGTTCATCGGCTCTCTCCGGTTTTGCAGCGCCCGATGGGCGCCTGAGAAGCAATGTAGGCGTCGATCAAGATCAGGACAAGTCAATTGAAGTGACTTCAGAAGTAAAATTATCTGAATGAAGAACGCAACTTTGCGCCAGCTGCGGGTGTTCGTGGCCGTGGCGCGCCACCTCAGCTTTGCCCGCGCTGCCGAGGAACTGAGCCTGACGCCGCCTGCGGTGTCGATGCAGATCAAGGAACTGGAGGGCCAGGTCGGCTTGCCCCTGTTCGATCGCTCCAGTCGCAGCGTCTCGCTGACGACCGTCGGGGAATATGTGCTGGAGCATGCCCAGCGCGTGCTGGCCGCGATGCGCGATGCCGAGGACCTGGTGGCGCGCTTCAGCGGTTTGCAGACCGGTGTGCTCGATGTGGCCATGGTCAGCTCGGCCAAGTACTTCCTGCCCCGGATGCTGGCGGAATTTCGAAACGCACACCCCGGCATCGAGATACGGCTGCAGGTGGGCAGCAACCGCGAGCAGGTCGTTGCGCTGTTGCAGAACGGCGAGGTCGAACTGGCGATCATGGGTCGCCCGCCGGTCCAGTGGGCGACCCGCGCCGAACCCTTTGCGCTGCACCCGCACGTGCTTGTCACCTCGGTGAACCATGCGTTTGCCAGCCTGCGTCAGGTGCCGGCGGCGGCGTTGACGGGGGAACCTTTCATCATGCGCGAGCACGGATCGGGCACCCGGGCCGCGCTCGACGAATACACGCGGGCACACCACATCACGCCGCGTGTGCTGATGCAGATGTCGAGCAACGAGGCGATCAAGCAGGCCGTGATGGCCGACATGGGCATCAGCCTTCTGTCGCTGCACACCATCGGCCTGGAGCTTGAGCACGGACTGATCGCCAACCCGTCCGTCGAGGGGCTGCCCATTCTCCGGCGCTGGTACGTGGTCAACAACCTCGCCAAGACGCTGTCGCCAGCGGCCGAGGCATTTCGGTACTTTGTTCTGGAACACGGGGAGGCGTTCCTGGCCACCCACTTCGGGAATGCTGCGTTTCGCACCTGACCGATCCGGTGATCGATCAGGACAAGGGCCGGTATTCTGAGCGCGTCCAACGTCCGGTTTCAAGCCGCGGACCAGGCCGGTGCCGAAAGGGTCTGCCGTGGCGACCACCTGCGTGGCCTCTCACACCATGCGCGGTCCGTGCCGCGACGGGCTGGTCTTCAGGCGGTGTGCCTGCCGCCCAGCAGCCGCGCCAGGTAGCGCCCGGTGTGGCTGCCATCCGTGGCCGCGAGTTCTTCTGGTGTGCCGATGCCCACCACGGTGCCGCCGCCGGCGCCACCTTCTGGGCCCATGTCGATCAGCCAGTCGGCGGTCTTGATGACGTCGAGGTTGTGCTCGATCACCACGATGGTGTTGCCGGCGTCGCGCAGCTGGTGCAGCACCTGGAGCAGCAGCTCGATGTCGGCGAAGTGCAGGCCGGTGGTGGGTTCGTCCAGGATGTAGAGCGTGCGGCCGGTGTCGCGC
>CAYRIT010000159.1:0-4032 GCA_964424415.1 uncultured Hydrogenophaga sp.
CTTGCGGCCCGCGCGGACGAGCCTTTATCGGTGGGGATGCACCACAGATTCCACCCACCTGAAGTTTCACTTGGCACCCCCGCTGGCCTTCGACACGTAGAGCGCCAGCGCCGCAATCTCTGCTTCGGTGAGCTTGTCCTTGTACGAGGGCATCTGGCCCAGCCCGTTGCGCAGCGCCTTCGCCACGCGCGCAGCGTCGGGCTTCAACTCGTCCAGCACCGGGCCGGCGTCGACGAAAACACGCGCCACGCCATCCACCAACACCACGAAGGCCGAGCCCGCGCGGCCGGTGGCACCCGGGCCGCCCGAGCCCAGCACCACGAGTTCCAGCGCCGGCGGGGCGGCCGTCTGGGCCTGAGCTGCGAACGCGGCGGGCAGCGTGCACATGGCCAGACAAAGTGCCGCCAAGCGGCGCCGGCAGGGGTTGGCCAGAGTTTTCATTCGATCCTTTGTGCGGGCGGGGCGACAACGGGGCGAACCGGAAGCGGCAAGCCCCCGGCTCGGTCGTGCGGTGCGCCGGTTCTCTGACAGTTCCCGGTTTTCAGTACGCCGCCACCGCCTGCGCAGCGGCCACCGTGGCGACGATTCGCTGCCCGGCACGCTCGACCTTGGAGATGCTCAGGTCCTCGTTCAGCACGTAGGCCGTCTTGCCGTCGCGCGTGAACACGATGGCCTGGCGCGGCTGCTTGAAGCCGGCGATGGTGGCGACCACCTTCAACGTGGCCACGTCGATCACCGACACCGTGTTGTCGGCCAAGTTGCCCGAGTAGACGAAGCGGCCGTCGGGCGTGAGCGCGGCGCCGTAGGGGTCGCGGCCCACCGGCACGGTGCCGGTGACGCGGCGCGCGGCGATGTCCACCACCGCGATGTCGTTGCTGCCGCTGTTGGCCGCAAACAGGGTCTTGCCGTCGGCGGTGACGGAGATGGCGCGGATCTTGTTGAAGCCGGTGATCTCGCCCTCGATCTTGTCGGTCTGCGTGTCGACGATGGTCACCTTGTCGCCCAGGAAGTTGGTGACGTAGAGCTTCGCGCCGTCCGGGCTCAGGCGCACGCCCTGGCGCGGCTGCGCAAAGCCGGTGATCACCGCCTTGGCCTGCCCGCTGGCGGTGTCCAGTCGCGTCACCGTGCTGCTGGCCTGGTTGTTGACATACAGCGCGCTGCCGTCCTTGCTGAGCGCGGTGCCGAAGGCGCCGGGGCCGGCCGCCAGCGTCGACGCGGTGGCCAGCG
The DNA here is from genome assembly GCA_964424415.1 of uncultured Hydrogenophaga sp. GTDB lineage: Bacteria > Pseudomonadota > Gammaproteobacteria > Burkholderiales > Burkholderiaceae_C > Hydrogenophaga. The sequence continues at coordinate 1,228 of CAYRIT010000159.1, forward strand.
GCTTGAGCGTGGTGGTGTCCAGGCGCGTCACCGTGCCCAGGCTGCTGTCGGAGACATAGAAGCTCTTGCCGTCGGGCGCGAACACGATGTTGCGCGGCGTGACGTAGCCGCGCAGCACACCGCGCACGGCACCGGTGGCCAGGTCGTAGACGATGACGTCCGGGCGCTCGCTGTAAGACACCACGGCGGTGGCCTCGTCGGGGCTCAGCGCCAGCGAGTTGTTGCGGATCTGGCCGTCGAAGGTGACGCGGGCCGGGGTGGCTTCGGCGCCGTTGGCGGCGTTGGCGGGCACGCTGGCGGCGACGAGGACGAAGGTGCTGCACCAGGCCAGCGCGGTGGTGCGGAAGAAGGTATTCATGGGATGTCTTTCGGAGAGTGTTGAGAAAAGAGGGAAAGGCTTGCTGTGGTGGACGAGGAGAGCCCGTGGTTTATTCCGTCGGGCCGTGAATTCGAGGCTTCAGCCGAGCAGGGCCGGTACCCAGCGGTTGATCAAGGCACCGCCGACGATGAGCCAGCCGAACAGGATCAGCGCCAGCAACAGCGGCTTGGCACCGGCCTTGCGGATGGCGCCGATGTGCGTGGACAGGCCGAGTGCGGCCATGGCCATGGCCAGCAGCGCGGTGTCGATCTCGGTGGTCACCGCCACCACCGAGGCCGGCAGCCACTGCAGCGAGTTGAACAACACCACCGCGACGAAGCCGAAGGCGAACCAGGGCACGGCGAGCTTGCCTGGGGCCTGGCCCGTGGCGGCGGAAGTGTGGGCGTGGCGTTTGTCGTCACGTGCCAGCCAGGCCGACAACATCACCAGGAACGGCGCCAGCATCATCACCCGCACCATCTTCGCGATGACGGCCGAGTTGGCCGCGTCCGGGCCCACCGAACGCGCCGCGGCCACCACCTGGGCTACCTCGTGGATGGTCGAGCCGGCGTAGATGCCGAAGCCGTTGGCGCCACCCGGAATCAGCGCCCAGTGCTGGTTCAGCTCGAACAGCGCCGGGTACAGAAAGATCGCCAGAGTGCCGAACACCACCACCGTGGCCACCGCCACCGTTACCTGCTCGGCGCGCGCCTTGACCACCGGTTCGGCAGCCATCACCGCGGCGGCGCCGCAGATGGAACTGCCGGCGCCGATCAGCATCGCCGTCTTGCGGTCCAGGCCCAACCAGCGCGTGCCGATGAAGCAGGCCAGCGCGAAGGTCGAGCCCAGCACCAGCGCGTCGATGGCGACGCCGGCGATGCCGACGTGGCCGATGTCCTGCACCGTCAGCCGCAGGCCGTACAGCACGACCCCCAGGCGCAGCAGGTTCTGCTTGGACACGTTGACGCCGGCACCGCTGGCCGCGGCCAGGCGCGGCACCAGCGGATAGACCGTGTTGCCCACCAGCATGCCCAACACGATGGCCAGCGTCAGCGCACTGAAGCCGTGGTCCTGCAGCCAGCCGATGTGGCCCAGCGCGATGCCGGTCGCGGCCAGGGCGCCGCTCAAGGCCAGGCCGGGCAGCAGGGCTGCCAACTGCAAGCGCAACCGCGCTGCCCGGTGGCCGGCTGACGGGCCAGGGCTGGCTTGTGAGGTCGACAGCGCGTGCATCACGCCAGCACCCAGATCAAGGCGATGCCGGCGCACAGCAGCACGGCCGCCATCGGCACTGCGACCGGCATCCAGCGCAGCACCTGCGGGTCGATGCTGCTGTCGGCGGCCAAGGTGGTCGAGACGGCATGGGCCACGTCGCGGGTCGGCCCCATGAAGCCCGCCACTGGCCGCCGGGCAGCAACCCATTGAAGGGCATGCAGCGCCTGTGGGGCCAGCGGGCCGGGTGCTGCGGGGCGTGGGGTTGTTCGTTCAAGGGTCAGCATGTCGGGCTCCAGATGCCGGTGGTGGCGCGGCGGGCCGCCGCCCCGTGATCGAGCGGCCAGGCAAATTTAGAGCTTGGCAATCAACCCGTCCAACGGGTTGTATGACTAAGATGTACCTGCGAAATCGATAACAAAGGCAATCACCGTGGACGTGCTTCGACTCACCCTGCGTCAGCTGCAGATTTTTGTCGCCGTGGCGCGCAGCGGCAGCACCACGGCGGCCAGCGCTGAGATAGCGCTGTCGCAATCGGCCACCAGTTCGGCCGTCAACGAGCTGGAACGCCTGCTGTCGCTGCGCCTGTTCGACCGCGCCGGCAAACGCCTGCTGTTGAACGACAACGGCCGCGCGCTGTTGCCGCGGGCTTTGGCTTTGCTCGACGGCGCCGCAGGCATCGAGCAGATGTCGCGCGACGGCAGCGCGCAGGCGCAGTCGCTGCGCATCGGCGCCAGCACGACGATTGGCAACTACGTGTTGCCCAAGCTGCTCGCTGGCTTCATGGGGGCACAGCAGCCCGGCAGCGCCGCCGCCTGGCGGTCGAAGGTCGTTATCGGGAACACCGCCGCCATCTGCGATGCCGTGACCGCTTTCGAACTCGACGTGGGGCTGATCGAGGGGCCCAGCCACCAGCCGGAGCTGGTGATCACCCCCTGGCTGCAAGACGAGATGGTGGTCGTGGCTGCGCCCGACAGTGCGCTGGCCCAGTCAAGCCGGGCGGGCGATCGCATTCCCCTGCGCACGCTGCGTGAGGCGGTCTGGCTGGTTCGCGAAACGGGCTCTGGCACGCGCGAGGCCACCGACCAGAGCTTGCTGCCCCACCTGCGTTCTTACCGGCGCAGCATCGAGCTAGGCAGTTCGGAGGCCATCCAGCGTGCCGCTCAGGAAGGGTTGGGGGTGGCTTGCCTGTCCGCCTGGGTAGTGAACGATGCGCTGGAGGCTGGACGTCTGTGCCG
>CAYRIT010000160.1:0-3892 GCA_964424415.1 uncultured Hydrogenophaga sp.
CCCACCATCCTGGCGCTGCAGCAGCGGGTGCGCGACGAGGTGGCGGTGATGCAGCCGCCGGCTTACAGCCGCACCGCCAACACCTTCAGCCACATCTTTGCCGGGGGTTACTCGGCCGGTTACTACAGCTACAAATGGGCCGAGGTGCTCTCGGCCGACGCCTACGCTGCCTTTGAGGAGGCTGCCGCTGCCAATGGGCAGAGCACGCTGGACGTGGCCACCGGGCGCCGCTACCGTACCGCGGTGCTCGAGGCCGGCGGCAGCCGGCCCGCCATGGAATCGTTCAAGGCATTCCGTGGCCGCGAGCCCGACATCGCCGCGCTGTTGCGCCACCAGGGCATGGCCTGACCAGACCCCCGGCGCCCGTGCTGCAGTTTTTGAGTGACTTGCCGATAGGACCTGACATGACCACCGCACCCGCTCTCACCGAACCGACACCACAACACGCCATCGGGACCTGGGCCCTGACCGGTCTCGTGCTGGTGCTGGGTCTGGCGGCCCTTTCGGCCAGTGCCCAGGGCGTGTACCGCATCGTCGGTCCCGATGGCCGTGTCAGCTACTCCGACCAGCCGCCACCGATCGCCAACGCGCGCCCGGTCGGACCGGCCAGCGGCACGTCGGCGGCAGACAGCACAGGCCAGCTGCCGTTCCAGTTGCGCCAGGTGGTGGCACGCTACCCGGTGACGCTCTACAGCGCCAAGGACTGCGCGCCCTGCAACAGCGGTCGCAACCTGCTCAATGCGCGCGGTATTCCGTACACCGAGAAACTGGTCGAGACGCCCGAAGACGGTGACGCGCTCAAGCGCCTGAGTGGCGAGGCGTCGCTGCCATTTCTCACCATCGGTGGCCAGCAGATCAAGGGCTACTCGGACACGGAATGGACCCAGTTCCTGGACGCCGCCGGCTACCCCAAGACGTCAGCGCTGCCCGGCAGCTACCGCCGCCCGGCGCCCGCGCCACTGGTGGCGGCCAAGCCCGTGCCAGCACCGCCCGTGGCCGGCGCACCCGCCAGCACCCCCGTCGAGTCGCCGCGCCCGGCCGAGGTGCCGGTCACGCCACCGGTCAACAACCCGGCCGGCATCCGCTTCTGATCGGTGGGCTGGTCGCCCACCGATTGCCTCAGAAACCAAGCGTCTTCACGCCGCTGGCGGTGCCCAGCAGGCACACGCTGGCCTTCTGGTGAGCAAACACGCCCACCGTCACCACACCCGGCCACTGATTGACCTCGCTCTCGAACGCCAGCGGGTCGGTAATCTTCAGCCCGGTCACATCCAGAATGTGCTGGCCGTTGTCGGTCACCAGCGGCACACCGTCTTTCAGGCGCACACGCGCCTGGCCACCCAGTGCTTCGAATTGGCGCACCAGCCGCGCGCCGGCCATCGGGATGATCTCGACCGGCAGCGGAAACGCGCCCAGCGTTTTCACCAGCTTGGATTCGTCCGCGATGCAGACAAAGCGGCCCGACTGCGCGGCCACAATCTTCTCGCGCGTGAGCGCCGCGCCACCCCCTTTGACCATGAAACCTTGTGCATCGATCTCGTCGGCACCGTCGATGTAGACCGCAATGTCGCCCACCGCGTTGGCTTCGAACACGGCAATGCCCAGCGCCTTGAGGCGCGCGGTGGACGCTTCCGAGCTGGAGACGGCGCCGGGAATCTGCTGCCTGATGCTGGCCAGCGCGTCGATGAACTTGTTCACCGTCGAGCCGGTGCCCACACCGACGATCTCGCCGGGAATCACATACTGCAGCGCGGCTTGGCCGACCAGGGTTTTGAGTTCGTCTTGGGTCATTTGAGACAATCGAAAAAAACACACCAGCAGCAATTATCCGATGTCCCTTCTGCCCTACGGCCTGGCCCGACCTTTTCTCTTCGGGCTCGACCCGGAAGCCGCACACGAGCTCACCCTGCACAGCATCGCGCGTCTGCAGCACTCGCCGCTGACCTGCCTGTACAGCGAGCGCCGGGTGGACGACCCGTTCACCCTGGCCGGGCTGCGCTTTCCCAACCGCGTGGGCCTGGCCGCCGGGCTGGACAAGAACGCGCGCTGCATCGACGGCCTGGCCGCCATGGGCTTCGGTTTTGTCGAGGTCGGCACGGTCACGCCCAAAGCGCAGCCGGGCAACCCGAAACCCCGCATGTTCCGCCTGCCGCAGCGCCAGGCGCTGATCAACCGCCTGGGCTTCAACAACGAAGGGCTGGCCGCCTTCATCGCCAACGTGCAGCGCGCACGCTTTCGCCAGCAAGGCGGCGCTGCTCCCATGCTGCTGGGCCTGAACATCGGCAAGAACGCGGCCACACCGATCGATCGTGCCACCGAGGACTACCTCACCTGCCTCGATGGTGTGTACCCGCACGCCGACTACGTCACCGTCAACATCTCCAGCCCCAACACACAAAACCTGCGCAGCCTGCAGAGCGACGCCGCGCTCGACGCCCTGCTGGGCGCGGTGGCCGAGCGGCGCGAACAGCTCGCCCAGAAGAGCGGCCGGCGCATTCCGGTGTTCCTGAAAATTGCGCCCGACCTGGACGTCGCGCAGATCGAGGTGATTGCCACCACGCTGCTGCGCTACGGCGCCGACAGCGCGGGCGAGCCCAACCAGAGCCTGGGTGTGATCGCCACCAACACCACGCTCAGCCGCGACGCGGTGGCGGGCCTGCCCCACGCCAGCGAGGCCGGAGGCCTCTCGGGCGCGCCGGTGCTGGCCATGAGCAACGCGGTGATCCGACAGCTGCGCGAGCGGCTGGGGGCACGTTTTCCCATCATCGGGGTGGGTGGCATCCTGAGCGCGCAGGACGCGCTCGGCAAGATCGCCGCGGGTGCCGACCTGGTGCAGATCTACACCGGCCTGATCTACGAGGGGCCGGCGCTGGTGCGCGCATCGGCCGAAGCGATCCGCGCGCAGCGCGCTGCGCGCTGAGCCGGCGTCACAACAGATCGCGCACCTGCTCGGCGATCGCCAGTGCGCTGGTCAATCCCGGCGACTCGATGCCAAGCAGGTTGACCAGCCCCGGCACACCGTGCACCGTCGGCCCCTGGATCATGAAATCGGCCGCTGGTTCGTTCGGCCCGCTGATCTTGGGCCGCATGCCCGCGTAACCCGGCAGCAGCGCCCCATCGGGTAGCGCAGGCCAGTAGCGGCGCACCTCGGCGACAAACGCGTCGCCCCGCGCCGGATCGACCTGCAAATCTGTCGGGTCGTCGGTCCACTGCACATCGGGACCAAATTTCGCCTGCCCGCCGAGGTCGATGGTCAGGTGCACACCGAGCCCGGCCAGGTGTTTGTCGGGCTCGGGCGCGGGGTAGATCAGGCGCTGGAACGGCGAGCGCCCGGTCAGGGTGAAGTAGCTGCCCTTGGCGTACCAGGCGCGTGGCGTGTGGCGTGGGTCCAGACCCTGGGTGGACGAGGCCAGCGCGCAGGCGTCCAGGCCGGCGGCGTTGACCACCGTCTGCGCGAGCAGGCGCAGGCCATCGGCGGTCAGCAATTCGATGCCACCGTCCACCAACGCCAGCGACCGCACCGCGCTGTGGCAGGCCACCAGCCCGCCCGCGTGCTCCAGATCACCCTGCAGCGCGAGCATCAGCGCATGGCTGTCGACGATGCCGGTGGACGGTGACCAGACCGCGCCCAGACATTCCAGCGCCGGCTCCATGGCCCGTGCCTGTCCGCGGTCGAGCGGCACCAGATCGTCCACTCCGTTGCCGCGCGCCTTGTCAACGATGGCCGGCAACGCGGCCAGCTGGCTGGGCGTGTTGGCCACAATCAGCTTGCCGCAGCGCCGGTGCGCAATGCCACGCTCCGCGCAATAGGCGTAGAGCATCGTTTTGCCCAGCACACACAGCCGCGCCTTGAGCGAGCCGGCCGGGTAGTAGATGCCGGCGTGGACCACCT
>CAYRIT010000161.1:0-3877 GCA_964424415.1 uncultured Hydrogenophaga sp.
CAGGCGCGGCTGGCCGTCGATCAGCGCCACCATGTTCATGCCGAAGGTGTCCTGCAGTTGGGTCTGCTTGTAGAGGTTGTTGAGAATCACCTCGGGCACTTCGCCGCGCTTGAGCTCGATCACCAGACGCATGCCCGATTTGTCGGACTCGTCCTGGATGTGGCTGATACCTTCGATTTTTTTCTCGTGCACCAGCTCCGCAATGCGCTCCTGCAGCGTCTTCTTGTTCACCTGGTAAGGCAGCTCGTCGACGATGATCGACTGGCGTTGCCCCTTGTCAATGTCTTCGAAATGGCATTTGGCACGCATCACGACGCGACCGCGACCGGTGCGGTAACCGTCTTTCACGCCATTGATGCCGTAGATGATGCCGGCGGTGGGGAAGTCGGGCGCCGGAATGATCTCCATCAGCTCGTCGATGGTGGCTTCCGGGTGCTTGAGCAGGTGCAGGCAGGCGTCGACCACCTCGTTGAGGTTGTGCGGCGGAATGTTGGTGGCCATACCCACCGCGATGCCGGACGAACCGTTGACCAGCAGGTTGGGCAGGCGGCTGGGCAGCACCAGAGGTTCTTTTTCGCTGCCGTCGTAGTTGGGGCCGAAGTTGACGGTTTCCTTGTCAATGTCGGCCAGCATCTCGTGGGCGATCTTCGACAGACGGATTTCCGTGTAGCGCATCGCCGCTGCGTTGTCGCCATCGACCGAGCCGAAGTTGCCCTGACCATCCACCAACATATGGCGCAAGGAAAAATCTTGCGCCATGCGCACAATGGTGTCGTACACCGCCAAATCGCCGTGCGGGTGGTACTTACCAATCACGTCACCCACGATGCGGGCCGACTTCTTGTAAGGCCGGTTCCAGTCGTTGTTGAGTTCGTGCATTGCGAACAGCACCCGCCTGTGCACCGGCTTCAAACCATCGCGGGCATCGGGCAGAGCGCGCCCCACGATCACGCTCATCGCGTAATCGAGGTAGCTGCGCCGCATCTCCTCTTCCAGGCTGATGGGCAATGTCTCTTTGGCGAACTGTGTCATGGGCTGCTGCGTGGTGCGTGGGAAGGGCCAAAAAGGCAACCGGTCATTTTACTTGGATGCGCAATCGTGCCGCACCGCACTGCGCTGTTGTTGATTGGCAACGAATCCAAAGGCTGCATGCCTCGCTCGCAGCGCTTGGCCGGTTGTGGGGGATGTGCCAGATCGGCTTGTGGCACAATTATTTCCAACGTTTCTAGTGGTGGTCACTTAAAGCGTCATTGTTGTTACCCAGCCCGACCGCGGCTTACCAAGAGGAATACCCATGAAAAAATTGAACAAAGTGGCAATGCTGTTCGCAACGGCCGCCCTGGCAACCGCTGCCGGCGCCCAGACGGTTGACAACTGGCGTGCCGCGGACGGCACCGTCTGGAAGAACGGTACCAACGAACTGTGCTGGCGCGATGCGACCTGGACGCCTGCCACCGCAGCTGCTGGTTGCGACGGTGCGATTGCTCCCGCTGCGCCTGCTGCCCCCGCGCCTGCCCCGGCTGCTGCTCCCGCCGCCGCTCCTGCGCCCGCTCCTGCTCCTGCACCCGCTCCTGCTCCCGTCGCAGCAGCGTCCAAAGTGACCTACGCAGCCGACGCTTTCTTCGACTTCGACAAGTCCGTGCTCAAGCCCGAAGGCAAGGCCAAGCTTGACGACTTGGCCAGCAAGGTTGGCGGCATCAATCTGGAAGTGGTGATCGCTGTCGGCCACACCGACTCGACCGGCGCCGCCGGTTACAACCAGGCGCTGTCCAACCGCCGCGCAGAATCCGTGAAGGCCTATCTGGTGAGCAAGGGCATCGAAAGCAACCGCATCTACACCGAAGGCAAGGGCCTGACCCAGCCGGTCGCTGACAACAGCACCCGCGAAGGCCGTGCGAAAAACCGTCGCGTGGAAGTGGAAGTTGTCGGTACCCGCACCAACAAGTAATTTCCGGCGTTCAGCCACCTGTTAAAAAACCCTGCTGGCGAAAGCCAGCAGGGTTTTTCTTTGCCTGCCCGTTCCCGAGGATGGCAGCACCTTCATGCGATATGACTCTTCCGAGCCACTGGACGAGCCGATCATGGGAAAATTGCATCATGAAGACCCTCAACGCCGACCCCGCCGAGCTTGCCAAGTTTTCCGACCTTGCCCACCGCTGGTGGGACCCGGAGAGCGAGTTTCGTCCCCTGCACCAGATCAACCCCCTGCGTCTGGACTGGATTCTTTCGCAGGCACCCCTGTCCAACAAGGAGGTGCTCGACGTGGGATGTGGTGGCGGTATTCTCTCGGACTCGATGGCGCGCAAGGGCGCTCAGGTCACCGGTATTGACCTGTCCACCAAAGCACTTCGTGTCGCGCAATTGCATGCGCTGGAGGCCAATACCGCCAACGTGAGCTACCGTGAAATCAGCGCCGAGGCGATGGCACTGGAACACCCGGCCGCATTCGATGTGGTCACCTGCATGGAAATGCTGGAACACGTGCCGGATCCGGCATCGGTGGTGCAGGCCTGTTTCGAACTGGTCAAGCCGGGCGGTTGGGTGTTCTTCTCCACCATCAACCGCAATCCGAAAGCCTTCTTGTTTGCCATTGTGGGTGCCGAATATGTGCTGCAAATGTTGCCCAGGGGCACTCACGAATACGCGAAGCTGATCCGCCCCCGCGAGTTGGCTGGTCACTGCCGTGCCGCAGGCTTGGAGTTGATACAGACCAAAGGTCTCGAATACAACCCGCTTACACGCCGCTACTGGCTTAGCCAAGACACCAGCGTCAATTACATGTTTGCCACGCGCAAACCATGAACTCGGTCCGGTTCCACAGTATTCGCGCGGTGCTGTTCGATCTGGACGGTACGCTGGTCGACAGCGCACCCGACCTGGGTTCGGCGGCAGACCGCATGCGGCTGGCCCGTGGGCTGCCTTCCCTGCCGCTGGAAAGCTACCGTCCTCATGCAGGATCGGGGGCCCGCGGCATGCTTGGCGTCGCGTTTGACGTTTCTCCTGGTCATGGTGACTACGAAACGCTGCGAGAAGAGTTTTATTGTCAGTACGAAGCCTGTCTGACAGAGCAGACCTGCGCTTTTCTTGGCGTGGCCGAATTGCTGGAGACGCTGCTGCAGCGTGGCCTGCGATGGGGCGTGGTGACCAACAAGTCGCAGCGATTCAGCGCGCCGCTGACTCGCGCCATACCGCTCTTCGCTTCCGCGTCCACCATCATCAGCGGCGACACCACACCACACACCAAGCCCCATCCTGCGCCCTTGCTTGAAGCGGCACGTCGCCTCAATCTCGCGCCCATCGATTGCCTGTACGTCGGGGATGACGCCAGAGACATCCTTGCGGGGCGTGCCGCGGGCATGGCCACGGTGGCTGCTCGGTACGGTTATCTGGGCCTTGGCGCCGATGTGGCCCGCTGGGGCGCGGACGCCGAGGTGGAATCTCCCGCCGAGGTCTTGAAATTGCTGGAGTTGCCTTAAACTAAGAGTTCAGGGGCTGCACTGGTTTCGACGTGGGTTCGGACACGCAGCAGGGCATGTCGAGGTTCTGTCACCTCGTAAATCCGCAGAAAAAAACTAACTGCAAACGACGAACGTTTCGCACTCGCCGCTTAATTGCCGGTGAGCTTTGCAACAGCATGCCTATGGGCTGGGCAAGGGTTCAGGCGGTGAAAGCTGCTTGAGTCCAGGCTGCAAAGATAATTCTATAGGCTGGCTGGGCGTCGGGTAACTTGGCGCACAGTGAGACGCAAGGTTGCTGGCGATTTGCATAGCGTGCCGCTGCGCGATGCGAAAAGCGAGATTCAAATCAGACGGCTACACATGTAGAACTGCGCGAAGAAGGCTTGCGGACGGGGGTTCGAATCCCCCCAGCTCCACCA
>CAYRIT010000162.1:0-3828 GCA_964424415.1 uncultured Hydrogenophaga sp.
GCAGCGATTTCCTTCAGGTTCATGTCGTGCTCGTAGTACATGCTCATGATCTGCTGTTCGCGCTCGGGCAGCAGCTTGATCGCGGCCACCAGCGCCATGCGCATGCGCTGGTCCTGCAGCACGGCCGAGGGCTCGGAATCGCTCTCGCCGGCGTGGCGGTCGAGGAAGCTGTCTTCGTCGTCGCCGTGGCCGCTGATGTCTTCCAGGTACACCAGCTGGGTGCCGCGCACCTTGGCCAGCAGGTGCTGGTAGTCGGCCAGCGGCAGGCCCAGCTCCTGGGCGATCTCGGACTCCAGCGGCGGGCGGTGCAGTTTTTGCTGCAGCCGGTGCACCGCCTGCTCGATGTCTTTCTGGCTCTTGCGCGAGCCGCGCGACATCCAGTCGCCCTCCCTCAGCTCGTCGATCATGGCGCCGCGGATGCGCTGGCTGGCAAAGGTCTCGAACTGCACGCCCTGTGTGGGCTCGAAGCGCGAGATGGCTTCGGTCAGGCCGATCATGCCAACCTGGATCAGGTCGTCGATCTCCACGCTGGGCGGCAGTTTGGCGATCATGTGGTGGGCCAGGCGGCGCACCAGCGGTGTGTATTGGCGCAACTGGTCGTCCCGGTTCAGGGTGCCTTTGGCGGTGTACATCGTGGTCAACTCCAGAGCACCGGTGAATGTGTCGCAGCGGGGCGGGCCAACGCGGCGGGCGCGGCGCGGCGGGCGGCCGGCGCGAGGGCACAGGCCCGGGCACGCGGGCCCCAGCTGGCCTGCGGCCAGACATCGAGGGCCAGCCCCAGGTGGCGCTGCGCGCAGCCGACCACCGTGTCCACCGCCCGCTGCAGCGGCACACCGCCCTGGCCCATCCGGTCGGGCAGGGGGGCCAGCACCGGCGCCACACCACCGAGGTGCAGCAGCTTGAGCGCGCTGTAGGCGTCGAGTGTGGTCTGTGCCTGGTCGAACACCGGCACCAGGGCGCGCGCACCCAGACCACCGAAGACGGCGGCCAGCAGTTGCGCCGGCGCAAAAACCAGCACACACACACCGGGCGCAAACGGCGCGACCAGGCGCGACAGCGCGACCTCGGGGCCGGCCAGCTGCGCGGTCTGCGCCAGCGCCTGCAGTCCCCGCGCGCCCGGCATCACCAGCCATTCGCTGCCTTGCGGCGCGTGCTCCAGGCTGGCGATGGCCGGGTCCTGCAGCGCGTGCAGCAGGCCGAGGTGGGCGCCGGCCTGTGGTCGCTGGCCGGTCGTCTCGGGCGCGCTGCCGTCGACGATCACCACCGTCTCCTGCAAGGCGGTGAGGTGGGCTGCCAGCGTGCACAGCAGCTCGTAGGCCTGCGCCGGCTGGCTCAGGCTGCTTACCGGCACCACATGCACCCCGGGCACAGGCAGCGGCGTGGCGCGCAGTACGGCGGCCTGGTCGTGACCGATCTCAAACATGCGAGGCCCCCAGGTGAATGCCGCGGGTCGAGGCCTGCGAGAAATAGAAGCCCATGTCGGTGGGCAGCGGGTCATTGGCCGACTTGCCGTCGCTGCCCATGGCCTGGCGCACCAGCGCGGTGGCGTCGGCCGACTGCCAGTCTTCGGGCACCCGCTGACCGTTGGCCACACCGCGCAACACCACCTGGTGGCGCAGCAGCGCGTCCAGCGCCGGGCCGAGCTTGACCGCCTCGTCCACCTTGGAGAGCACCACACCGTGCAGCGTGGACGCCTTGAAACCGGTGAACACCTCGTCGAGTGTGTCGCCGTGCGCGCCGGCGTTGACCACCAGCACCTTTTTGATCTTGGGCTGGTCAAGCACGTCGAGCATGTCCTGAATGCGCTGGTCGCGCTGGCCCAGGCCTGCGGTGTCGATGATCACCATGCGCTTGTTGGCCAGCAGGTTGAGCAGGTCGATGAGCGCGGCGCGGTCGTGCGCCTGGTGCGCCACCACGCCCAGCATGCGGCCGTAGGCGCGCAACTGCTCGTAGCCCGAGACACGGTAGCTGTCGAGCGTGATCAGGCCCACGCTGGCGGCCCCGAACTGCTGCACACACTGGGCCGCCAGCTTGGCCGCGGTGGTGGTCTTGCCGACGCCCGTGGCGCCGATCAGCGAGATCACGCCGCCCTCTTCCACCAGGCCGGCGCCCGGCGCGGCCACCTTGAGGTTGCGCGTGACCACGTCCATCAGCCAGCGCACCGCCTCGGCGGCGTTGCTTTCCGCCGGAACACGTTCAAGCACAGCGCGCGAGATCGCGGGCGAAAACCCGGCCCGGATCATCTTGAGCATGAGCTGCGACTGGATCGGGTTCTGCTTGGAGGAGCCGAGCCAGGCCAGGGTGTTGAAGCGCTCTTCGATCATTTCCTTGAGCGCCGACAGCTCCACCGCGACCTGGCTGTCGGCCTGGGCGCGGCCAGGCTGCGGCGGCAGTGAGTCTTCCCAGCTCGGCTGCACGACCGCGCGGGTGCGGATCGGTGCCGGCATCGGGCTGACCACCGTGGCGGCCGGGGCCACCGGGGCGTTCATGCGCTGCACCGGCACCTGGATCTGCTCGGCGGCACGCGGTGCGCTCTGACGCGGCGCGGCGGCTGTGGCGGGCGAACCGGCCTGCACCGTCTCGTCCTGCAGCGCGGCACGGCGCTTGCGCAGCATGCGTTCGCGCACATAGTCCTGGAACGACAGCGTGCTCATCGACAGCGCCTCGGTGTCGGCTTCCACCGAATCGGGCACCGGCAGGGCGGGTGCGCTCGGGCGGCCGCGGATCGGCTCGGGCACGCTGCGTGCCGCCGGCTGGGCGGCGCCGCCCAGCGAGGCCAGGCTTTCTTCGGCCGCAGCCATCACCTCGAAGCCCTCGTCGGTGGAGCGGGTGGAGAGAATGACGGCGCTCTCGCCAAAGGTGTGGCGGGCCTTGGCCATCGCCTCGCGCGAGGTCGGTGCGGTGAATCGCTGGATGTTCATGCTGCTAGCTCTCCAAGAATCGGGCCAATACGGATGAGGTGGGTGTCAGGAATTTCGCTGTGGGCGAGCACCTGGAGGCGCGGCGCGGCGCGGCGCAACAGGCGCGCCATGGCGTTGCGGATGGCATCGGGCACCAGCAGGCAGGCGGGCACGCCTTTTTCTTCCTGCTGGTTGGCGATGTCGGATGCCGATTTGCTCAGCATCTCGGCCACGCCGGGATCGAGTGCGCCCTGGGCGCTGCCGGCCAGGGCCTGCATCAAGAGGCGCTCCAGGCCGGGCTCGATGGCGATCACTTCCAGCTCTTTCACCGGGCCGTAGATCTGCTGCACGATGGCCGGCGCCAGCGCCATGCGCACCCGGCGCGCCAGCTCGACCGGCTCGGTGGTGGCGGTGGCGTGTTCGGCGATGGCTTCGATGATGGTCCGGATGTCGCGCACATGCACCGACTCTTCCAGCAGCAGCTGCAGCACTTTCTGGAACGCGGCGATGGAAATCATCTTGGGCACGACTTCTTCGATCAGTTTGGGGGCCAGGCGGGTCACGTGTTCGACCAGGTCCTGGGTCTCGGTCCGGCTCAGCAACTTGGCTGCCTGGACTTGCATCAAGTGTGAAAGATGGGTCGCCAGCACGGTCTCGGAATCAACCACGGTGAAACCGGCCATTTGCGCGTTTTCCCGCTGCTTGTCCTCGATCCAGTGCGCGGGCAGACCAAACGCAGGGTCGGTGGTGGGCGTGCCAATGAGGGGCGTACCGATGCCGCTGGGATCGATGGCGAGGTACATGCCAGGGAACACCTCACCCTCACCCACCACCACACCGCGCAGCGTGATGCGGTAGCCGCTGGGTTTGAGTTCCAGGTTGTCGCGCACATGCACCGCCGGCGGCAGGAAACCCACCTCCTGCGCAA
>CAYRIT010000163.1:0-3821 GCA_964424415.1 uncultured Hydrogenophaga sp.
GCCCGGACGGTCTTGCCCAGGTACTTGTTGCCGCTGGCGGTGGTGGTCGCCTGACTGGCGGTCGCGTTCCAGTACACCTTCGCTCCGGCGGTGATGGCCGTGCCGGCTCCGGTCGCCTTGGGCAGGTCGAACACGCCGGTGACCGCCAGCGCGCCCAGCGCATTGGCCACGATGTCCAGCTTGGCGATGCCGACCAGCTCGCCCTGGGCGACCACGTCCCCGGCGCTGACGTTCGCGCCGGGGGTGTAGTCGATGCTGTTGCCGTCATGAATGAAGATCGCGGTTGCCATGAATCGTTTCCTTTCTGATGAATCCGAGTTAGAATGCGCGCGTTGGTCGGTTGCGACCGAAAGGAGGTGGCTCTTGAAAGCCATTTTGACCTTTCGGGAAACACCCCAGTCGCGGGGATAACCACAGCCCTCCCGAAGCAGGCGGTTTGCAAAAAGGGCGATCACCGATGTGGGCTCGCGGCGACGCAAGGCACGGGAGCCGCTTGGAGCCGCCTCCAAGCGGCTCACTCTTGTGCAAGCCCTACGTCATCACGCCTCGCCCTTCATTTTCAGCGCCCCTCGGTGGTCCTGCTCGCGGACGCCGAAGTCGATATAGCCACGAAATTGGATGCCCAGCGTGTTGAAATCGGCGTCGGTCTTTTCGACGGTCGGACGATCCACGCCGTTGAGGAATGCGATCTCGATGGCCGCCAGTCGGTTGGGGTCGGCCAGCAGATACCAGGCCTTGCTTGATGCGCCGGTGAACGACGCGTTGGACAAGTACACGCTGGAAACCACGTTGAACTTGCCGACGTGCGGGTTGGTCGAAGGCTTGGCCTTGTTGGCGGTGGTGGTCTCGTTGAGCTGAACACTCTTCATCAGCATTTCGGCCGGGACCTTCAGCGCGGTGGGCACCAGCAGCAGGCTGGCGGGCAGGCCCAGCGGTTTGCCGTTGGGCTTGGTCTGCAGACCGAACTTCACCTCGGCGTCGGTCAGGCCATCAACCGACAGCGCGGTGTCCGCACCTTCGACGTAGTTGGCGTGATCGGCATGGAAGAATGCCTTGCCGTCAGCCTGGACGGGATTGCGGAGCCACAGGCCCCACACGGCATCGGCAATGGATTCAGCCGCACCCATCCCGATTTGGCGGGGGATGTCGGTGAAAGCGCCCATGTCATCGTTGATGATCATCTGACGCGTCAGGGCGAACATGATCCCGTGAGTGTCCGCCTTCTGTCCGAACTTCTGCTCGTCCAGCTTGCCATGCTTGAGCTCGCCATCGGCACCCACCTGCTCGAACTTGAACGAGCCGGTCATGCGGTAGCGGCTGTGCTCCTTGAAGTCGTTGACCGAGGCGATCTTGGCGATGCTCCGCCATGCGTCCTCGATGTAGTTGTATCCCTCCAGCAGCATCTTGTTGGCGACGTTGCTCAAGATGCCCGGCAGGCTGGTGGTGCTGAACGCAGCCTGCAACCAGCCGGTGGCGTCGCGGCGGAACCGAGGCAGTTGTGCGCCGCACGCCAGCTCGCAGAACTCCTGGATGCCCACGCCGCGCAGTTTGTCGGCGGCATCGAGGATCGGCTCGGTGAAGATGGCCTCGATCCGCGAGTTGGGTAGGCCCGATGCCATCAGCGCGACCGCCTCGAAGATCTGCGGGCTGCTGTTGCGGGGCCGGGCATGTACCGCCGGCACCTGCGGCCGCGAAGCGCGGAGCACGTGCAGTTCGGTGCGGGTCTCGTCCCAGCCTTCCTCGATCGCCTGGGCCTCGACATCCGGGTGCTTGCCGGCGCAGACCTTGCGGATGGCCTCGACACGCCGGGTTTCAGCGGCCAACTGCTGACGCATCTGCATCAGCGGGTTCGGGCTCCCGCAAGCGGCCGAGGCGTTGAGCGTGGGCGGGTTGCTGGAGACGGCAGGCACCCCCGGCGGGTTCGCGGGGTTCGGCCCGGCCGGCTCCTGCGCTGCCGGCGTGGGATCACTGCCGGTGGCGGGGTCATCTGCGATGGGGTCATCGGTTTGCCCCGCGTTTGGCTGGGCGGGATCCTGGGTGGTCGTGCTTTTACTTTCCATGACAGCTTGCTCCTTGCTCTGGGCGGCGATTCGGGCCGATGTGGCCGGGTCTGCGCCGCTATCGACGAACGAGATTTCTTTGAGGACGGCCTGGCGGACCACGTGCAGTGGGCCGTCGAAGGTTCTTCCGTTGACAGCGATGCGCTGGCCGTTGGGGATGAACTCGGCATCCACGACCGCAGCGCCGATGCTGGCCTGCCAGGGAAAGCCGTTGACAGCGCTCTTGGCCACATCCCGTGCCCAGGAGGTGTCGCGACTGACCAGTCCCTCGGCAATGACCTGCCCGTTCTCGATCACCACCCGCTGGGTGTGACCGACACCCTGGCGCGGGTTGTGGTCCAGCCGCACCGGGATGTCCTGTCGATCGACAGTGAGGCCTTCAAGATCGACGACCACGGGATGCGGGAAGCCGGTGATCCGCATCATCCCCCCGGTGTATGCGACCATGCGAAAACGCGGCATCCCCGCATCTGCGGAATGCTGGTCTGGCCCGCTGGCCGCCTCAACCGTCAGCGGGCATCGAAAGGTCAAGTATTCAGGCTGCTGGCTTGGGCTCGACATCCGTGTCGACCTCCTGGTCTTCATTGTTTTCCGGGGGCGTGGCTTGGGAGGTGGGCTGTGCGATGGTCAGGCCCAGCTCACGCATCAGCGCCTGTTCTTTGGCACGCTGACGGAGTTCAACCTCCCAGTCCTTGCCCTGGCGTGCATACTCGGCGGCAAGCGTGGTGGTGTTACTGGTCAGACGGGTGGCCTGGGCGTTGGCTTCCTTGGCCGGGTCAACGTGCTCGGTGCCATCGAAAAACCATTGATGAGGCATACTGCGCGCGGCGCGAAGGATGGACAACTCCGAGGTGAGCATGGCTTCGTCGATCCACGCAGCGAAGATGCGGTCCAGCACCGATTCGGCCAGATGGGCCTGTTCGACGCGAATGCTCTTGTAGTAGGTCTGGTGATCGAGTCGCCCCGAAGCATAGTTGTAGCCCGAGGAATTACAGGCGGCGATGTTGTACGGCAGGTTCAAGCAGCGGGCGATCTCGTTGAGAATCTCCCGCTTGAACTCCGCGTAACTGGTCGTCGGCTGCTGTGCCTCGATCTGCCCCAGCCGCCAGCCGTCCGGCAGTACCGTGGCCATCCGTTTTTCAAGCTCGACCACGTCCATCGGCTCCAGCGCCTGGGCCTCGCCGTTGGCCGGTGCATCAGTGAACAGCACCGCCGCGAAATCGGCGGCGGTTTCAGCGGCGGCGATCACCGCCAGCGTGTACCGCCGCAACTGTGCGAACAGCGGCAGTGCCGGGGTAATCTCCGGAATACCGCGATGCTGGCCGGGCCGATCGCTGCGGAACCAGTGAGCCACAGCATCGGCGGGCACCAGGTCGTACTGGGTCTTCCAAGCCGCCAGGTCGCCGGGATGCTGACGCAAGATTGTGTAGCTCTGCGGGTTGCCCCATGCATCCAGCACGATGCCATCGATATCGCTGGTGGTCGGCAGCACCGACATGACCGGCGATGCCACGCGGTCGGCCTCAACCAATTGCACGTCGAGCATGACCGGCGAATCGACCGTCGGGTTGGCGGTCAGCACCGCAAAGGACTCGCCATCGGTGGCCTTGGCCAGCCGCATGGTGCGAAGCTTCTCGGCGAGATTGATCACCCTGGCCCACCCAGCAAACGCCGCCTCGATGGTGCGGTTGAGTTCCGCATTGTCAGTCAGCAGTTGCAGCCGCGGACCGGTGCCGATGCAATCGTTGGCCATGGTCAGCA
>CAYRIT010000164.1:0-3788 GCA_964424415.1 uncultured Hydrogenophaga sp.
GGTAGAGCACTGCCTTCACACGGCAGGGGTCGCAGGTTCGAACCCTGCATCACCCACCAGAACAAACAAAACGCTTCGTTGCTACAAACTTCGGAGCGTTTTTCTTGCCCGGTGCAGTTTCCAGTGTAATTTTCGGCAAGAGCTTGGCGGATCCTGTCAAGCGCGGTGCGCTTGCGCTGCATTTGCAACGGCCAATTGCAGGCGGCCATCGGGGAGTACATCGAGCATCACAACAGCAATCTCAAGCCTTTCATCTGGACGGCGAGTGCGCAGTACATCCTGGCCAAGGTCACTCGTGCCAAGGCCGCTCAGATTGCCGTCGCTCGACAAGTTCAGAACAGAGTGACGCACGACATCGGGTTTTTGACGAAAAAAATGAAAAACGCCTGAACGGGTGCAGTTGACAATGCTTTGTTGGTGGGTATGCTCACCGCCATGTCGATCACATACACCCAGCATGCCCTGGCCCGCATGGCTGAGCGCGGCATCAGCAAGATGGAAGTCGAGGGCGCGCTGGCCAGGCCGCTGCGCACGGTGCCCGCCAACCGTGGACGGGTGGAGTCTCAAGGGTGGATCGAGCGCGCGGGCAAGCGTCAGCTTTTGCGGGTGCTGACCGAGGGTGAAGTGGTGGTGTTGGTGGTGACTGTCATGGCCACCAGCAAATTTGATAAGTACGGAGTGCAGCCATGAGAATCGAGTATGACCAGCAGGCCGATGCCATGTACATTCGCCTGCGCGCAGGCGCCGTGGCCGAGAGCGATGAGGTTCGTCCTGGTGTCGTGTTTGATTTTGATGACCAAGGGCGTGTCCTTGGCATTGAAATGCTCGATGTGAGCGAGCGCACCGACAATCCCCGTGAACTGGCCATGGAGTTTGTCCAATGAGGTTCCTGGCTGCAATCGAGCGTGGTGACGCAGATCACCCATGGGGTGCGGTCGTCCTTGATCTGCCTGGGGATTTTTCAGCCGGTGACGCCCTGGCCGCCACGGCGCATTGACCGGATCAGAGGAAAGACCGCCGCCTGTATTTCTTCCGGTGCTCGACCATCGTCCCGACGATGCGGATGGGTGTACGCCGACATCGTGGCGCGCTTGACGATCCGAAGCCTTCTGTCGGGTCGCCACACCAGCACCGAGACGCGGGCTGCCAAGCTGGCCATGAAGGTCAAGGATGAATGCAGCGTGAGAGCCAGGCCAGCCCCGGTTTTCGAGGCGATCGAGCCAGACTGTCGGCTCGGTTATCCTGAAGCTTGACCGCAACCGGTCTCCGGAAATTTCCCATGGGGAAAATGCGGGATCCCGTGAAAGATGCCATGCTTCTTCAAGCCGATGAATGCCAGCTCGTCCTGATCGATTTCCAGGCGCGCCTGCTGCCCGCCATTCACGAGGGCGCGGCCGTGCTGGCCAATGCCCGTCGGCTGGCGCAGCTGGCGCGCTGGCTGGAGGTGCCGGTGTGGGCGACCGAGCAGGTGCCGGACAAGCTGGGCGCGACCGACCCGCAGCTTGCCGCCCTGTGCGACCGGGTGCTGGCGAAATCGGCTTTCAGCGGCGCGCAGGCATTGCGACCGCTGCTTGCGCCCAAGGCGCCCGCGCCGCGCGGCAACGCGCGCAGTCTGCCGGCGCATCTGCGACGGCCGGCCGAGGCCGTGCATGAACGACGCAGCTTGCTGCTGGCTGGCGTCGAGACGCACGTGTGCCTGCTGCAGACGGCGCTGGAACTGCTCGAGGACGACTGGGAGGTGTGGGTGGTGCAGGACGCCTGCGGCTCGCGCACCGAGCGCAACCGCGACGCTGCCTACGACCGCCTGGCCGCAGCCGGTTGCGATCTGGTCAGCACCGAGATGGCCGGTTTCGAGTGGCTGCGCGGCGCCGACCATCCGCGCTTTCGGGACTGGCAGGCGCTCATTCGCTGAATGCGCGCGGGGGTTTTGCGGGGACTATCATTGCCCCGCGAAAACCGCGATCGAAGAACGAGGAGACACGAGATGAGCGCGAGCGGCAAGGGCAATTACGCGAAGACCTATGCGGCGGCCAAGGCCGACCCGGAAGGCTTCTGGGCGAACATTGCCGAAGGCATCGATTGGGTCAGGCGCTGGGACAGGGTCATCGACGACTCGCGCAAGCCGTTCTACCGCTGGTTTGCCGGCGGCGTGCTCAACACCTGCTACAACTGCGTCGATCGCCACGTCGAGCGCGGCCGCGCCGAGCAGTTGGCGCTGGTGTACGACAGCCCGCTGGCGGGCACGCAGCGCAAGATCACCTACCGCGAGCTGCAGGATCTGACGGCGCGTTGCGCGGGGGCGCTGCTGGCCATGGGCGTCAAGAAGGGCGACACGGTGGTGATCTACATGCCGATGGTGCCCGAGGCGGTGGTGGCGATGCTGGCCTGTGCGCGCATCGGCGCCGTGCATTCGGTGGTGTTCGGCGGTTTTGCCGCGCCGGAACTGGCCAAGCGCGTGGTCGACGCCAGGCCCAAAGTGATGATCTCGGCTTCGTGTGGGCTGCTGCCGGGGCGCAGCGTGCCCTACAAGCCGCTGCTCGATGAGGCGCTGGAGATCGCCGGCGTGCCGAAGACGCCGTGTCTGGTGCTGCAGCGACCGCAACTTGCGGCCGACATGGTCGCCGGCCGCGATGTGGACTGGGACGAGGCGATGGCGCGCGCCCAGCCGGCCGACTGCGTGCCGCTGGCGGCCACCGACCCGCTCTACGTGATCTACACCTCGGGCACCACCGGCAAGCCCAAGGGCGTGGTGCGCGACAACGGCGGCCACGCCGTGGCGCTGCGCTGGTCGATGGAGGCGGTCTATGGCACGCAGCCGGGCGATGTCTACTGGGCCGGCTCGGACGTGGGCTGGGTGGTGGGGCACTCCTACATCGTCTATGGGCCGCTGCTGCAGGGCTGCACCACCATCCTCTACGAGGGCAAGCCGGTGGGCACGCCCGACGCCGGGGCGTTCTGGCGCGTCTGCGCCGATCATGGCGTCAACGTGCTGTTCACCGCGCCGACGGCGTTTCGCGCCATCAAGAAGGAAGACCCGAACGGCACGCTGGTCAAGAAATACGATTTGTCCAGGTTCCGCATGCTGTTCCTGGCGGGCGAACGGGGCGACCCCGACACCATCCAGTGGGCCGAGAAGATCCTGGGCGTGCCGGTGATCGACAACTGGTGGCAGACCGAGACCGGCTGGCCGGCGCTGGCCAACTGCATGGGCATCGAGCACCTGCCGGTCAAATACGGCTCGGCCACCAAGCCGGTGCCGGGCTACGACATCCACATCCTGGACGAGGCGGGGCGGGACCAGCCCGCTGGCGAGATCGGCAGCCTGGTCATCAAGCTGCCGATGCCGCCGGGCACGCTCTACACGCTGTGGAACGACGAGGCCGGTTTCGAGCGAACCTACCTTTCGCGCTTTCCCGGCCATTACCTCTCCGGGGATGCGGGCTACTTCGACACCGACGGCTACGGCTGGGTCATGTCGCGCATCGACGACATCATCAATGTGGCCGGCCACCGCCTGTCCACCGGGCAGATGGAGGAAATCCTGTCGGCCCATCCGGACGTGGCCGAGGCGGCCGTGGTGGGCGTGGCCGATACGCTCAAGGGCCAGGTGCCGCTGGGCCTGGTGGTGCTGAAATCCGGCGTCACGCGGTCGGAAGCCGAGATCTGCGCCGCGCTGGTGGCGCGCGTGCGCGAGCAGCTGGGCGCGGTGGCCGACTTCAAGAGCGTGCAGGTCATCCAGCGCCTGCCCAAGACGCGCTCGGGCAAGGTGCTGCGCGTGACCATCCGCA
>CAYRIT010000165.1:0-3677 GCA_964424415.1 uncultured Hydrogenophaga sp.
TGCTGGCGCTGCGGGGCTTGCTGCCCCCTTGGTTGAAAATATTTCTGCGCTTCGGGGTCGCGTGGCCGGTAGCGGTAGTTCTCCGACTGGATCGCACGCTGTTGTTCTGTTGCACGGGGATAGCGGTCGCCCGAATAATTCCGCTGGTAGTTCGGCAGCGGTGCGGGAGGCGGGGTGGCGCTGCGGTCCCAACGGTCCCACCCGCTTCGGCGCTGTTCCCAGTCGCGACCCCAGTGGTCGCCCCAACGCGGCGGCGCGTCGGCGCGCCAGCCCCGGAAATACGGTGGCGGCTGGCGGTAGTAGCGCACCGGAACGCGCAGTACATAAACCGGCACATCGTAATAACCCACCCTGTTCCACGGCCCGTTGTACCAGCCGCTGGCATACCAGTTGTCGCCCTGGAACACCCAGTACAGACCGTCGTAGAAGAAGAAGTTGAAACTCACCCGGGGGTCGTAATAGACGGGATAACCCGGTATCAGAACGAGATCTGGGTACGCCGAATAATTGATGCCGATGTTGACGCCCGGATACCCAACTCCCACTGAGACTTGGCTGGATGATTGGTAGGCGGGCGCGGTATAACAACCTTGGATAAGGGTCGCCGAAATCGCCATGATCAGATAATGCTTTTTCATTTTCTACCTTTCAAACGCTTCATAACCTGAATGCTTGGTGCTGGCGTAGCGACCGGGTGTCTCTCATTGCCTGTTCACCACGGTGTTGCTTCGGTCGGACGTTTTCGGAGTGGTTGCCGATGGTATTTTTGCCGTCGACGGTTTACTTGCGAACAAAAAGCAGCGCAGCGCCCGCGACGATAGCGGCGACACCGGCCCAGGCCGGGACATTGACGGTTTTCTTGTTCTTGATCGACAGTTCGATCGGCCCCAGCTTGATTTGTTCCGAATTCTTTGTGTACGTGAACCCGCCGTAGCTCAATGCCAGACCGCCTGCCACGATCAGCGCGATGGCCACAATTTTGATTGCATTCATTCTGGATCCTTCTGAGTAAAACGCCGCCACGCAGCCAGCGAACGGCTGAAATTCCACCCGGGACGCCGGCCAGTCCCGGGTGCCTTGGGCTGTTGACCCCGATGCCGGTATTGGCCTCGACACGGGAACCGTCCGCCGGACCGGGCCCTTTTGTCAACACAACACGTAAGTAACGCATCTTTCTGTCCTTCTGTCAGACCAGGCGTTTGCCCGCGGCGGTGTTGTCCCCCGGCTCGACAGACCCCACGCCGGTGGCAAAGATGTCCCACACCGACCCGGCCGTGCCTGATGCGGATTTGGGCCGACACCGCGTTTTTGCAGCTTGGCGACCACTGGATACCTTCTGTCACGTCGAGGCGTCCGGCCTAGCCTAGATTCCGCTCGAAAGGAGTCTCAATCATGGACAAGGCGATGGTCAAAGGTGTTGTTGTGGGCGGTCTGGCGATGGTGGTGCTGGGCGCGAGTGGCGTCACCGGTTACCAGGCACTGAAAAAGCCGTCGGTGGCCGAGGTGGTGTCGGTGCATGAGGTCATGGCCGCGACGGTGACACCACGGCAGCGCTGCGAAGACGTGCAGGTGCGCCACCAGGCGCCGGTGCAGGATCGGCATCGGATTGCGGGCACAGTGGTCGGTGGGCTGGCTGGCGGCCTGCTGGGCAGCGCAATCGGCGGCGGCAATGGCAAGACCCTGGCGACGGTGGCGGGCGTTGCCGCCGGTGGTTACGCGGGCAACCAGGTGCAAAAGAACATGCAGCAGAAGGACGCGGTCACCACCACCGAGCGCCGCTGCAGCACGCAGAACGAGAAGACCCAGAAACTGGCGGGCTACAACGTGACCTACCGCCTGGACGGCAAGGAAGAGACGGTGCGCATGGGTTTCAAGCCGGGCGCCACCTTGCCGGTCAAAGACGGGGTGGTCGTGACCACCGCGCCTGCGGCCAATCCGTCGTAGCCGGATCGCTGGCCACGGAGCTCAGGCGCCGAACAGCTGCTGGTGCAGCGCTTGCAGCTGGCGCTGATCGTCCGGGTGGCTGAGCGCCGACTGGCCGCGTTCCATGGCCTTGCGCGCCTGCAAGCGTGCTTCCGCCGCCACCGGCGCACTGCCGTTGCGGGCGATGGTGGCCAGCATTTTTTGCAGGCGGATGCCCACCTCCAGCATGCCGGCGCCGTCGCGGGCGATCGAAGCAAAGCCGTCGGCGACCAGGCTGCGGATGTCGAGCTCGGGCAATGTCAGGCGGTCGAATTCGACCTCGGGCGACGCAGCCTCGGGGCTCGCTTGTTGGGCCGTCTCCGCGGCGTGTTCGGCGATCGCGCGATCGGCCTCCACCACCAGCGTGGTGAGGGCCGCCATCACTCCGATGGCGGTGCCGGGGTCGTTGACCGCCGGTGAGAGCGCACGCAGGGCCACCTCGCTGAGCACGATCAGGCCGAAGCGCGGGTCCTGGTCGTAGCTGCGCTGCTGGCCGAGAACGAAGCAGGCGCGTATGGCGCTGGCGTCGGGCGCCGGCGGTGCACCGTCGGTCTTGCTTCCGGCAGTGTCCTGGGGCCGGGGATGGGGGCTGGCGGTCGCGAGCACGGTGTCGGGGCCGACGAAGCTGCCGGGGCGCACATGCACATGCAGCGTGCAGTCGGCTTCGGTGGCCGCGTGTTGCAGGCCGCTCATGTTGAGGTGGCAGAGGTGGCCGATGTCGTCCGCCCGGATCGCGGTGCCGGTGGGGGTGTTCTGGGGCGGTGCGGCGGCACCCAGGCGCGGGCGTTTCACATGGGCCTTGAGGGCATTGCGGCTCACCCGTTCGATGCGTGCCACCGTGTCGCTCAGGCGGCCCAAAATGGACAGTGTCTTGACCCACAGCAGCAGCCGGAACACCACGTAGGTCAACACCCCCAGGGTGCTGACAAACAGCACAAAACGGCCCGCGGCGTCGTAGTAACCGACCCCCAGGGCGGTCTTGGCCACGACCGCGAAGGTGAACGACGCCATGAAACTGCCGATGGCGCCGCGCGTGTCGTCGTCACCCATCAGCAACTCGGTGGCGCGGGGTGTGGCGGTGGTGGCCGAGGAGCTCAGCGCCGAGACCAGGATGCCGAGCGAGAAGGTGGCCACGGCAAGCATGCTGCTGGCGATGACGGAGAGCAGGTCGTCGATGGTCTCGGCCTGGATATCGGGCAGCTTGCTGGCGAGCCAGAAGCTGCCGACCCACTTCGCGGCAAAGGCCAGCGCGGCCGCCAGCAGCGCGGTGAGCATCGGGGTGACCCAGAGCCGGTTGCGTCGGTCTTTGATCCAGAGCCAGAGATTGAACATGGTGTCGGGGCGGTGGTGGGAGAGCGTTGAACCGCGATTGTCGGCCTTGCCGCGTGGGCCGCATACCGTGCCGAAGTGTCGCCCGGGTGCGCTGCCGTGTGGGTAGGACGGCATGCTGGTGGGCCTGGCCCCATCGCATCGGCTGGTGGATGGGGCCGCTGGCCAAGCGCACTGTCGAGACAGCCGGGCAGGGCCGTCCGCTCGGCGAGATGCGGGCGCGAGCCCGGCCTTCAATGCAGGCGGGTCGGAAGCGTCCACCGGCAACCGCTAAAATTGTCCCTTGGTATCGCACCCGGAGGCTTGGGTGAGCGGTTTAAACCAGCAGTCTTGAAAACTGCCGACGGGCAACCGTCCGTGAGTTCGAATCTCACAGCCTCCGCCAG
>CAYRIT010000166.1:0-3662 GCA_964424415.1 uncultured Hydrogenophaga sp.
GGAATGCCCAGCTCGCGCGCGATGATGGCGGCGTGGCAGGTGCGCCCGCCGCGGTTGGTCACGATGGCGCTGGCGCGTTTCATCACCGGCTCCCAGTTCGGGTCGGTCATGTCGGTCACCAGCACGTCGCCCGGCTGCACCTGGTCCATCTCGCTGATGCTGTGCACCAGTCGCACCGGGCCGGTGCCCACCTTCTGGCCAATCGCCCGGCCGGCAACAAGCACCGCGCCTTTGCCCTTGAGTTTGTAGCGCACCTCGGTCTTGCTCGCGCTCTGGCTCTTCACCGTCTCGGGCCGCGCCTGCAGGATGTAGAGCTGGCCGTCGGTGCCGTCCTTGCCCCACTCGATGTCCATCGGGCGGCCGTAGTGCTGTTCGATCACCAGGGCGTAGTGGGCGAGCTGCTCGACATCGGCGTCGCTCAGGCTGTAGCGGTTGCGCTGCTCGACCGGCACATCGATCGTCTTGACCAGCTGGCCTTGCAACGCCCCGTCCGCGGCCTTTTCCTCGGCGCTGGTGAACGTCATCTGGATCAGCTTGGAGCCCAGGTTGCGTCGGATCAGCGCACGCTTGCCGGCCTTCAGCATGGGCTTGTGCACATAAAACTCGTCCGGGTTCACCGCGCCCTGCACCACCGTCTCGCCCAGGCCGTAGCTGCTGGTGATGAACACCACATCTTCAAACCCGCTTTCGGTGTCGATGGTGAACATCACGCCGGCAGCGCCCAGGTCGGAGCGCACCATGCGCTGCACGCCGGCGGACAAGGCCACATCGGCGTGGGCAAAACCCTTGTGCACGCGGTAGCTGATGGCGCGGTCGTTGTAGAGGCTGGCGAACACCTCGCGCGTCTTGTGCAGCACTTCGTCGATGCCGTGCACGTTGAGAAAGGTCTCCTGCTGACCGGCGAACGAGGCGTCGGGCAAGTCTTCGGCTGTGGCCGACGAACGCACCGCAAACGTGGCCTGGTCGTTGCCATTCACCAGGGTCGCAAACGCATCGCGAATGGCCTGCTCCAGATTGGCGGGAAACGGCTGCTGCTCGACCATGGCACGGATGGCGGCACCGGTTTCGGCCAGCGCGCGCACGTCCTCCGTGTCCAGCGCATCGAGCCGCGCGTTGATGCGCTGGTCAAGGCCTTCAAATTTCAGGAACTCGCGAAACGCGTGCGCCGTGGTGGCAAAGCCGGTGGGCACTTTCACACCGCTGGGCAGCTGCGAGATCATCTCGCCCAGGCTGGCGTTCTTGCCGCCGACGCTGTCGACGTCGGACATGCGCAGATGCTCGAAAGGCACGACCAGATCGGTCGGGGAAAACAGTTGGGACATGGAAAAGCTCCGCTCAAGTTAAAAACCGGGAGCCCCTCGCGTGCGACCTGGGACCTGTTGTTCTGTTGGGGTCGGCCTGCGGGCGGGGGCAAAAAACAGGGGGCGGGTGAACCGGGATAATGGTTTCGGCGCCAGTCCGGGATTGTAGGGCGCCAGTTCCCAGGCACCGGGTGCAACCCTGGGCCACCCGGCTGGCGGTCAGGCCACTTCCCCGATCCGTTCCAACCCGTTCATCGGACACCTCTATGCCCCAGCGCACGGTCTTTTTCATCTCCGACGGCACCGGCATCACCGCCGAGACCTTTGGCAACGCCATCCTGGCGCAGTTCGAAGCGCAGGTGCGCCGCGTGCGCCTGCCGTTTCTCGACAGCGTGGACCAGGCGCACCAGGCGGTGCGCCAGATCAACCACACGGCCGAGGTCGAGGGCCAGCGGCCGCTGGTGTTTGCCACCGTGGTCAACATGGATGTGCTCAAGGTGTTCAAAGACCAGTGCCACGGGATGATGCTCGACATGTTCGGCACCTTCGTCGAGCCCCTGGAGGCCGAGCTGGGCATCAAGTCGAACCACCGCGTGGGCCGGTTCTCGGACGCCTCGAAAAGCAAGGAGTACAACGACCGCATCGAGGCCATCAACTACTCGCTGATGCACGACGACGGCCAGAGCCACCGCGACCTGGAGGGCTCCGACGTGATCCTGGTCGGCGTGAGCCGCAGCGGCAAAACGCCGACCAGCCTGTACCTCGCGATGCAGCACGGGCTCAAGGCCTCGAACTACCCGCTGATCCCGGAAGACTTCGAGCGCCGCAAACTGCCGCCGGCGCTGGTGCCACACCGCAAGAAAATTTTTGGTCTGACGATCGCACCCGATCGGCTGAGCGAGATCCGCAACGAGCGCCGGCCCAACTCGCGTTACGCCAGCCTGGAAAACTGCCGCATGGAGGTCAGCGAGGCCGAGGCAATGATGCGCCGCGAGGGCATCCGCTGGCTATCCACGACGACCAAATCGATCGAGGAAATCGCCACCACCATCCTGCAGGAGATCCGGCCCGAGCGGCTGGCCTACTAAGGACCACCCTTTCGCAGCCGCCTATCAGCCGCGCTTGTCGGTGCCTGGCGCGGTTTTCTTGTTTTTGAGCCCCAGACCGTGGGCCTGCCGGCTCAGCGCAAACGAGGCGAACAGCTTGCACCACAGCGTGATGCCCGCCACGGCGATCCAGTCGTCCGCGGCAAGCGCCTGAAAGCCCAGCACGGCCACCAGCACCCCCACCATCACGGTGCCGCCGACCAGGTTGATGGCCATCTCGTAGGGCGCGTACTTCTCCGCGTTGGGCGGTGGCAAGCCCTTCTTCAAGGCCACCTCGGAAAAATCGCGGCGCATCAGGATGCGCCAGGCGCGGCGCAGCCAGAAGAACGACACCGGAAACAGCGCCAGCAAAAAAATCCAGTTGAAGATGTAGACACTCGGCAGATTCATCCGGCAAACCTTGGTTGGGATCAGCGATTTCGCTGTGCCCGGTCGACGTCACCATCGAGCGGGCACAGCGGCCTGTGGACGGCCATCGGGGATCGGGGGTCCCGAATTGTGCGGCACAGGCGGCTCTTCAAATAACAAGACCCCGCCGGCAGGCCGGCGGGGTCCGGAACATCACCTCCGCGGGAACCTCCCCGCGAAGAAGCGATGCATCAGCTCATCGGTCAGTGGGCGGCGGAGGCACCACCCGCGCCCTTGGGCACGCGGACCGACTCCACCAACTCCTGAATGTGCTTCGGTGCAGGAGTCGACACCTTGTTCACCAGGTAGGCGACCAGGAAGTTGACCATGGCACCCACGGCACCGAAGGCCTCGGGCGAGATCGTGAAGAAGCTGTTGGCGCCTCCGATCAGGTCGAGGTAGTCGGTTCCCTTGATGAAGAACAGGCCCTTGTGAGCGAACACATAGAACAGGGTCACGGACAGACCAGCAATCATGCCGGCGATCGCACCCTTGTCGCTCATCGTGCGGCTGAAAATGCCCATCATCAACGCAGGGAAGATGGAGGACGCCGCGACACCGAAGGCCAGGGCCACGGTACCGGCCGCGAAGCCCGGCGGGTTCAGACCCAGGTAACCGGCCACGAACACGGCCAGCGCCATGGCAATCTTGCCGGCCATGAGCTCACCCTTTTCGCTGATGTTGGGGTTGATGGCCCCCTTGATCAGGTCGTGGGAAATGGCCGAAGAGATCGCCAGCAGCAGACCCGCCGCCGTGGACAGCGCGGCCGCCAGGCCACCGGCTGCAACGAGTGCGATCACCCAGTTGGGCAGCAAGGCGATTTCCGGGTTGGCCAGCACGATGATGT
>CAYRIT010000167.1:0-3073 GCA_964424415.1 uncultured Hydrogenophaga sp.
CCGCGCTGCAGATGGACATCAAGATCCAGGGCATCACCAAGGAAATCATGCAGGTTGCACTGGCGCAGGCCAAGGAAGCGCGCATGCACATCCTGGGCAAGATGCAAGAAGCGATGGGCGAAGCCAAGCTGGAAGTCTCCAACTTCGCGCCCAAGCTGTTCACCATGAAGATCAACCCCGAGAAGATCCGCGACGTGATTGGCAAGGGTGGTGCGGTGATCCGTGCGCTGACCGAAGAGACCGGTTGCCAGATCAATATCGACGAAGACGGCACCATCACCATCGCGTCCACCGACAGCGCCAAGGCCGACGAGGCCAAGCGTCGCATCGAGCAGATCACCGCAGAGGTGGAAATCGGCAAGGTGTACGAAGGCCCGGTCACCAAGATCCTGGATTTCGGCGCGCTGATCAACCTGCTGCCAGGCAAGGACGGCCTGTTGCACATCAGCCAGATCGCCCACGAGCGCGTGGAGCGTGTGTCCGACTACCTGACCGAAGGCCAGATCGTCAAGGTCAAGGTGCTGGAGACCGACGAAAAGGGCCGGGTGAAGCTGTCGATGAAAGCGCTGCTCGACCGCAACAGCGCCGAGCAGGCCCAGCAGCAGCAACAGCAGCAGCAATAAAGCGACACGGCCGGTGACAACGATGCAAGCGGTCGAGATCAGTGCCTTCGGTGCGCCCGAGGTGCTGCGTCTGTGCGAACGCCCCCGGCCGGTGGCGGCTGCGGGTGAGGTGCTGATTCGCGTCAGCGCTTCGGGCATCAACCGGCCCGACGTCTTGCAGCGCAGCGGCGCCTATCCGCCGCCGCCCGGCGCTTCCGACCTGCCGGGTCTGGAGGTGTCAGGGGTCATCGAGTCGGGCGATGCCCAGGCGATAGCCCAGGCGGGTTTGCGGGTCGGGGACCGTGTCTGTGCGCTGGTGGCGGGCGGCGGCTACGCCCAGTTCTGCACCGCGCCCGTCGGCCAGTGTCTGCCGGTGCCCGAGGGCCTGGACGACGTGGCTGCGGCGTCGTTGCCCGAGACCTTTTTCACCGTCTGGAGCAACGTTTTCGACCGCGGTCGCCTGCAGGCCGGTGAGACCCTCCTGATCCAGGGCGGCACCAGCGGCATCGGCGTGACGGCGATCCAGCTGGCCAAGGCCCTGGGTGCGCGTGTCATTGCCACCGCCGGCAGCGATGAAAAATGTGCGGCTTGTCTGGCGCTCGGCGCCGACCACGCGATCAACTACAAGGCGCAAGACTTCGCTGCCGAGGCGACGAAGCTCACCGACGGCCGTGGTGTGGACGTGGTGCTCGACATGGTGGCGGGCGCGTACGTGGCGCGCGAAATCGAATGCCTGGCCGAAGACGGCCGGCTGGTGATCATCGCGGTGCAGGGTGGCGTCAAGGCCGAGTTCAATGCCGGGCTGGTGCTGCGGCGCCGGCTGGTGATCACGGGCTCGACCCTGCGGCCGCGCCCGGTGGCGTTCAAGGCCGCGATCGCGCAGTCGCTGCGCGAGCGTGTCTGGCCGCTGCTGGTGCAAGGCAAGGTCAAGCCGGTGATCCACAGTGTGTTTGAAGCATCGCGTGCGGCCGAGGCCCACGCGCTCATGGAATCCAATCAGCACATCGGCAAGATCGTGCTGAGCTGGTCCTGAAGCTCCGGGGGGATCTGATGAAAAAACGGATTGTTGGCAACTGGAAAATGAACGGCTCGCTGGCGGCCAACCAAGCGCTGGTGCAGACCATGCTCGCCGGTATTGATGGCCAGGCAAGCGGGGCCGAACTGGCGCTGTGTGCGCCAGCGCCGTATCTGGCGCAATTGCAGTCGCTGCTCTCGGCCAGCGCGGTGACCTGGGGCGCACAAGATGTGTCGGCACACGAGCAGGGCGCGTTCACCGGTGAGGTGAGCGCCGCCATGCTCAAGGACTTCGGCTGCCGCTACGCCATCGTCGGCCATTCCGAGCGCCGTCAGTACCACTCTGAGACAGATGCCGTGGTGGCAGCCAAGGCGCAGCGCGCACTGGCAGTGGGCATCACGCCCATCGTCTGTGTCGGCGAAACGCTGGCCCAGCGCGAAGCGGGTGAAACTGAAGCCGTGGTCAAGCGGCAGCTCGCGGCGGTCATCCATGCCGTCACCCATTGCACCAGCGAAATTG
Organism: uncultured Hydrogenophaga sp.; assembly: GCA_964424415.1. GTDB lineage: Bacteria > Pseudomonadota > Gammaproteobacteria > Burkholderiales > Burkholderiaceae_C > Hydrogenophaga. The sequence continues at coordinate 2,137 of CAYRIT010000167.1, forward strand.
TGGTGGCCTACGAGCCGGTCTGGGCGATCGGTACCGGCAAGACAGCCACGCCCGAGATGGCGCAGGCGGTGCATGCGGTGTTGCGCGCCCAGCTGGCGGCGGCCACCGAGCACCCCAAGCGGGTGCCCATCCTTTACGGCGGCAGCATGAACGCCGCCAACGCGGCCAGTCTGCTGGCCGAGCCCGACATCGATGGCGGTTTGATCGGCGGTGCGTCGCTCAAGGCCGCCGACTTTTTGCAGATCGCTGCGGCAGCCCGGGCCTGAAGCCGGTTGTTGCGCCACCCTTGCGGAGAAATTCCATGAACGTTTTGTTGACCATTCTTCTGGCGGTCCAGATGCTCGCTGCCATCGCCATGATCGTGCTGATCCTGATGCAGCACGGCAAAGGCGCCGATGCCGGGGCCGCGTTTGGCGGCGGTGGTGCGGGGTCGGCCAGCCTGTTCGGCGCGTCGGGTGGTGCCAACTTCCTCTCGCGCTCGACGGGCGTGCTGGCAGCAGTTTTCCTGGCCAGCACGCTGGGCCTGGCCTACTTCGGGAATCTGCGCCACGCTGCACCCAGCGCGGGCAGTGTGCTGGAAGGTTCGGTGCTGCCCGCGCAGCCGCCGGCGTCTGCGCAGATTCCTGGTTCGATCGGCAGCGCGCCGGCGTCCGCACCAGCCGCTGCGCCGAGTGTGCCGGCGGACACAGGCGCTGCTCAGATTCCAGGCAAGTAAGCCTGGCGCAAACACGTTGTGGTGTGATCGACAGACTCAAGCCAAGCGGGTTGTCGATACGCTGCGGAATTCCCAGGGCCTCGCCGGAAACGGGGTGGTTTCAGGGTAAACTCTGAGGCTGCCGAACAAGGTCTGTTCAGATCGTGTGAATGCGGCAAGTCAGAGTCAGCCGACGTGGTGAAATTGGTAGACACGCTATCTTGAGGGGGTAGTGGCGAAAGC
>CAYRIT010000168.1:0-2988 GCA_964424415.1 uncultured Hydrogenophaga sp.
TGATCTTTTTGCTGCTGTGGTTGATCTCGTCCATGGTGGTGACCACCTGGCCGACCACGGCACCCCCGCGTGCGGCCACCTCGGCGTTGGCCACCGCAATCTGGCTCGCCTGGCGCGCCGCGTCGGCACTCTGGCGCACGGTGCTGTTGAGCTGCTCCATGCTGGCAGCGGTTTCCTGCAGGCTGCTCGCAGCCTGCTCGGTGCGGGTCGACAAATCGTGGTTGCCGCTGGCGATCTCGGCGCTTGCGGTCTCGATGCTGCCCGCGGAGCTTTGCACCGACGACACCACCCCATGCATACGCTGGAACGCGGCGCGCAAGGCCTGGGCGCGCGGGGTGCTCACCTGCACGCCCCGCATGTCCAGCACGATGCCCTGCGGCTGATCCACCGCGGCCACCATCTGCGCCAGTTCCACACCCTCGCGGGCGGTGCGCGCCAGGCTGATCACCAGCACCACCTCCAGCCCGGTCTGGATCACCACATAGGCGGCGTGCAGCACCACGCGCCAGAAGCTGGGCTCGGTCATGCAGTAAAAGTCGAAGCCGGCCGCCTGCAGCCGATCGAACAGCACGTGGTGCACCGCGAACAGACCGGCCGCAAACACGATGGGCCGCCAGTCCAGATAGACCATCAGCAGCGCCAGCGAGACGAAGATGCCAAAGTGGTATTCCAGTTCACCGTGCGCCAGCTGGATGTGCAACACGATCAAGGCCGCCAGCGACAAGGTCAGCACCAGGCGCGAGGCCAACGTACCACGCGCCAGCAGGTAGGCCGCCGCCGCCACACCAGACAGCGCCAGCGCGCCCACGATGGCCAAGGTGAACGAGTAATAGAAGTACCCGATGACCACCGCGGCAACGGCCGACAAGGCCACCGCAGCGAGGATCACCTTGTCGCCCAGCAGGGCGGGATCGTTTGGGGAATGGGTGTCGGACATGAAGGCTCCTCAGGAAAAAAATGCGTTCGAGGGCAAGGACATCAGAAACTCTCCCAATCGCCATCGTCGTGGGCGGCGACCTTCTGGCTGGCGGGTTTGCCTGCCGGGGTCGCGGCTGACTTGGATGCGGGGCTGGCTGCCGAGATCCGCTGTGGGGCAGCCACCGACACGGCATCGGACCGCGGGGCGCTGCGGACAACAGCCGTGTTGACCACCAGCGGCAACTGGCGGGCCCGCGCGGCAGGCACTGTGGGCATGGCGGCGCGCTTGTGCCCAGGGGCCGGTGATGACACCACACCGCTGGTGCGCTCGCTGCTGGCATCGATACGGAACGCTTGCACCACCTGGGCCAGCCGCGCCGCCTGCTCTTTCAGGCTGTCCGCCGCCGCCGCGCTCTCTTCGACCAGCGCGGCGTTCTGCTGCGTGACCTGATCGAGCTGGGCCACAGCGTCACCCACCTGGCTGATGCCTTGGGTCTGCTCGGCGCTGGCCGCACTGATCTCGGCAATCAGGTCGTTGACCCGCTTGACCTGGGCCACGATGTCACCCATGCCCTGACCGGCGCTGTCGGCCAGGCGGGTGCCCGCCTCGACCTTCTCCACGCTGGCGCCGATCAGGCCCTTGATCTGCTTGGCCGCCTCGGCGCTGCGCTGCGCCAGGCTCCGGACCTCGCCGGCGACCACCGCAAAACCACGGCCCTGCTCGCCCGCGCGTGCCGCTTCCACCGCGGCGTTGAGCGCAAGGATGTTGGTCTGGAAGGCGATGCCATCGATGACACCGATGATGTCGCTGATCTTGCGCGAGCTGTCGGCAATGTCCTGGATGGTGGTGACTACCCGGGCAACCACCTGGCCCCCGCTGGCCGCTGCCTCGCTGGCGCTCTGCGCGAGCTGGCTGGCCTGGCGGGCGGTGTCGGCGTTCTGGCGCACGGTCGAGGTCAGTTCCTCCATCGAGGCCGCCGTCTGCTCCAGATTGCTGGCCTGTTCTTCGGTGCGCTGGCTCAGATCGTTGTTGCCGATTGCGATCTGGTTGCTGCCGGTGGCGATCGAGTCGGCACCCGCGCGCACCTGACCCACCGTGCGGGCCAGGCTCTCGTTCATGGCCTTGAGCGCCTTGAGCAACTGGGCCGCTTCGTCGTGTCCGGCATCGTCGATCACGGAGGTCAGATCGCCATTGGCCACGGTCTCGGCCACTTCGACAGCCCGAACAATGGGGCGTGTGATGGAGCGGGTGATGCTCACGGCAGCCAGCAGCCCCCCCGTCAAGGCCATGGCGATCGCTGCCATCAGCCACTTCAGCGCGGTGCTGTACAGCAGATCCGCCTGGTGGCTGGCGTCTTTGCCGCCTTGGATGTTGAGCGCCACCAGGTGGTCCAGGATGTCGCTCGCCACCGCGAACCGCATCTCGGATTGACTGAGCGCCAGTATCTGGGCTTGCTCGCCATCGCTGCCTGATGACAGTTGCAGGACCTGCTTGTGCAGCTCCAGATACCCCGCCCAGCGTTGTTTGAAACGATCCCAGATCTCTTGCTCGTCGGGATCCGAGATCAGCGACTCGAAGGCCTGGCTTTCTTTGGCGATCAGCTCCGACACGCGGCTCATGGTCTTTTCCAGCATCTGCGACTGGGCCGCATCGGTGCTGAGAACATGTTGCAGCTCGGCGGCCCGGAAATCACCAATCGCGGTGTTCAGCGCCCCCGTGGTGGCCACACTGGGCATCCAGTTCTCGTCCATGTCGGTGGAGGTCTGATTGACGCGGCCCAGCTGCACGGCGGCATAGGCGCCCAAAGCCAGCGTGATCGCCAGCATCACGCCAAAGGCGAGTCCCAGCCGTTGTCCGATTTTGAGATGCTTCAGAAAATTCATGGTGTGCGCCCTCTCGCGGGGCTGGTGCATGGGAATTGATCGATGTCGAACAAACCGCCCCCCGATTTCGGGGCCAGTCAGGCACCACAGCGGCGCGGATTAGGTGGGAAAAGGGATGACTCGATCAGCGGCAACGCGTCACTGCAGGCGTTGGACGCTGTCCATCAGTCCCATGTCCGCACTGGA
>CAYRIT010000169.1:0-584 GCA_964424415.1 uncultured Hydrogenophaga sp.
GTTGCCGGCCTGCGAAAACAGCTGGCGCAAGTCGTCCTCTGTCGTCGAGTACGACAGATTCCCAACATACAACTTGGATTCCATCTCTGCTCCTGGTCTCTCGGGTATCAACTATTGGCAAATGGCGGGTATACGACGGAGTTGCCGCAGGCGTGGGTCAGTTCGCATGTCGAAGCTGCTTGCGCTGTGTCGCTCTGTCAGATAGCCGGTCGGGCGGAGGAATCTGTCATCGGGCCGCTTCATCCTCCGCTCACCATGGTGAGCGGATGCTTCTGCATGACCTGATCTGGATTCCCCCACAAGGCGGGTTTTACAGCCCCCCACAACGAAGTTTACATGAGGGCGGGTCAATCAACCAAGCCCGTGCAGCATTTTTGTGCGCTTTGCGCAGGCCCGGCAGGCGGCGCAGGCGGTGGTTGCTCTCCGCGCTGCATGGGGCTGCAGCGACCCCGTAAATGGGACAAAACGGCGGGGGAATGCCCCATTGTTTTCCCGCGCATGAGCGGGCGTTCGGCAAAATTTCCCCTGCCGGCCAGCTTATGGAAAAAAGCCCTTGGCACCCCCGGTGTGACCTGCTAAACAAG
>CAYRIT010000169.1:594-2954 GCA_964424415.1 uncultured Hydrogenophaga sp.
TCCAATAAGCAAAACCCGAAGGGGGGTATTTCTTGTGAAGACAAAAGCAACCGTTCTGGCTGTTGCCGCAGCCGCTGCCTCGCTGGTGGCGGTCGGTGCCAACGCAGCCCAATTCAACGTGCTGAGCAGTTCGACGATGAATGACGTCCGCAACATCGGCGGTCAGTCCATCCCGAATCTCGCTGATTACCAGGGCTTTGGCGGCACGCTCGATATCACCGATCCGACCACTTGGGAGTTGATGGACTCGGATTACTCCACCATGCCGCACGAGGCTGTGGAGCTGAACAGCATCAATGTCAGCGGCACGCTGAGTACGGGTGCAACGGGTGTGACCTCTGCCACGCTGACCCAGCTCGGCGGTCTGAGCTTCGGCCTGTTCCAGACCGAAGACACGCGCAGCAACCTGGTGACGGGTGCCGTGGGTGAAACCATCCCGACCTATGCCGGCCGTTTCAACAACCCCGCCGGCGGGCAGGAATATACGGCCCTGACCTGGACCTACGATGCCGCCACCAACACCATGGGGCATGATGCTGCTACCACTAACTCGGGCTGCGTGGCCGTTGTCGGCGCCAATCCGACCGGCAGCTGCGGCCTCTATCGCAACGGCATCACCGGTGCCACCGCCAGCTCCATCTGGAACTGGGACGGCCTGGTCGACGGCTACACCGCCAGCAACAGCCGTGGTGTGGCGGCCTTCCCCTGGGGCGGTGATCCTGCTTCCTGCGATAACGGTGATTGCAATGCATATGAGCATGTCGTGATCGCTCAGGCGGGCGGCACCGCGGGTGTGACCTGGGATCTCTCGGGTCTTGCCAACTGCGTGTCGGCCGGTGACATCTGCACCATCACCGCACGCGTGGTGGCCAGCGGCATGGGTGATCTGCCGAACGGTGGCAACAACACCGCCATCACCGCGCTCTACACGCTGGACCTGCAGCAAGTGCCGGTGCCCGGTGCCCTGTGGCTGCTGGGTGGTGCGCTGGGTGGCCTCGGCATGATCCGCCGTCGCCAGAAGGCTGCTGCCTGAGCTTGAGCTGAAAGTGGCTGGCCGCCCCGGGCGGGGCGGCCAGCCCTCCTTCCGGTTCTGAGATCGGGTCAATCCCAGGGTTGGCCCAAAACCCGCAAGGCGCATCGACGCGGAATGCGCCACCGGGACAACACAAGGGGAAGTGCGATGAAGAGAATGATTGCCTCATGGGCAGCGTCCGCACTTGTACTGGGCCTGTTTTCGGTATCAGCCTCGGCCATGACCGTGGTCTACAGCTGGAGCGCCGAGTACAGCTCAGGAGGGGTGGGAACGCTCACTATCAGCGATCCTGGCATCACCGATCCGGCCAACTTCTCGGGGATTCCCGAGTCGGCGCTGATCGATCTCAGCTACCAGTGGGACAACGGGGCGACGCTCGACTTTGCCTCGATCGAGTTCATCGGTATCAGCGAGTGGGCTGCCTGCAATGGCACGCTGATATCGCCGGCCGTGATCTCTGGCCACAGTGGCACGACCAGCTTGCAGATTTCGGCAAGCACGTGTAGTTCGTTCGCTTTGAACCTCAACGCCGCTACTGCCCCGGCCAGCGAAAGCAACTGGGGCTACTGGACCTACTCCCACACCGTGGTGCCGGTCCCAGCTGCTGTCTGGCTGCTGGGCGGTGCGCTGGGTGGCCTCGGCATAATCCGCCGTCGCCAGAAGGCGGCTGCCTGAGCCCGGACCGGGGACGGTCGATGCCTCGCGAGGGGTGACAGGCCGTCTGCGGACGCGAAGAGATGGAAAGGCCCTGCTCCGGCAGGGCCTTTTCTTTTTCCGGCACGGCAGCTGCGCGCATGCCTCGTGTGATGCGCGCGGGCTGCGGCCAGGGCGGGGCAGGGGCGTGGCATACTCGCGAGCAGCTTGTCGCCGCGCTGGCGGCCGGGGGAGATCGGAGCATCTTGCAGCAACCCAGGGGTGAGTTCCGTCGTGGCTGGCCGGTGCTGCTGGCCTCGCTGCTCGGCATCGCCTGCGGTGCCTCGCCGTTGCCCTTCAACACGCTGGGTTTTTTCATCGGCCCGCTGCAGGCCGAGTTCGGCTGGTCGCTGCGCGACATCAGCCTCGGGCTGACCCTCTTCGGCGTGGTTGGCGCGCTGCTGGTGCCGGTCTTCGGCTGGCTGGCCGATCGCCGTGGCGTGCGCCCGGTGGCGCTGGGCTCGCTGGCGGCCTTCGGCCTGGTGTTCGCGGGCTTTGCGCTGCTGCCCGATTCCCTGCTGGTGTTCTATGCGCTGTGGGTGCTGGTCGGGCTGCTGGGCATGGGCTCCACCCCGGTGACCTGGTCGCGGGCGGTCAACCTGTGGTTCTTCCGTCGCCGTGGCCTGGCGCTCGG
>CAYRIT010000170.1:0-2910 GCA_964424415.1 uncultured Hydrogenophaga sp.
GTAAGCGGGTGGCAAACCCATCTTGAATGACTTGGTCGGTCTGAGCAAGATCGTGTGCACGCAACATGAACGTGGACACGATGCTCAAAGACTCTCAGACCCCGCGATATGCGCAGCGGCGCACGCACCGGACCTACACCCCTCAGTTCAAGGCCGAGCTGGTGGCCTTGTGCCAGAAGCCCGGCGCATCGATTGCGGCGGTGGCCCTGCAACATGGGATGAATGCCAACTTGCTGCACCGCTGGCGCAAGGAGTGGGCGCAGGGACTGCACCGCCTCGAAGGTGGCGTCACCACAGCAGTCACAACACCTCAGACCCCGGCCTTCATCCCCATCGAGCTGAGCACCGCAGCGTCAACGACCGCCAGTGAGCAGCCCTGCGTTGCCTCCTCAACGCGAGCTGCGGACATCCGTATCGAATGCCAACGTCCCGGCATGTCCGTGACCGTGCACTGGCCCTTGTCTGGCGCAGCCGAATGCGTCCAGATGCTGCGCGAGTTGCTGCGGTGATCCGCACATGATCAGGATAGATGCAGCCTGGCTGGCCACCGCCCCGCTGGACATGCGCGCGGGCACCGACACCGCCCTGGCGCGGGTGATCGCCACCTTCGGCGCGGCCCAACCGCACCACGCCTACGTCTTCGCCAACCAGCGTGCCAATCGCCTGAAGGTGCTCGTGCACGACGGCGTGGGTCTGTGGCTGGCCGCGCGCCGTTTGCACCAGGGCAAGTTCGTCTGGGCGCCGCCGGGCAGCCCGAACGTGGCGCTGGAACACGCCCAACTGGACGCCCTCGTGCTGGGACTGCCCTGGCAACGCATGGGCTCGCGCGGTGCCATTACCGTGATCTGAATCCTCGCCTCGACGATGAATTCGTGGCAATTGGGAGATGTGCCAATGGCCTTGGCTGTCGGTGGTTGGCACACTTCGGGTCATGGTGATCGACGAGCAAGCCCTGAGCGAACTGGACGCAGAGCAACTGCGCGAAGTGACCCAGCGCCTGCTCACCGAATTGCGCCACCAGCGTGCTCTGAACGAGAAGCTTGCCTATGAGTGCGCGCTGCTCAAACGGTTGAAGTTCGCCGCCCAATCGGAGCGGCACAGCACCGATCAGCGCAACCTGCTGGAAGAGGAACTCGACAGCGACCTGGCGGCTGTGGAGCACGAGATCGAGCAACTGCGGCCCTCGCAGCCAGCCGTCACCGAGAAGCAGCAACCCAAACGCACACCGCTGCCGGCCAACCTGCCACGGCGCGAGGTTCGCCATGAGCCCACGTCCACGACATGCCAGTGCGGCTGTCAGTTGAAGCGCATCGGCGAGGACGTGGCCGAGAAGCTGGACTACGTGCCGGGCGTCTTTACCGTGGAGCGCCACATCCGGGGCAAGTGGGCTTGCGCTAAGTGCCAGACGCTCACACAGGCGCCGGTGGCCGCCCACGTCATCGACAAAGGCATCCCCACCACCGGCCTGCTGGCGCAGGTGCTGGTGGCCAAGTACGCCGATCACCAGCCCTTGTACCGCCAGGAAGCCATCTTCGGTCGCGCCGGTCTGGCCATTCCAAGATCCACCCTGGCGCAATGGGTGGGTACCTGCGGCGCGCGCTTGCAACCGCTGGTCGATGCTCTCAAGAACGAAGTGCTCAAGCACCGGGTGTTGCACGGCGACGAGACCCCGTTGGCCATGCTCAAGCCAGGCAACGGCAAGACGCACCGGGCCTACCTGTGGGCTTATGCCCCGGGAGCGTTTGAGGCCACGCGCGCTGTGGTCTATGACTTCTGCGAGTCCCGCGCCGGTGAACACGCCCGCGCCTTCCTGGGTGAGTGGCGTGGCAGCCTGATTTGCGACGATTACGCCGGGTACAAGGCCAGCTTCAACCAAGGCGTCACAGAAGCTGGTTGCCTGGCTCACGCGAGACGCAAGTTCTTTGATCTGCACGTGGCCAACAAGAGCCAGATCGCTGAGTTCGCCCTGCAGCAGTTCGCCCGGGTCTACGAGATCGAAAGGGAAGTCCGGGCCCTGCCGGCGCCAGAGCGGCTGCAGGTGCGCCAACAGCACAGCCGCCCGATACTGGACGCCTTGCACGAGTGGATGGTGCTGCAACGCCAGCAGGTGGCGGGCAACTCGGCGACAGCCAAGGCGCTGGAGTACAGCCTCAAGCGCTGGGCGGCGCTCACGCGATTTGTCGATGACCCGCAATTGCCGGCTGATAACAACTGGATCGAGAATCGAATCAGGCCTGTTGCCATTGGGCGCTCGAACTGGTTGTTCGCCGGTAGCCTGCGCGCTGGCCAGCGAGCAGCGGCCGTGATGAGCCTGATCCAGTCAGCGCGCATGAACGGTCACGACCCGTATGCCTATCTCAAGGATGTGCTCACCCGGCTGCCCACGCACAAGGCCAGCCGCATTGAGGAACTGCTGCCGCATCGCTGGCAGCTGTCGAGCTGATCCTGGCATTCGACGCCAGGGCTCTCGTTCATCGGGCGGCCGTCTTGCGCAGCAGGCCCGGCGAGACCTTCCAATTCTGACCTTCGTCGGTGCGAACGCTGGCGGTCTTCTTGTTCAGGCGCAGCACGATGCCGTGCTTGATACTGCCATCGCTGCCCACAAACTGAACTCGGTCACCCTCGGCAAACTGTGCCAACTCCACCGTGCTCTTGGCCTGGGCCAGCAGGTTCAGGCGCTCCACAACCATACGGTTGAGGTAGAGCAGGTCCTCCTCTCCCATGTGGCGCAAGGCCTGCGTGAACAACTCACGATCCAGAATGGTCTGTTTGGAATTCATCGTCGGTGCACAACTTGGCCGACTGACAGGGGCGGCTCACCGCAAGTCTATTGGAGCCGACACATCCCCCACGTTGGCGTGCTGACCATCAACACCCATCATGTGCAAGATGGGTTGGCCGGATGCATAC
>CAYRIT010000171.1:0-2907 GCA_964424415.1 uncultured Hydrogenophaga sp.
CGCGCGTCTCGGCAATCACGCCCTGGTTGGGTCTGCCGACGCCGGTGGACTCCACATTGCCGTGATCCGCCGTGAGGTAGATGTGATACCCCTTGTCCAGCAGCATCGAAAACAGCCGGTCAACGAAACCGGTCGTCAGCCAGTTGCCGATCCACATCGCCACGTCTTTCTTGGATCGTTCCTTGTGGAGCCGCTCATCCACCTCATCGATGACCAGACCCACCACCTTCGGGCGCCGGTCTATCAACTCCGCTTCCAGTGCGTCGAGCTGGCTGGCTTGACGCAGTGCGCGTTGATACATCACCTCATTCGCATTGACGCCTTCGTTCTGCCAGAACGTCTTCCACAAGGATTCCTCTTTGTCCGTGCGATCGATGGAATCCTCGAACTCACGCGGCTTCAGGCCAGAGAACAGCGCCTGGCGTGATACCGATGTCACCGTCGGCAGCCATGCGAACGCGGTGCTTTCGTCAAACTCGAAACGCTTTGTGGTGGCGATCAGCCGCTCGCGGATCTGCACCCACTGGTCGAAAGCCAGGCCGTCGAAGACCAGCAAAGCCAGCTTGCTTTCCCCTGCGGATCGGCGATGGCGCAAGAAGCGCGGCACGTGGTGCACCATCACCGGGGCTTTGGTCACCGGCTGCAGGATCAGGTCGGCGTAGTGCTTGGCGGCGACCCATGCCTGGAGCCGTTCATCAGACAGCGCCTGCAAAGCCTTGATGCGTTCACGAAGCACCGGCAGGTGATCGCTACCTTCGGTGCCAGGCAGACCATGCGTGCGGGCCAGTATTTCACCGTAACGCTTGGCGAACTCGCTCCAGTCCTTGTGCGAAGAGGCTGCTGTTGGCGTTGCCTCGATCAGGCTATCGATGCCTTTGAGCACCAAGGCCTGCAATGCAGCCGGGTCCTGGATGACCCCGGCCTTGATCCAACTCGGCATCGCCACAGGAACACTGTGCACCGCCAGCGGATGCAAGCTGCCGTCGAGAAACATGGAATCGACCAGTACCTGCACATCGGAGTGGTCGAATGGAATCTCGATCTTGGTGAAATAGTCGGTCGGAGACCGTTCTTCCGTGCGCGTGCCATCCAGCCCCAGCGTTTTCAGATAGCGATACCACGCATCCTGTACCACGCGCAGCAGCGCACTCTTGGACGCCAGCCACGTAGCGACGGGTAGCCCCGCGAACAGCCCCTTGCCTTGAATGATGCCTGCTGCGTGCTGGGCGAACAGCGGTGGCAGCGAGCGGTTGGCAAAGTGCATGCGCAGCAGCTCGCGCCAGAAGTCCACTGGGGTGCGGATGGACCTGGGTGCAAACTGGTAGACGTATTCGAGGATGAAGTCTTTCGATTCGTTCTCGCCCCGCGCAGATTGCAATTCGGTCTGATGGGCGTGAAACAGCCCGGCAAAGTGTTCCGGCTCGACTTGCTGCACCGCGCTGTATGCCAGCCGGGGGAAAATTTCAGCCAGACTGAGCCGAACCACACGGCCGTGATGCACGATGTCCCATGGCAATTCATTCGCATCGGCGCTGCGCAGGTGCAGAACCAGCGAAGGGGCTGGCCCTTTTTCACCCCGATCCCATGCGGCGCGATAGCGCTCCTCGTACTCCGCGCGGAAGGCGAACGGGTCTTCGTACAGCATCAGCTCGAAGCCCCGGCTGCGCAGTTCGGTCAACAGCTTTTCGTCCAGCAGCACATCGTCGGGGTCGCACGCCACCCACAGCCGGGTGAGATCGGCCGTGAAGTGGCTGAGAATGCGTTCTGACCACTGGCTCATCCCACCTGTCCTCCGGGCATCACATCGCCGGAGACGCGCACCATCATCACGGCATTCAAATCCGGCACGCTGGCCTCCATGTCGTCCAGGGCGGCCATGCGTGCATCGTGTTCCTGTTGCAGCCGCTTGCGCCGGTGTTCGCGTACGGCGGGCAGACCGATTCGCCCAATGGCCTGGCCTCGGGCCTCGAAGGCATACAGCGCACGTTCGCGTTCTTCCTTCAACCGGGCGCGGTGTTCGGTCAGCAGTTCGGTGAAGATTCGTTCACCCTGGGTACTGGCCGCCGCATGGGATGCCTCAAACCACTTCGCCGACGCCTCGGTGCCGGTCACGGCATGCACATCCACCGTTTCCGTCAGTAGCAAATCCCACACGCGCTTGGCGGTCGGTACGAAGGAGCGGCCTTCCTCATTGATGAACACCGGCAAAAAACGCTTGCGGCTCAAGCCCTCCGCCGCCAGGCTGATCTCCCACAGCGACCAGATACCGCGTACCGAATCCGGCAAGCCGGTGACGCGGATCACCGGCAACGGCTGCCCGGCGACAAAGCGCGGCAACTCGCTGATCAGCGCCCGAGCACGCGGGTCTTCCATGGTGATCCATTCCAGCTCCGGGTTCTCATCCGCTGTGCGGGCATCAAAACAGGCCTGGGCCGACTCGCTGCCGTCCGCCCATGTCACCCGCCATGCCTTGCCAGCCTTCGTTGCCGAGCCACCGCGCACAGCCAGCCCGCTGGTGATGGCACGCTCCAGCCAGAACTGCGCCGGGTGGTCGCGCCACTTGCGGGCATCATCGGCATCCAGATCGTGTTCGGTGGTCAGCAGGTCGCTGCTGTTCTGGGTCTCTGCCAGCGTGGATCGCAACTGAGACACCGCGTCATCGCACTCCTGCTCGATGGCGTCCGGGTTCTGCAGGCCGCGCACGAACAACTCGTCGAAGATCGGATCGGCCTCGACCGAATCCATCACATCGGCAGCTTTATCGACGCCGAACTCCTGCGCGATAACCTCCAGCTTTTCCTCCAGCACCTGACGTACGCGATGCTCAACGGTGTCTTCAAGCACAAAGTTGATGGCACGCACCACATGCTTCTGGCCGATACGATCCACCCGGCCAATGCGCTGCTC
>CAYRIT010000172.1:0-2859 GCA_964424415.1 uncultured Hydrogenophaga sp.
GGTTCAGGGCATCGCGCTGCAGGATGCGCAGGCCGCCATATTCGACGCGCAGGATCTCCTGCTCCTGCAGCGCGCGCAAGGCCTGGTTGACCCGCTGGCGCGACAGGCCGGCCAGATGGGCCAGTTCCTGCTGGGTGATGTGCAGCACCTCGCCCACGCCCGGAAACAGCACCGGGTTGACGATGGCTGCAAGCTGACGAGCCACGCGCTGCTCGGGGCTGGAGCTGCGGCCGACGCCCAGCACGGCGATGAACTGGCCCAGCCGCTCGTTCAGCTGGCTCATGATGAAGCGGTTGAAACCGATGGAGTGGTCCAGCAGCCAGTGGAAGGTGTCCACCGGCAGGCCCGCGATCAGGCTCTTGCGCAGCGCCTGCACGTTGTAGCGGAACGGCTCGCGCTTGATCACGGTGCCTTCGGCAAACCAGCCGCCCGGACTGAGGCCACTGTAGCTGACGGTCTTGCCGCTGGCCGTCTCCGAGCTCATCTTGAGCAGGCCCTCGATGACGCCGACCCAGTAGCTGGGGAGCCGGCCGATGCGGCATACCAGCTCGCCCGGCTGGGCCTGGGTGGTCCGCAGCTCGGGCGTGACGCGTTCGCGCTCGGCTTCGCTCAGCAGCGGCAGCCAGGGCACGCCCTGCAACTCCTCCTCGGTCAAAAGCCGGCTGCGGTCGTGGAGCGAAGGGCCGTTGGTCACTAAGGGAAAAACCTGATGAAATTTGACCTCAATTGTCGTTCAAAAGACAACATGGCGTCAAACGCTGGTCTACCATTTAGGGTGGATCGGGCGCCCCGATGGCGCGTTCGATGCTGGACACAGGAGACCGGATCGTCCATGACGGCGACATTCCCGCAATTGTTGCAACAGCATGCCCGCGCCAATCCGCAGGGGGCGGCGCTGCGCGAAAAGGAATTCGGCATCTGGCAGACCTGGAACTGGCAGCGCGCCGAAGAAGACGTGCGCAACCTGGCGATGGGGCTCGATGCCCTGGGCTTCAAGGCCGGCGAGAACATGGCGATCGTGGGCGACAACCGCCCGCGCCTGTACCTGAGCTTCATTGCCGTGCAGGCGCTGTCGGGCGTGCCGGTGCCGCTGTACCAGGATGCGGTGGCCGGCGAGATGGCCTTCGTGCTGCAGGAGACCGAGGCGCGCTTTGCCTTTGCCGAGGACCAGGAGCAGGTGGACAAGCTGCTCGAGCTGCGCAACGCCGAGGGCGAGCATGCCGTGCCGGGCCTGGCCCACATCTTCTACGACGACCCGCGCGGCCTGCGCAACTACACCGAGCCGGGGCTGATGAGCCTGCAGGAGCTGATGGCGCTCGGCAGCCAGCACGCCAAGGCGCACCCCGAGCGCTTCGACCAGCGGGTCGCCAGTGTGCGGCCCGAGCAGACTGCCATCATCCTCTACACCTCGGGCACCACCAGCCGGCCCAAGGGCGTGTGCCAGACCCACGCCGCCTATGTCGCTTCGGCCGAGGGCGGCGTCTCGATCGACGGGCTGGGCCCGGGCGATGACGTGCTGTCGTACCTGCCGCCGGCCTGGGCGGGCGACTTCCTGTTCTCGTTCGCGCAGTGGCTGGTGGCCGGCTTTGCCATCAACTGCCCGGAAAGCGCCGAAACCGTGGCCATCGACATGGGCGAGATCGGGCCGACCTTCTATTTCGCGCCGCCGCGCATGTTCGAAGGCATGCTCACCTCGGTGTCCATCCGCATGGAGGATGCCGCGCGCATCAAGCAGTGGCTGCACCGCCGCTTCATGGCCGTGGCCCAGCGCGTGGGCGCCGACATCCTGGTGGGCAAGCCGGTGCCGCTGCTTGACCACCTGCTCTATGCCGTGGGCAACGTGCTGGTCTACGGGCCGCTCAAGAACGCGCTGGGGCTGTCGCGCATCCGCGTGGCCTATACCGCGGGCGCAGCCATCGGGCCGGATTTGTTTTCGTTCTTCCGCTCGATCGGCGTCAACCTCAAGCAGCTCTACGGCCAGACCGAGACCTGCGCCTACGTCTGCATCCAGAAGGACGACGAGGTCAAGATCGACACCGTGGGGCCGGCCGCGCCCGGCATCGAGCTGAAGATCGCGGGCAACGGCGAGGTGCTGATCCGCGGCGTCAGCCTGCTCACCGAGTACTACAAACGCCCCGAGGCCACCGCCGAGGTGCTCGACGCCGAAGGGTGGTTCCACACGGGCGATGCCGGCGTGATCGACTCCGACGGCCACCTGCGCATCATCGACCGCGCCAAGGACGTGGGCAAGCTCAAGGGTGGCGCCATGTTCGCGCCCAACTACATCGAGAACAAGCTCAAGTTCTTTCCGCAGGTCAAGGAGGCGGTGTGCTTTGGCCACGACCGCGACCAGGTCTGCGCCTTCCTGAACATCGACTACGAGGCGGTGGGCAACTGGGCCGAGCGGCGTGGCCTGCCCTACACCGGCTACGTCGATCTGGCCGGCAAGCCCGAGGTGCTGGCGATGATGAAGGAGTGCGTCGACAAGGTGAACGCGGGCCTGGCTGCGGAGGAGGGGATGGAGGCCACCCAGGTTGCGCGTTTCCTGGTGCTGCACAAGGAGCTCGACCCCGATGACGACGAGCTCACCCGCACGCGCAAGGTGCGGCGCGGTTTCGTTGCCGACAAATATGGCGTGTTGATCGATGCGCTTTATGGCGGCCTGGCCGAGCAGTTCATCGAGACGGCCGTGAAGTTCGAGGACGGGCGTACCGGCAAGGTGTCGGCCACGCTCAGGATCCAGGACGCCAGGGTCTTCCCGCCCGCAAGGAAAGCTGCATGAGCACCGCTGTCGAACAGGCCCGGGCCCAGGACACCGGTGCGGCTGGCGGCCGCCGGATCGGCGAGGCCATCCTGCAG
>CAYRIT010000173.1:0-2831 GCA_964424415.1 uncultured Hydrogenophaga sp.
GTGGCGGCGGGCTCCCCGCGGTAGATCAGCGGCAGCTCCACGTTTTCCTGCGCCGAGGTGCGTGCCAGCAGGTTGAAGCCCTGGAACACAAAACCCAGGTAACGCCGGCGCAGCAGCGCGCGCTGGTCGCGGCTGAGCGACTGCACCGGCACACCCTGAAATTCGTAGGTGCCGGTGGTGGGGGTGTCCAGGCAGCCCAGCGTGTTCATCGCGGTGGATTTGCCCGAGCCGCTGGGGCCCATGATGGCCACAAATTCGCCGCGCGCAATATCCAGGTCCACCCCCTTGAGCGCCTGGAACGCGGTTGCACCTTCGCCGTACACCTTGGTGATGCCGCGCAGGCGGATCAGGGGTTGGGGGTCAGTGGCCATGGGTCACTTGCCTGCGCGCTGGTCGACGATGACGGCCATCCCGGCACGCAGGCCTTCGCCGCTGATCTCGGTGTTGCGTCCGTCGCTGATGCCGGACGTGACCTGCATCGGGGTCGGCTGGCCATCCTGGAGCACCCAGATCTGGCGCTTGCCGGGCGCGCGCGCATCGGTGCCTGCGGCTTTGCGCGTGCTGCTGCGGGGTGGGCGCGGCATCATGCGGCTCAGGATGCTGGTGTCACCAGCGGGGGCGGCGGTGGTGGGCGTGAAGCGCAATGCGGTGTTGGGGACCAGTAGCGCGCCCTTGCGCTCGGTGGCGACGATGGTGGCCGAGGCGGTCATGCCTGGACGCAGGCTCAGGTCGGTGTTGTCCACGTCGAGGGTGGTGACGTAGGTGACCACGTTGTCGGTCTTGGTCGAGCCGAAGTCGACGCGCCGGATGGTGGCCGGGTAGCGCCGCGACGGGTAGGCCGAGACGGTGAAACTGGCCTTCTGGCCCACCTTGACCGCACCCACATCGGCCTCGTCCACGTTCACCTCCAGCTGCAGCTGGGTCAGGCTTTCGGCGACGCGAAACAGCGTGACGGCCTGCAGCGAAGCGGCCACCGCGTTGCCGGGGTCGACCGAACGGCTGAGCACCACACCATCGATGGGTGAGCGGATCGAGCCCTTGCCGAGGTTGGTCTCGTCGGTGGAAACGGTGGCGCGCGCCACCGTCACATTGGCCAGTGCGCTGGCCTGGGCGGCCACGGCGCGATCGACCGCGGCGCGTGCCTGGTCGAGTTCGGCGCCCGAGGGCACCTTGCCGCCCGAGAGCCGCGCGACCTCCTCGAAGCGCGCCAGCGTGGCCTGCGATTCCTTCACCGTGGCCGCGCTTTGCGCCAGCGCCGCCTGCGCCGCGGTGAGCGAGGCGCGCGAGCGCTGCACCTGGTCGCCAAGCTTGGCGGTGTCGAGCTCGACCAGCACCTGTCCGGCGCTGACGCGGTCGTTCACATCGACCAGCACGCGCCGCACCGTGCCCGAAAGCTCGCTGCCGACGTTGACCGCGCGCGTCGGTTGCAGCGTGCCGTTGGCCGAGACGGTGAGCGTGAGATCACCGGTGCGCAGCGCTTCGGTGACGTACACCGGTGCGTTGCTGGTGGCCTGGCGGGCCTGCCAGACCAGCAGGCCACCGATCACCAGCAGCAGCGCGAGCAGGCCGATCCACAGCGTGGGGCGGCGCCACCACCGTGGTGCGCTGTCGTCGCCCAGCAAGGCTTGCAGGGAAGGATCGGTGGGTGGGGCACTGTTTTTGGTCATGGTGGGGCGGTGAATTCGGGGAAGTGGCTCAGCGGCTCACGGTGGCGTTGGTCTGGCCTGCGCCGGGAAGCCCGGTATCGGCCTCGGCTTGCCAGCCGCCGCCCAGGGCCTTGTAAAGCCGCACGTGGTTGGTGCTCAGGCTGGCCAGGGTGCTGGCCACCCCGTCTTGTGCGGCCAACAGGCTGCGCTGGGTGCCGAGTACGGTGTCGAATCCGATCAGGCCGCTGGCGTAGCGCTGGCGTGCCAGCAGGTCGGCATTGGCCGCGGCGGTGCTGGCGGTTTGCAGGCGCGCCAGGCGCTCGGCGTCGCCGCTCAGCGCGGCCAGTGCATCTTCCACCTCCTGCAGCGCGGCCAGCACCGTGCCCTGGTAAGCCGCTCGCGCCTGGTCCACACCCGCTTGCTGGCCGCGCACCTGGGCCGCCAGCGCGCCGCCATCGAACAGCGGCGCCGACACGCTGGCCAGCAGCGAGCGAAGCACCGAGGCGCCGTTGGTCAAGGTGCCCAGGGTGATCGCGGACAGGCCAAGCGAGCCACCCAGACGAAAGCTCGGGTAACGCGCGGCCTCGGCCGCATCCAGGCGCGAGAGCGCCGCATCAACGCGGCGCTCGACTGCGCGCACGTCGGGCCGCTGACGCAGTGTCTCGGCCGGGAAGGCCAGCGCCAGATCGGCGGGCGCCGCCGGAATGGGAGCGGCGCTGGCGAGTGTGGCGGCCAGGGTGCCGGGCGCCTGGCCGGTCAGCACCGCCAGCGCGTTGAGCGTCTGTGTCACGCCGGTCTGCAGCGCGGGCAGCTGCGCCTCGGTCTGCGCGCTGGCGCTGACCGCCTGTTCCAGATCGAGCGACGAGACCAGCCCTGCCTGGGCGCGCCAGCGGGTGATCTGCAGGGTTTCCTGCTGGGTGGCGAGGTTGTCGCGCGCGATCGCCAGCCGGGTTTGCAGCGTGCGCAGGTTGATGAAGGTGACCGCCACCTCGGCCGCCAGCGAGACCTGCACATTGCCCAGGTTCGCCGCGCTGGCCAGGGCGTCGGATGCGCTGGCGTCGGCCGCGTTGCGGTTGCGGCCGGAGAAATCGGGCTCCCAGCTGGCGTCAAAGCCGGCCTGGAAGCGGTTGCCGGGGCTGGCGTTGCCGGCCTGGCTGCGTTGCGCCGAGGCCGAGACGCCCAGCG
>CAYRIT010000174.1:0-2699 GCA_964424415.1 uncultured Hydrogenophaga sp.
AAGCCACGCTGCAAGAGGATGAAAAGTTACTCACTCTGTACGACATGGCGCTGACACGTAGTGAGGAAGCGTAAATGGCCAAACGCCCCGCCCAAACTGATCAGGCCGTATCGCTGCTGCCCGTCCCAGAAGGCTATGCGCCCTGGCTGGATGAGCTGAAAACCCGCATCCACGCCGCCCGGCAACGCGCCGCGCTGGCCGTCAACCGCGAGCTGGTGGCGCTTTATTGGCATATTGGGCACGACATTCTGGCGCGGCAGGCCGCGCAAGGCTGGGGCAGCAAGGTGATCGAGCGGCTGGCCCACGATTTGCGGGTGGCGTTTCCGGGCATGAAGGGCTTTTCGCGCGCCAACCTGATGTACATGCGGGCGTTTGCCGAGGCTTGGCCGGATGCCGCAATTGTCCAACAGGCTGTTGGACAATTACCCTGGGGCCACAACTTGGTGTTGCTGACCAAGCTGAAAGCGCCGGAGCAGCGCTTGGCCTATGCACAGGCAGCGATTGAACACGGCTGGTCGCGCAATGTCCTAAACATCCACATCGAAACCCGGCGGCTAGAGCGCAGCGGTCAGGCCATCACCAATTTTCAGGAACGTCTGCCCGCGCCGGGCAGCGATCTGGCGCAGCAGTCGCTCAAAGACCCGTATCTGTTTGACTTCCTCGATGTCGGTAACGAAGCCGACGAGCGCGAGATCGAGTCGGCGTTGGTCAAACACATCACCCAATTTCTGCTGGAGCTGGGCGCAGGCTTTGCCTTTGTCGGGCGGCAGGTGCATCTGGAAGTGGGTGGTGATGATTTTTTTCTCGACTTGCTGTTCTATCACCTCAAGCTGCGCTGCTATGTCGTCATCGAGCTGAAGGCCGAGAAGTTCAAACCCGAGCATCTGGGGCAGTTGAGTTTTTACATCACAGCGGTGGATAGGCAGATCAAAGCCGAACAGGACGCGCCCACCATTGGCTTGCTATTGTGCAAAAGCAAGAACGAAGTGGTGGCTGAATATGCCTTGGGTGACAAATCCCAGCCCATGGGCGTGGCCGAATACAAGCTGCTGGAATCCTTGCCCAAGGAGCTGCAAACCAATCTGCCCAGCATTGAGCAGATCGAACGCGAGCTGGGTGGCGAATGAGTGGCGGCTTCACCATCGGCGACTGGTGTTGGCTCACCCGACAGGCGTCGCCGTGCCGGGTGATCGAGCGGCAGGATCTGTGGGGCGAAGTCGCCTACCGCGTTTGGCTGCCCGCCAAAGATGCGGTGGTACGTGCACTGGCGTTGGACCTGACTGCGCTGGAAAGCGTGCGGCCGAGCGCGGAGCAGATTCTGCACACCACGGCGGCGGCCAAGCTGCTGGATGCACTGGAAGACAACCTGCTGTTGGCGCCGATCCAGTCCAGCGTGGTGCCGCTGCCGCACCAGCTCTACGCACTGAACCGCGCCATCAGCCGCGATCGCATCCGCTACCTGCTGGCCGATGAGGTGGGCC
The DNA here is from genome assembly GCA_964424415.1 of uncultured Hydrogenophaga sp. Classification (GTDB taxonomy): domain Bacteria; phylum Pseudomonadota; class Gammaproteobacteria; order Burkholderiales; family Burkholderiaceae_C; genus Hydrogenophaga. The sequence goes on from CAYRIT010000174.1 coordinate 1,482, forward strand.
TGGGGAAAACCATTGAGGCTGGATTGGTGCTGCGCGAATTGAAATTGCGTGGCCGGGTGAAGCGCATCCTGGTGGTGGCGCCCAAGGGGCTGGTACGCCAGTGGCAGGCGGAAATGCGCCTGCACTTTGGTGAGACGTTTCAGTTCATCGAGCCGTCCGAGCTGGCGGCCTTCCGCCAGTGGCGCAGCGGCGGCGCGGGCGAGGAAGAGAACCTGTGGCGCATGCACGACCAGGTGATCTGCTCGCTGGATTCGGTGAAGCCGCTGGAAGGTCGGCGCGGCTGGAGCCTGGAGCAACTCAACACCTACAACCGCGAGCGCTTCGAGGACCTGATCTCGGCGTCGTGGGATCTGGTCATCATCGACGAAGCCCATCGCATGGGCGGCAGCACCGAGCAGGTGGCCCGCTACAAGCTGGGCGCCGCGCTGGCCGAAGCATCACCCTATCTCTTGCTGCTGTCGGCCACTCCGCATCAGGGCAAGACCGACCAGTTCATGCGCTTGATGCAGTTGCTGGACCGCGAAGCGTTCCCGGATGAAGACAGCGTCAACCGTGAGCGTGTGCGGCCTTTCGTGATTCGTACCGAAAAGCGTGCATCGATCAACGCCGAGGGCCAGCCGCTGTTCAAGCCGCGTGTTACCCGGTTGCAGGCGGTTGCCTGGCAGGCTCGCCACGGCGCACAGCAACGCCTGTACGAGGCCGTGACCGACTATGTGCGCCACGGCTACAACCAGGCATTGGCGGCCAAGCAGCGCCACATCGGTTTCTTGATGATCCTGATGCAGCGGCTGGTGACGTCCAGCACGGCAGCCATTCGCACCACGCTGGAGAAGCGCCAGGCGCTGCTTGATGCGCCGCAGCCCCAGGCGAATCTGTTCGAGAACACCAGTACCGACGAATGGGCTGACCTCGATGGCCAGTCACAGGTGGATCTTGCCATGCAGTCCAGCGGCTGGGAGTTGGAGAAATCCGAAGTAGAGATGTTGCTGGAGCTGGCGCGGGAAACCGAGGCCGCTGGTACTGATGCCAAGGCTGAGGCGCTGCTGGAGCTGATCTACAAGCTGCAGCAGGAAGAAGGCGACCCGGTGCTGAAAGTGCTGATCTTCACCGAGTTTGTGCCCACCCAAGCCATGCTGGCAGACTTCCTGGAGAGCCGTGGCTTTTCGGTGACGACGCTCAACGGCAGCATGGATCTGGAAACCCGCACCCGTGCGCAGC
>CAYRIT010000175.1:0-2684 GCA_964424415.1 uncultured Hydrogenophaga sp.
ACGATCACGCGCCCCGGCCCGACCCGGCCACCGGCCATGGCGTGATCCCACGCTTTTTGCACATCGGCTGGGCCATCGATCTTGCTCTGGCCCTTGCCCGAGCTGCTCATCACCGGCTTGATCACGCAGGGGTAGCCCACGCCGCCGTCAATGGCGGTTTGCAGTTCGGCCAGCGAGTCGCAAAATTTGTATGGACTGGTCGGCAGGCCCAGGGTCTCGGCGGCGAGGCGGCGGATGCCTTCCCGGTCCATGGTCAGGCGCGCGGCGCGGGCGGTGGGAATCACCCGCACCACGCCGGCCGCTTCGAGTTCCTCGAGCATGGGCGTGGCGATCGCCTCGATCTCTGGCACCACCAGGTGCGGCCGCTCGGCTTCGATCAGCGCCTTGAGCTGGGCCGGGTCGCTCATGGTGATGGTGTGCGCGTGGTGCGCCACCTGCTGGCCCGGCGCGTGCTCGTACCGGTCCACCGCGATGGTTTCCACACCCAGGCGCTGCAAGGCAATCAGCACCTCCTTGCCGAGTTCACCGCTGCCCAGCAGCATGACGCGGGTGGCCGAAGGCGAGAGCGGGGTTCCGAGTGTGGTCATGGCAAATCGTCAAACGGTTTTGAAAAGCGCGCCCATGGCCTCGCCCAGGCGCACCGGCTGTTCAGGCGCCCACTGCGGGTTGAAGGTGATGGTGTCCTGCGGCCAGAGCATGACCACGGTGGAGCCCAGCAGGAAGCTGCCCATCTCCTGGCCACGCTCGAAGCTGAGCGCATCGTCGTCGTAAGTCCATTCGCGCAGATGGCCCGGGCGCGGCGGATTCACCACGCCATGCCACACAGTCGACATGCTGCCCACGATGGTGGCGCCCACCAGCACCAGCACAAACGGCCGCAGCGCGCCCAGCGCACCGTGCGGCGCGTCGAACACACAGACCACCCGCTCGTTGCGCGCGAACAGACCCGGCACCCCCTGAGCGGTGGCCGGATTGACCGAAAACAGCTCGCCCGGCACATGGATCATGCGGCGCAACGTGGCTTGCGCCGGCATGTGGATGCGGTGGTAGTCCTTGGGGCTGAGGTAGATCGTGGCAAAGGCGCCGTCTTCGAACTGCGCCGCCAGCGCCGCGTCGCCGCCGACCAGCGCGTGGGTGCTGTAGTGGTGGCCCTTGGCCTGGAAGATCTGGTCTTGCTTGATGCGGCCAAACTGGCTGATGGCCCCGTCCACCGGACACACAAAAGCCGCGTTCGCCAGCGGGCGCACACCGGGCTTGAGTGCGCGGGTGAAAAACGCGTTGAAGCTGGCGTAGCTGGCCGGATCGGGGTTGGTCGCATCGGCCATGTTGACGCCATAGCGCCGCACAAACCAGCGGATCAGCGCGTGTGTGGCGCCACCCGCCTCGGCCCGGGCGATGCGCCCGGCAAGCCGGGTGAGCGCCTGCTTGGGCAGCAGGTACTGGAGGAGAACAGAGAGCGAAGCGGCCACGGCAGCAAGGGGTTCAGACAAGGAAAAACCCGCGCGCGGGGCTGGCTGGATTGTAGGCGGCGGTCCTGTGACGCCCCCAAACCCGCGGGCACAATGCCGCCCACGACCGAACCGCTGTTTGCCCGTCAGCACCCGTGAAGCGTTACGGCTCGGCCACCGTGGTGGACGATCTGTCAGTTGCCATCGCGCCGGGCGAGTGCCTGGGCGTGATCGGGCCCAGTGGCGCGGGCAAAACCACCCCGATTCGCTTGTGCCTGGGGCTGACCGCGCCCGATGCCGGCGGCGTCACCGCCTCTGGCCTGCAGATGCCGCGCGACGCGCTGGCAATCAAGCCGCAGCTCGGTGTGCTGAGCCAGATGGACACGCTGGACCCAGACTTCTCCTGCGCCGGAAACCTGCTGGTCTACGGCCGTTATTTCGGTATGCGCGCGGCGCTGGCGCACAAGGCCAACGCCAAGCCGGGCGAGCTGTCCGGCGGCATGAAACGGCGCCTGTCGCTGGCGCGCGCCCTGGTCAGCAACACGCGCCTGCTGCTGGTCTACGCGGTGGCCGCATTCCGGGTGGCGCTGGCCTTGACCAGGAACCGGTTCGCGAAGCAGAGACTCCTCCGCCGCGCTGCGCGCAACCCCCCAAGGGGGCAATGCCAGTGGGCCGGCAAAGCCGGCTCCACGGCATTTCTGAGCAAAGTCATTCACGCCGGCGGGGAGACCCATCCCAGGGCGGCGCGAAACCGCCTCCTTCGGACCGCCCGCGCCGCCCCTGGGGGGACGCAGAAGGCGGCGCGGGGGCTCAATGCACCGCGTGCTGCAACGCAGGCTGTGCATCCACATAAGCGTCGATGCCGGAATCCATGAATTCTTCTTCGTCGATCACCGCGTCGAACGTGCGCAGGGCGATGCGGTCGATGCTGTGGGTCTTGGGGATCAGCGGCTTGTCGAGCGGGCGGCAGACGCGCTGGCGCAGGCTGCGCAGGGCGGTGCTGCTTTCCATGGCGGTGATCACCACCTCGGGGTCCAGCATGAGGAAGAAGGGGTTGAGGCGGCTGTGCGAGGCATTCATGGTGGTGGCTCCTGCTGAAAGTGGTGAAAAAACGGGCTGTCGATGAAACAAACTGTAGTTTTCTTGTTTCAAAAGGTTAAGTCGGCGCCGCGCCATTCCGTCTGTAGGAAGTTGCCCGACAAGCCCTCAGAAGAACCGGAAACACCCCCCAGTTCC
>CAYRIT010000176.1:0-2684 GCA_964424415.1 uncultured Hydrogenophaga sp.
CTCAAGGCCGGCTGGGACTGGCGCTGCTCGGGTGTGCAGCTCAACCGTTTTTGCGCCTCGGGTCTGGAGGCGGTGAACCTGGCGGCCATGAAAGTCCGCAGCGGCTGGGAAGACCTGGTGGTGGCCGGCGGCGTGGAGAGCATGAGCCGGGTGCCGATTGGTTCGGACGGCGGCGCCTGGGCACAGGACCCGGAGACCAACAGCGCCACGCTGTTCGTGCCGCAAGGCATCGGCGCCGACCTGATCGCCACACTCAACGGTTTTTCGCGCGACGATGTTGACGCGTTTGCCCTGGTGTCGCAGCAGCGCGCCACGGCGGCCCGCGCCGCCGGGCACTTCCAGCGCTCGGTGGTGCCGGTGAGAGACGCGCTGGGCCAGACCATCCTGGCGCAGGACGAGTTCATCAAGCCCAATACCACGATGGCCGGCCTGGCCGGTCTCAAGCCCGCGTTCGAGCAGCTCGGCGCCATGGGCTTCGACAGCGTGGCGCTGCAGCGCTACCCGCAGGTCGAGCGCATCCACCACGTGCACCACGCGGGGAACTCGTCGGGCATCGTGGACGGTGCCGCCGCCATCCTGATCGGCTCGGAGGCCGCCGGCAAAACCCACGGATTCACACCGCGTGCGCGCATCGTGGCCGCCGCCCTCTCCGGCGCCGACCCGACCATCATGCTCACCGGCCCCATGCCGGCCGCGCGCAAGGCACTGGCCAAAGCGGGTCTGACCATCGACCAGATCGACCTGTTCGAGGTCAACGAAGCCTTTGCCGTCGTGCCCATGAAGTTCATGCAGGAAATGGGTGTGCCACACGAGAAGGTCAACGTGAACGGCGGCGCCATCGCCATGGGCCACCCGCTGGGCGCCACCGGCGCGATGATTCTGAACACGCTGGTCGATGAACTGCACCGCACCGGCAAACGCTATGGCCTCGCAACCTTGTGTGTCGGCGGCGGCATGGGCATTGCAACCATCATTGAACGGGTGTAACCAGATCCACCCCCGCGCCACGCTTCGCGCGTCACCCCCTCTGAGGGGGCAACGCCTGTGGCCCGGCAAAGCCGGTTCCACGGCGTTCTGAACCAGTCATTTCGCTCGCACGTTATCTCAGGAGCCAACCACATGATCACCAAAACCATCCGCTACGACCTCGCCAACGGCGTCGCAACCATCACCTTCGACGAGCAGGGCTCGCCGGTCAACACCATGAGCCTGCAGTGGCAGGACGATCTGGACGCGGTCACCGCGCAGGTGGTGAAAGACAAGCCGCAGATCCAGGGCGTCGTGCTCGCGTCAGCCAAAAGCACTTTTTTCGCTGGCGCCGACCTCAAGGGTGTGATGCGATCGACCGAGGCCGATGGCCCGCGCGTGTACGCGGAAATCGAGCGCATCAAGCGCAACTTCCGCACCCTGGAAACCCTGGGTGTGCCGGTCGTGAGCTGCCTCAACGGCGCAGCACTCGGCGGCGGCTGGGAGGTGGCACTGGTCGGCCACCACCGCATCGCGGTCAACAGCCCCAAGGTGCAATTCGGCCTGCCCGAAATCACCCTGGGCCTGATTCCCGGCGGCGGCGGCATCACCAAGATGACGCGCCTGCTCGGCCTGATGGCGGCCCAACCCTATGTGCTGGAGAGCAAGCTCTTTGGCCCGGAGGAAGCGCTGAAGATCGGCGTGGTGCACGAGCTCGTGGCCTCGGCCGAAGCGCTGGTGCCGCGCGCGCTGGCCTTCCTCGAAGCGGCCCAGGGCAAGCCAGAGGCCGCGCAGCACGTCTGGGACCGCAAGGACTACAAGATGCCCGGCGGCACACCGGCCAACCCCAAGATCGCGGGCATGCTGAGTGTGGCGCCCGCCGTGCTCAAGCAAAAGACACGTGGCCTCTATCCAGCACCCGAGGCGGCACTGGCCGCCATGGTGGAAGGCGCCATGGTCGATTTCGACACCGCGATGCGCGTGGAAAGCCGCTACCTGGCCGGGTTGATGACCGGTCAGGTGGCGCGCAACATGATCAACACCTTCTTCTTCAACATGAATGCCATCAAGGGCGGGCAGTCGAGGCCGAAGGGCGTGGCGAAATACCAGCCCAGGAAGATCGGCATCCTGGGCGCCGGCATGATGGGCGCCGGCATCGCCTATTCGCAGGCGAGCCGGGGCATCACCACGGTGCTCAAAGACGTGTCGATTGAAGCCGCCGAGAAGGGCAAGGCCTACACCGCCAGGCTCACCCAAAAGCGGGTGGACAAGGGCCAGATGTCGACCGAGAAGCAACAAGGCATCCTCGGCCTCATCACGCCCACCGCCAGCGCGGCCGATCTGAACGGCTGCGATCTGATCATCGAGGCGGTGTTCGAGCAACGCGAGCTGAAAGCCAAGGTGACCCAGGAAGCCGAGCCCATGCTGGCCGAGGGTGGTTTCTTCGCCAGCAACACCTCCACCCTGCCCATCTCGGGCCTGGCGCAGGCCAGCCGCGATCCGAAGAAGTTTGTCGGCATCCACTTCTTCAGCCCGGTCGACAAGATGAAGCTGGTGGAAATCATCCGCGGCAAGGCCACCGACGACGAAACCGTGGCCCGCGCCTACGACTACGTACAGGCCCTGGGCAAGCTGCCCATCGTGGTAAACGATTCGCGCGGCTTTTACACCAGCCGCACCTTCGGCACCTTCGTGATGGAAGGTGCCGCCATGCTCGG
>CAYRIT010000177.1:0-2661 GCA_964424415.1 uncultured Hydrogenophaga sp.
ACCCGGTCTACGAAGGCATGATCGTCGGCGTGCACAGCCGCGACAACGACCTCGTGGTCAACGCCACGCGCACCAAGCACCTGACCAACTTTCGCGCGTCGGGCAAGGAAGACGCGATCCGCATCACGCCGCCGATCGAGCTGACGCTCGAGTACGGGGTGGAATTCATCGCCGACGACGAACTGGTCGAGATCACGCCCAAGAGCATCCGGCTGCGCAAGCGCCACCTGGTCGAGCACGAGCGCAAACGCGCGAGCCGCGAGGCGACGGCGTGATTTTTCATCGGCAAAATTTATACTTCATTTGTTGATTATGTAGTATAAATTCGACATGCCTGCCTATCTGCCCCTCGGGCTCGGTGCCCAGACCGCCTACGCTCAATTGCATGAAGCGCTGCAGGCGCGCGAGGTGGCGCGTGGTGTGGCCGATGCGCCGGGTTCGTTCAATCGCAAGCAGGTGTCGGGCAGACACTACTGGTATTACCAGTTCCGCGATCTGGACGGCAAGATGCGGCAGGCCTATCTGGGCCCCGACAACGAACGCCTGGCGGCCTTGGTGGCAGCTCGCGAAGCGGGCGGACGCCGAACCAACGTCCAGATCAAGGCGATGGCGCAGTCGGCCAGCACGCTTGGCGCGCAGACCATTGCGCCTGCGCATCTGACCATCATCCGGCGGCTGGCCGACGCGGGCTTCTTTCGCGCGGGTGGAGTGCTGGTGGGTACCCATGCATTTTTGAGTGCCGGCAATTTGCTGGGCGTGCGCTGGGGTGAAGCGTCGCACACGCTGGATCTGGATTTTGCCCATGCCGGCCGTCACCTGCAGGTGGCATTGGACACCGAGGCAAGGCTGGACCTTGGCGACGTGATCGATTCACTGGGCATGGGTTTCGTGCCCGCGGCCAGCCTGTCGGGCGTGCGCGGCGGGCGCTGGGTGCACCCCAAAGAGCCGGGTTTCGTGCTGGATTTCTTGACACCGATGGGGCGGGGTGCCGCCGAATTGGTTCATGTGAAGGCGTTCAACGCCGAATTCCAGGCTCTGCGTTACATGGAGTTCTCACTGGAACACATCGAGTCGGCCGCAGTATTTACCCGCACCGGCGCCTGCCTGGTCAACGTGCCGCACCCCGCGCGCATGGCGGTGCACAAGCTGATCATCGCCGGGCTTCGCCGCACCGCAGAGCGCACCAAGGCCAACAAGGACGTACAGCAAGCCGCCATGCTGTACCGCTGGTATCAGGATCACTCCGGCGATGAGTGGGACGCCGCCGAGGCCGACGCGCGTGCGCGCGGTCCCGCCTGGCGTGCGCAGCTCGATGCCGGACTGCGTGCCATGAAATCTGCGCTTCAAGCGGATTGACGGTGCGCTCGACCGATGTTCGTTTCGCCTGGTCGCACGCCCGCGCGGCGTGGGTCATGGTGCTGACCACGCTGCTGTGGTCCACTGCCGGCGTGGTCACGCGCCAGCTGGATGAGGTGCCCGGCTTCGAGGTGACCTTCTGGCGCAGCCTGTTCACCGTGCTGGCGTTGTTGGTCATCCTGCCGGCCTGGCAGGGGCGCGGGGCGCTGGCGCGCATCGACTGGGGCCAGGGCGCGCTCTGGTTGTCGGGCGTGTGCTGGTCGATCATGTTCACCGCCTTCATGGTGGCGCTCACGCTCACCGGCGTGGCGCGCGTGCTGATCACCATGGCTTTCGGGCCGCTGCTGACCGCGCTGCTGGCGCGCGTTGTCACGGGCTGCCCACTGCCGGGGCGGACCTGGATTGCGATCACGGTCGCTGGCTGCGGCATGGCATGGATGTTCGCCGGGCAGCTCGATCGAGGCGGCGCGGGTGACGCCTGGCTGGGTTCGTTCATCGCTCTCGGTGTCCCGGTGGCCGCCGCCATCAACTGGACGGTTTTGCAAAACAGTCGGGCGCGCGGGAAAGCGCTGGATCTGGTGCCGGCGGTGCTGCTGGGCGCCGTGATCTCCTCGATCACGATCGGGCCTTTTGCATGGCCGTTTGTCGCCAGCGGCCGCGATCTCGCGTGGCTGGCCGCCCTGGGGGTGGGGCAGCTGGCGATCCCCTGCGTGCTGGCGGTGCTGGCGGCAAGGGTGCTGCCCGCCGCCGAAGTCTCGCTGCTGGGCCTGCTGGAGATCGTGTTCGGGATCGCGCTGGTGTGGGCCATCGCGGGCGAGGCGCCACAGCCGGAAGTCATGACGGGCGGCGCCTTGGTGATCGGGGCGCTGCTGTTCAACGAATGGCTGGGCTGGGTGCATCAGCGCCGCCGCTTCAGCGGTGGCGCTGCTTGAGGGCGCGCTCGACCTCGCGCTTGCCCTCGCGCTCCTTGATCGTCTCGCGCTTGTCGTGCGTGGCCTTGCCCTTGGCCAGGGCGATCTCGCATTTGACGCGGCCGCTCTTCCAGTAGAGCTTCAATGGCACCAGCGTGTAGCCTTTCTGTTCCACCTTGCCGATCAGGCGGCGGATCTCGCTGGCGCGCATCAAGAGCTTCTTGGTGCGCACCGCGTCCGGACGCACGTGGCTGCTGGCCGTGCCCAGGGGATTGATCTGGCAGCCGACCACGAACAGCTCGCCGCTGCGGATCACCACGTAGCCATCGGTCAGCTGCGCCTTGCCGGCCCGCAGCGCCTTGACTTCCCAGCCGGTGAGCACCAGGCCCGCCTC
>CAYRIT010000178.1:0-2655 GCA_964424415.1 uncultured Hydrogenophaga sp.
CTGGCTGATCTGGTAGCCCTTGGGCAGGTCGGGATAGAAGTAGTTCTTGCGCGCAAACACGCTGTGCTCGGCGATGTGCGAGCCCAGCGCGAGACCCAGGCGGATCGCGTGTGCCACCGCCTCGCGGTTCATCACCGGCAGCGTGCCTGGCAGCGCGAGATCGACCGCACAGGCCTGCGTGTTGGGTTCGGCACCAAAGGCGGTGGCCGCGCGGCTGAAGATCTTGGATTGCGTGGCGAGCTGGGTGTGGGTCTCGAAGCCGATCACGACCTCGTAGCCTTGCACCAGAAGCGACTTGTGGTTGGTGTTGCTCATGATCAGAAGCCCCCAGGCGTCTTCTGGTGCCAGTCGGTCGCCTGCTGGAACGCGTGTGCTGTGTGCAGCAATTCGCCCTCTTTGAAATAGTTGCCCACCAGCTGCAGCCCCACCGGCAAACCGCCGGCGCCAAAGCCAGCCGGCACGCTCATGCCGGGCAGGCCGGCCAGCGAGGTGGACAGGGTGTAGATGTCGGCCAGGTAGTTGGCCAGCGGGTCGTCGCCTTTTTCGCCGATCTTCCAGGCCACGGTGGGCGCCACGGGACCGGCGATCACGTCGCACTGCGTGAAGGCCTGCTGGAAATCTTGCGCAATGAGGCGGCGGATCTGTTGCGCCTTGAGGTAATACGCGTCGTAGTAACCATGGCTGAGCACATAGGTGCCGATCATGATGCGACGCTGTACCTCGGGGCCGAAACCTTCGCTGCGCGTCTTCTGGTACATGTCGGCCAGGTCGGCGTATTGCGCGGCGCGGTGGCCGAACTTCACACCGTCGAAACGGCTGAGGTTGGAGGAGGCTTCGGCCGGCGCAATGATGTAGTAGACGGGGATGGAGAGCTCGGTACGCGGCAGCGAGATGTCGACCAGCGTGGCACCGAGTTTTTCGTATTCGGCCAGCGCGGCACGGACCGCAGCGATCACGTCGGGGGCACAGCCAGCGCCATAGAACTCTTTCGGCAAACCGATGCGAAGGCCGTTGAGCGGCTGCGCGGCGCTGGATCCTTCGCGCGCCGTGACCAAGGCCGTGCTGTAGTCCTCGGCCGGGTGGTCCAGGCTGGTGGAATCTCGGTCGATGTCTGGCCCGGCCATGGCGCTGAGCAAGAGCGCGCAGTCGGCGGCGCTGCGCGCCATCGGGCCAGCCTGATCCAGGCTGGAAGCAAACGCGACCATGCCGTATCGCGAGCAGCGGCCGTAGGTGGGCTTGATGCCGGTGATGCCGGTGAAACTGGCGGGCTGGCGGATCGAGCCGCCGGTGTCGGTGCCGGTGGCAGCGGGCACCAGGCGCGCGGCCACGGCGGCGGCGCTGCCACCCGAGGAGCCACCGGGCACGCGGCTCACATCCCAGGGGTTGTGGGCCGGCGCATAGGCCGAGTTCTCGTTGCTGCCACCCATGGCGAACTCGTCGCAGTTGAGCTTGCCCAGGGTCACCGCACCGGCGTCGGCCAGACGCTGCACCACGGTGGCGTTGAACGGGCTCTGGTAACCGGCCAGCATCTTCGAACCGGCGGTGGTGGGGAAGTCGGTGGTGACAAAAATGTCTTTGTGCGCCAGCGGCACACCGAGCAGCGGGCCGCGCTCGCCGGCGGCGAGGCGGGCGTCGGCGGCTCGGGCTTGTGCCAGCGTGGCGTCTTCGTTGAAGGCGAGGTAGGCGCCGAGTGCCTCGTGTTGTCTCGCGCGGGCGAGCAAGACCTTCGCCGCCTCGGTGGCGGAAGTCTTTTTGTTGGCGATGGCAGCGGCCAGTTCGGCCACACCAAGTTGATGCAAATCTGTCATTCGATCACCTTCGGCACCAGGAACAGGCCACGCTCCACCGCAGGTGCGCTGCGCTGATTGGCCTCGCGCTGGTTGGGCTCGCTCACCACGTCGGGGCGCAGGCGCAGGCTGACATGATCGATCACCGCAGCGGGGTGGGCCAGCGGCTCGACACCGGTGGTGTCGACCGCATTCATTTGCTCGACGATGTCAAAAAAACCATTGAGCTGGCCCAGCATGCGCGCGCTCTGCGGTTCGGAGAGTTCCAGACGCGCCAGCTTGGCGATGCGCCCGATGTCGGTGAGGGTGAGTGACATGAGGGGGATGGGAGAAGGAGAACTTGGCGCCGCAAGGGGCACAAACGCGCCTGAAACGGGTTGTAAATAGACCGATCGGCTCCAATAAGAGCACGGTCGTGCACAGGCGATACGTTATTATCCAAGGTTTGATGGCAAACGCCGGTCGCCCGCGCTTTTTGTCATGGAATCAAACACTTAGAACCCACCGCCGGCCCTTTGCCGGCCCCCTTTTCCGGTGATGAGCGCAGCGGCCTGCGCGGCGTGCCCAAGGATTTTTTTACATGTTTGAAGCGTTCCGTCGGCAATTTTCGACCGATCTGGCCATCGACCTTGGCACCGCCAACACCCTGATCTACGTCCGCGGCAAGGGCATCGTGCTCGACGAGCCGTCGGTGGTGTCGATCCGCCACGAAGGTGGTCCCCAGGGCAAAAAAACCATCCAGGCGGTGGGCAAGGAAGCCAAGGCCATGTTGGGCAAGGTACCGGGCAACATCGAGGCGATTCGCCCGATGAAAGACGGCGTGATCGCCGACTTCACCGTCACCGAGCAGATGCTCAAGCAGTTCATC
>CAYRIT010000179.1:0-2629 GCA_964424415.1 uncultured Hydrogenophaga sp.
TCGTCGGTCATCTTCTGGATCACGTTGTCCCAGGTGTAGCCGGCGTTGTTGACGATGATGTCGATGCCCTTGAAATGGTCCATCGCGGTTTTGATGTAACGCTCGGCAAAATCCGGTGCCGTCACACTGCCGACACAGGCCACGGCGTCGACGCCCTGGGCCTTCAGCAGTTCCACCGTCGCGTGTGCCGGATCGGCATCGAGGTCGTTGATGACCAGGCGCGCGCCTTCGCTGGCCAGTTTGAGCGCAATGGCCTGACCGATGCCCCGGCCCGATCCGGTGACGAGGGCAACTTTGCCTTCCAGTTTTTTCATGTTTGTTCCCGTTGACTGATTAATGGGTTGATGGGTGGGTCCCCGAGCGGTCACAGAGCAATCTGCGCCTCGCCGAGAATCTTCACTTCGCCGTGCTGGTTGGCGGTTTGCACCGCCACCCTGACGCGCCGCTCGCCATCGACCTCGATCTGCTCGACGACCCGTCCGGTGCAGGTGATCTGGTGACCGAGGTGGGTGATGCCGGCAAAGCGGGCGCTGAACTGGCGCAGCTGGCGCTGGTCAACCCACGCGGTCAGCAACCGGGCCAGATAGGCCATCGACAACATGCCGTGTGCAAACACATCGGGCATGCCGGCGCGCCGGGCAAAGTCGAGATCGATGTGGATCGGGTTGTGGTCACCCGAGGCGCCACAGAACAGCGCCAGGGTGGTGCGGTTGATCGGTGCCAGGGTCAGCGGCGGCAACGTGGCGCCAACAACCAGGGTCTGGGGATCGATGGGGTTCATCTTGGAGAAGCCTCAGGCATTGCGTTGAACCAGCACATTGCGCAGGTCGGCCACGTGTTCGCCGCGCTGGTTGGTGACCCGCGTTTCGCGCACCAGGAAGTCCAGCGCGCCGCCCTTTTTCTGATAGATGTCGGCCACATGACAATCGAAGCTCAGGACATCGCCGGCGTAGGCCATGCGGTGGTAAGTGAAAGATTGCTCGCCGTGCAGGACACGCGCCAACTCGATGCCCATGTCCTCGCGCCAGCTGCTCGCCGGGCGCGACAGCTCCATGGAGAACAGGAAGGTGGGGGGCACCGGCAAGTCCGGGTGGCCCGCCGCCTGGGCCGCAGTCGGGTCGACATAGACCGGATTGGTCTCGCCGGTGGCCTTGGCAAAGAAGCGCAACTGCCCGGCCTCGACGGTCGCCTGGTGGAGCGGGAAGCGCGTCCCGATGTGTTTTTTGTCGATCATCTGCGGTCTCCGGAAAAACTGCGACGGCTCAGTGCGCCTGGTAGACCGTGACCACACACGCGCCGCCCAGGCCCAGGTTGTGCTGCAGCGCAATCCGGGCGTCCTTGACCTGACGCTGGTCCGCGCTGCCCCGCAGCTGGTGCGTCAGTTCGTAACACTGGGCCAGGCCGGTGGCGCCCAGCGGGTGGCCTTTGGACAGCAGGCCGCCGGAGGGATTCGTGACATAGCGCCCGCCATAGGTGTTGTCGCCATCCACCACAAACTTCTCGGCACCACCTTCCGGGCACAGGCCCAGGGCTTCGTAGCTGATCAGCTCGTTGTGTGCAAAGCAGTCGTGCAGCTCGACCACGTCGACGTCCTCTGGACCAATGCCGGCTTGCTCATAAGCCTGGTGCGCAGCGGCTTTGGCCATGTCAAAACCCACCAGGCGGATCATGTCGCGCGACTCGAAGGTGCTTGGGAAGTCGGTGGTCAAGGCCTGACCGGCGATGCGCACATCGGTTCGCAGACCGCGCTTGCGGGCAAAGTCTTCGGAGACGACGATGGCCGCCGCCGCCCCGCAAGTCGGTGGGCAGGCCATCAGTTTGGTCATCACCCCTTCCCACATCACCGGGCCGTTCATCACGTCTTCGGTTGACACGATGTTGCGGAACAGCGCCAGCGGATTGTTCGCAGCATGCTGGCTGGCCTTGGCACGGATGCGCGCAAAGGTTTCCATCTTGGTGCCGTATTTCTGCATGTGGGCATAACCGGCACCACCAAAGGAGCGCAAAGCACCTGCCAGATCGGGCTGACCGACCAACTCCTCGGCAAGGGCCCGAAAGTCCCCGGCCGCGGCAGGCCGGTCGTTCCAGAACGAATTGAGCGCGCCGGACTGCATTTGCTCAAAGCCAACCGCCAGCACACAGTCGGCCATGCCGCTGCGCACGGCCTGGCGGGCCAGGTAGAGCGCGGTCGAGCCGGTGGAACAGTTGTTGTTGACGTTGACGATCGGGATGCCGGTCATGCCCACCTTGTAGAGCGCCTTCTGGCCGCAGGTCGAGTCGCCGAAGACATAACCGGCGTAGGCCTCCTGCACATCCGCGTAGTCGATGCCGGCGTCCTTGAGCGCCTGGGTGACCGCTTGGGCGGCCATCACGTCGTAGTTTTCACTGGCGCCGGGCTTGGCGAACGGAATCATGCCGACGCCTGCAACAAATACCTGGTTTGTCATGAAATGCTTTCTCGAAATGGAGGGAGGTTGTGGCGGCGCCCGATGGGCTTGCGCATCACGCGGGGTTGGCCCTTACTGGTCGCGATCCCAGTCGTAGAGCAGTGGCTCACCGCTGGAGAACCGGGCGACCGCATCCCGGTGGTAACTGCTGGCCATGGCAATGGCCTGTTGGCTGGTTTCGA
>CAYRIT010000180.1:0-2607 GCA_964424415.1 uncultured Hydrogenophaga sp.
ATACGATGTCCGTAAGAGAATGGAGCGGTCAACTGCGGTTTTTAGGATCATCGCATCCAGCCCCACAGCAATACGCACAGGGGCGGCACGAGCAAGGCAGGAGCGGCCATACCGAAGCCGTCGGCCAGCGCCGAACGGCGCCCCAGGCTCCCGGCCAGGCCAATGCCCAGAGCCACGACCACCGGCACCGCAAGCGTGGACATGGCGGAGATCCCCATGTCGAAGGCCAACGTGGCAACCGGCGCGGGCACCATTTGCGAAAGCGGCAGCAGGGGCAGCAACAGCCCCACCAGCAGGCGCGGCAGGGACCAGCCGCGCACGATGCGCAGAATGCCCAGCGCCACGCCAAGCGCGATGCCCGACGCCGTCGCCAGCCGCAGCCCCCAGGCGAAGGCCGCGGCCTCGGCTTCCTGAATGTGTGCCTGCGCCACCGCGCTGCGCGCCGCCGCGCCGGCCACCGCCGCCAGCGCCGGTTCCGCGACCGTGGCACCGAAACCCAGCGTCAAGCCGAAAGCCAGCAGTCCGCGCAGACTGCCCTTGCTGACGAAGTCATGGGCGATGCCTTCGGCGAGCGGAAACAGGGTGAGTTCGAGACCCTTGACCACCAGGGTGAGGCCCAGCACGAGCACCACACCGCCGTACAGCAGTTCGCCCGGCGCCGGCAACGCCGCACCGAAGGCGAACGAAAAGCCGAGCAGCACCGCAGCCAGCGGCGTCAGCGTCAGCGCACTTTCGGCGAGGGTGTTCAGCGATTTCCTCAGCAGTTGCGACATGCCCCGATCTCGTTATTGCGGGGAAGAACCGTCACGCGGTCCAGCCCTTGTCCGTGCGACACGTCGAACCCGACCGGCAGAAACTGTCCCGTCACCCAGATCGCGGTCCGCGCGTGCAGGCTCAGTTCGCGCACGGTAAAGCGGGAAACGCCTTCAGCCTGGGCCAGATAGACGAGCAGTTGATCGGCGGCATGAACATCCAGCGCCGCACCGCTCCGCACTTCCGCACGCAAGGCCGCGGCCGCCGCCTCGCCCAGGCGCTCGGCCGGCACGCCACGCTCGGCCACGGTGGCGGCCCCAAGCAAGCTGTGTTCGGTCTCCGCCACCAGCGTCAGCGCGCCACCCGTGCCGCAGGCCTCCGGTTCCTCCACGACCCGCGCTTCGATGGCCACCGGGCCGAAATCAGCGAGGGCAGCACGGGCGCTGGCGGCCATGCGCTGCGGGATGTGCAGCGGCAGGCGGGCGACGTGGGCCATGCCGCGGATGTCACGCAGGCATCCTGCGGTATCGAGCATCAGGGGTTTCAGGTGGCGGCACGGCGCGAGCGTCAGACATATCTCGCCGCCACCACGTGGGTAGTAGCCGTGGCGCACCGACTCGATCTGCACCTCAACACCCAGGCGCGCGAGCCAGGGCAGAAAGACCCGCTGCACGTAGTCCCACGTCGGCGCGCCCTTGACGTCGGTGCCGCCGGTTACAGCGAACCGACAGGGCACATCGGCGTGCAGCGCAACCGGCAGCACCGCCTGCAACACCAGCGCAATGCTGCCGGCCGTACCGACCTCGAAACGGTAGTCGCCGCCACGGATGGACCCCGGCCGGAAGCGGATCTCGCGGGTGCCCGGTTCGGCACCACTGAGTTCACCGCTGCTGAGTGTCGCCACCGCCTTGAGCGCGGCGAGGTGCTGGGCCAGCAGGCCCGGCCTGGCGCGCCCGGCTCGGATGTTGGTCAGGTGCAGCGTCCGGCCGGTGATCGCTGCCAAGGCCACCGCCATGCGCGCGAGTTGGCCGCCACCCTCGCCGTGGCTGCCATCGATACAGATCGAACTCATGCGAGACTGCGCGCCTGCAGGCGTCACATGCGCAAGGGCAATGCCACGCCAATGACCGCAAACACCCCGCCGCACACCCGGTTGAATCGCCTGCCAACCCGGGTCAGCCACGGGCGAACGCGGTTTGCCGCACTGGCCAGCGCATACTCGGCAACAATCTCGATGACCACGAAACTTGCCGCCATGATCGTGAACTGGATCACCAGGCTTCGGCCAGGATCGATGAACTGCGGCAGGAACGCGCTGAAGAACAGGAGGCCCTTCGGATTCGTGGCCGCAGACAGGGCGCCCTGACGAAACAGCGACCCGGGTCTCGCCTGGGACGACCCGCCGTTCAGTTCGACCGCCAGCGGCGGCGAGCGCCAGACCTGTACGCCAAGCCAGACGAGGTACGCGCCACCAATCCACTTCAAGGCGCCGAGCCAGCCGGCGGACGATTTGATCAGCGCGCCGATGCCGAACATCGACAGGGCGATGATGAAGACGAAGCCCAGCGCGCCGCCAGAGATGGTGAACAGCGTCTTGCGCCGGCCATGCAATGCACCATGCGTGAGGGCAAGCAGCCCGTTCGGGCCGGGCGACAGCGACAGGCCCACCGCAGCGGCAAGGTAGAAGAGCCAGGTGTCGAACTGCATCAATGTTCCTCCGTGCCGCCCGCCCCATGGACCCGAATTACCCAACAGACCATAGGCCGGACTTCAGTCCGGCATGTCGATATCGTCCGGATCGCGACGACGGGATGGACCCGCGTTGTGCCGACAGGTCGGCACTCGACGGTCAGC
>CAYRIT010000181.1:0-2577 GCA_964424415.1 uncultured Hydrogenophaga sp.
CTATCCTTACGCTATTAATTATTGCAACAAAGAAATGTTCCGAAGAGGCTATCAAAGAACTATCATTTCATGCGCGCCAGGAAATAGGTCTTCTGTGGCAGGCATAAAAAAAGCGGGTTTTGTCAAGATAAGGGAAGTCAGCACAATTTCCATTTTAACAAAATATATTTTTAAAAATTGATGTGCAAAAATATATCTAAAAATAGGTACAAAATAGGGATTTTGTAAATCATTCGCTCGGATGAACGGCGTCTTTGGATTGACTATTGAGTTAATGTGTACCACGTACAAGCCTCCACCAACCCCTCGCCCAGCCGGTGCGTAGGCTGATAACCCAGCCGCTTGCTGGCTTTGGAAACATCGGCCTGGCTGTGGCGCACGTCGCCGGCGCGGAAGTCGCGGTAGGTGGGCTGAGCGGTTTTCACCTCGGCGCGATCCGCCGAGAGGATGGTTTGCAGGTGCTTGTACAAGTCGTTCAGCGTGGTCCGATCGCCCACCGCCACGTTGTAAACCTGATTCTTCGCCTCGGGATTTTGGGTGGTGGCCGCCAGCAGGTTGGCCTGCACCGCGTTGTCCACATAACAAAAGTCCCGGCTGGTCTCGCCGTCGCCGTTGATGAACACCGGCTCGCCTTGCAGCAGGGCAGCGGTCCATTTCGGGATCACCGCAGCGTAGGCGCCTTCGGGGTCTTGGCGGCGGCCAAAGACGTTGAAGTAGCGCAGGCCAATGGTGTGAAAGCCGTAGCAGCGGGCGAACACGTCGGCATACAGCTCGTTGACGTATTTGGTCACCGCGTAGGGCGAGAGCGGCTTGCCGATCACGTCTTCCACCTTGGGCAGGCCCGGGTGGTCGCCGTAGGTGGAACTTGATGCCGCGTAGGTGAAGCTTTTCACGCTCGCATCGCGCGCGGCCACCAGCATGTTCAGAAAGCCGCCGATGTTGGTGCCGTTGGTGGTGATCGGGTCGTTGATCGAGCGCGGCACCGAGCCCAGCGCCGCCTGGTGCAACACATGGTCAACCCCGGCGCAAGCTTGCTGGCAAGTCTCCAGCACACGGATATCGCCCTCGATGAACCGAAAGCGCGCCCATTGCTCGGGGCTCACCAGGGTTTGCACTTCGTCGAGGTTGCGTTGGTGGCCGGTGGCGAAGTTGTCCAGGCCCACCACGGTCTGGCCCAGCTTGAGCAGGGTCTCGAGCAGGTTGCTGCCGATGAAGCCGGCCACGCCGGTGACCAGCCAGATCTGCGGCGTCTGGGGCAGCGTTTGTTTGAGCTGTTCGTAGGCGGTGGTCATGAGGTGCTTTTCATCAGGCTATTCGTTGCGCTCACAGGCGGATGTCAGCCTCGGTTGGCCCCAGGATGTATTTCAGATCAAACAGCACATGCTCGGGCTTGCCCAGCGCGCGAAGGGCATTTACGCCCATGGCCTTGAACTGCTGGTGCGCCACCGTCACGATGATCGCGTCGTAGGCGCCCGGCTCGGGTTGGGCGATGGTGGCAAAGCCGTATTCGTGCTGCGCCTCGGCCGGGTTGACCCAGGGGTCGTAGACCTCGGCGGCCACCTCGTATTCGGCCAGCTCGCGCACGATGTCCACCACCTTGGTGTTGCGCAGATCGGGGCAGTTTTCCTTGAAGGTCAGGCCCATCACCAGCACCCGCGCACCCTGCACATGGATGCGCTGCTTGGTCATCTGCTTGACCAGCTGCGTGACCACATAGGCGCCCATGCTGTCGTTCAGCCGGCGCCCGGCCAGGATGATCTCGGGGTGGTAGCCGATGCTCTGCGCCTTGTGGGTGAGGTAGTACGGGTCCACGCCAATGCAGTGCCCGCCCACCAGGCCGGGGCGAAACGGCAGGAAGTTCCACTTGGTGCCTGCCGCCTGCAGCACCGCCTCGGTGTCCAGCCCCAGGCGGTTGAAGATGATGGCCAGCTCGTTGATCAGCGCAATGTTCACATCGCGCTGGGTGTTCTCGATCACCTTGGCCGCTTCGGCCACGCGGATGCTGGGCGCCAGATGGGTGCCGGCGGTGATGATCTCGCGGTACAGCGCGTCCACCCGGGCCGCCACCTCGGGCGTGGAGCCGCTGGTGACCTTCTTGATGGTGGTCACCCGGTGTTCCTTGTCGCCGGGGTTGATGCGCTCGGGGCTGTAGCCGGCGAAGAAATCGGTGTTGAACGTGAGGCCGGAGGTTTTCTCCAGCACCGGCACACACACCTCTTCGGTGGCGCCGGGGTAGACGGTGGACTCGTAGATGACGATGTCGCCGGGTTTGAGCGCCTTGCCAATGGTTTCGCTGGCCTTGACGAGCGGCGTCAGGTCGGGTTGCTTGTGTTCGTCGATGGGCGTGGGGACGGTGACGATGAAGACGGTGCAGGCCTTGAGATCGGCCGGGTCGGCAGAGAAGCGCAACTGGGCCGCTTGCTTGAGTTCTTCGGGGCTCACCTCCAGCGTGTGGTCTTGTCCGGCCTGCAACTCGGCCACGCGCGCGGCATTGATGTCAAAACCCAGCACCGGGCGCAGCTTGCCGAACTCCGCCGCCAGGGGCAGGCCCACGTAGCCCAGACCGAGGATGGCGAG
>CAYRIT010000182.1:0-2526 GCA_964424415.1 uncultured Hydrogenophaga sp.
CGGGTCAACGCCGCGCCGGTTAGTGGCTTGAAATGAATATTTCAGGGCCGACTACGGCAAGCTCAATGGCCGTCCGCATCTGGTTCCCCTGCCCCCTCAGGCCGTGGCACTGCTGCGCGAGTTGTTCCCCCTCACCGGACATTCACCCTACGTCTTTCCGAGCCTGGTCAGCGCGCAGCGACCCATGAGTGAAAACACCCTGCGCGTGGCGCTGCGGCGCATGGGATACAGCAATGACGACATGACGCCGCACGGCTTTCGCGCCATGGCCAGGACCATCATGGTCGAGAAGCTGAACATGCACCCTGGGTTTCATGAAGCAGTACCAAACAGAGTTCAAGCTCCAGATAGTCGAGAGCTTTCTGGCAGGCGAAGGCGGAGCGAAGCTGCTGGCGCGGCAGTGGTCAGTGCCTGATAAGAAGATCCGCACCTGGGGGAGCCACTACCGCCTGCACGGCATCGGCGGGTTGCGCCCCAAGCGCAGCGCGTACGGTGCACAGTTCAAGCTGCAGCAGCCCACTCATCCAAGTCCATGGGCGCGCTGCACGCGCAACGCATCCCGGAGCCTTCTGCAAAAGCCTGTGCAGACCATGTAGGACTGTCCAGTCCGCGCATTCCACAACTGCTATATATTGGTTTTCGTCTCACACCATCCAAGGGAATTGCATGTCAATCAAATCCATTCTGAAATCCACTGTGGTGGCACTGGCGATCTCGACCGGTGGGTCGCTTTTCGCACAGGGCACTCCCATCAATACAGCTGCGTTTGACGCGCTGGTCGCGCAGGGCCCCGTCGCCGACGCTGCGACCATCGCATCGAGCGCCTGGGCCAGCAAGATCAAGCAGGCCGGCACGCTGCGCCTCGGCGGCACGCAAACCTCGAATCTCTTCTCGCTGCTCAACGAGAAGGACGGCAGGATCCGCGGCTTCGACGCCGGTCTGGCCCAACTCATCACGCGCTACATCCTGGGCGATGGGACCAAGTACCAGTTCACGCAGGTGACCTCGTCCACGCGCGAACAGGTGCTCATCAACGACCAGGTGGACATGGTGTTCGCCACCTACTCCATCACCCCCGCCCGCGCCGAGAAAATCTCGTTCGCCGGTCCCTACTACACCTCGCAGGCCGGGGTGCTGGTCAAGGCAAACAACAAGACGATCCAGTCGTACAACGATCTGGCCGGTAAAAAGGTCGCCACGCAAGCGGGCTCCACCGGACCCGCGATCCTGGCGCAGTACGCGCCCAAGGCTGTCGTACAAGAGTTCCAGACGCACCAGGAAGCCCTCGACGGACTGCGCCAGGGACGCGTGGACGCCTACGTGACCGACCACACGCTGCTGCTCAACGCCCTGAGCCTCGGAACCGGCGACGCGCAGCTGGCGGGCGCGCCCTTTGGTGCTCAAGATCCCTACGGCGTCGGACTGCCCAAGGGATCGGACGGCGTGGCCTTCGTCAATGCCTTCCTGAAGAAGCTGGAAGCCGACGGCACCTGGGCCAAACTTTGGACCATATCCATCGGCCAGCGCACCGGCAGCACAGCCGTGCCGACGCCGCCCG
The DNA here is from genome assembly GCA_964424415.1 of uncultured Hydrogenophaga sp. Taxonomy (GTDB): domain Bacteria; phylum Pseudomonadota; class Gammaproteobacteria; order Burkholderiales; family Burkholderiaceae_C; genus Hydrogenophaga. The sequence goes on from CAYRIT010000182.1 coordinate 1,559, forward strand.
CCCTCCCATAAGCGATGGACAGTGTTTCCAGGCTCCTGGCCGACTATGGGCCTGCTTTCGGGCAGGCCCTTTTGCTGACCTGGAAGCTCACAGCCGTGTCGTTTGTGCCAGGCTTCGTGCTGGGCATGGTGGTGACGGTGCTTCGACTTTTCCCGCTGCCGCCGCTGCGTTTCGTCCTGACCGTCTACGTCGAGATCTTCCGCAACATCCCCAGCGTAGCGCTGCTGATCTTCATCGTGTTCGCGCTGCCCGATCTCAACGTCCTGATCGACTATGAGCCCAGCGTGATCCTGACGTTGACGCTGGTCTGCTCCGCGTTCACGGCGGACTACCTGCGCTCGGGCATCAACACCATCGACGGCGGCCAGATTGAGGCGGCACTCAGTCTGGGCATGCGGCCGATGCGCATCATCTCTGCCTTGGTGTTGCCGCAGGCGCTGCGCGCAGTGGTGCAGCCGATGACCTCGCTGCTCATTGCGCTGATGTTATCGACCTCGCTGGCGTCGCAGGTGCCGTTTCCGGGCCGGGAGCTCACCGCGCTCGTGTCCAAAATCGCCAACGACTCCGCGGCCGGCATTCCCGCGTTCGCGGTGGCCGCTGCGATGTACGTGGCGACGGGGTTGCTCATCGCCTGGGCTGGCGCCACCCTGGAAAAGAAGGTGCGGATACTGCGATGAGCCGCCCTCTGGAAGACATTCTGTTTGGTGATCTCAGCCCCCGGTCCGAGACCGTCATACGGTCGGTGAGCGTGGTCGCAGCGGCCGTGCTGCTCCTGCTGGCTTTGGGTATCGTGTTCCGGTTCCATGCCGCAGGCCAGCTCGATGCCCGGTTCTGGGAATTCTTCGCCTGGCCGACGACCTGGGCCTTCCTGGCCAAAGGCCTGCTGGGCACGCTGGCATCGGCGGCGATGGCCGCCGTCATCGCGCTGGCCCTCGGGCTGGTGCTGTTGGTGGGGCGCCTGGCGCGGC
>CAYRIT010000183.1:0-2414 GCA_964424415.1 uncultured Hydrogenophaga sp.
GCGATCACCCAGTTGGGCAGCAAGGCGATTTCCGGGTTGGCCAGCACGATGATGTCGGCGTTCACGGTCAGCTCGTTGCCCTTCCAGCCAGCCGCTTCGGCCTTGCCTTTGGCGGCTTCGTTCTTGGTCTTGTCGTTGTAGTACTGGATGCGGCCGTCGCCGTTCTTGTCTTCCCACTTCAGCAGGCCGGTCTGTTCCCAGCGCTTCATCCAGGCCGGACGCTTCTCGTAGAGCAGGCTGGCTTCGGCGGCATACAGATCGCCATTGGCTTTCACCACTTCAGGCGTCACACCGATACCACCGTCGGCGTTCTCGTGCAGACCCACCGCGGCGTTGACCGTACCGTGCAGGTTCAGCTTGGCCATGGCACCCACCGCAGGCGCGGTGGTGTACAGCAGGGCGATGAACACCAGAGCCCAGCCAGCAGAGGCGCGAGCGCCCGCCACCGTGGGCACGGTGAAGAAGCGCACGATCACGTGGGGCAGACCGGCGGTACCGATCATCAGCGTCAAGGTGTAGAAGAACATGTTCAGCATGGAGCCCGCGCTGGTCGTGGTGTATCGGCCAAAGCCCAGATCGGTCACCACCTGGTCCAGCTTGGACAGCAGCGACACATCGGTACCGGCCAGCGACGCGCCCAGACCCATTTGCGGGAAGAAACTACCCGTCAGGTTCAGCGAGATGAAGAAGGCCGGCACCAGGTAGGCCAGGATCAGCACGACGTACTGCGCCACCTGGGTGTAGGTGATGCCCTTCATGCCGCCGAACACCGCGTAGGCGAACACGATCGCCATGCCGATGTAGATGCCCTGGGCGTTGGAGACACCCAGGAAGCGGGCGAAGGTCACGCCCACACCGGTCATCTGACCAATGATGTAGGTGAGCGACGCAATCAGCAGGCACAGAACGGCCACGTTGCGCGCTGCCTGCGAATAGAAGCGGTCACCGATGAACTGGGGCACGGTGAACTTGCCGAACTTGCGCAGGTACGGTGCCAGCAGCATGGCCAGCAGCACGTAGCCGCCGGTCCAGCCCATCAGGAACACGGCGCCGCCGTAACCCATGTTGGAAATCAGGCCGGCCATGGAGATGAAGGACGCGGCCGACATCCAGTCGGCTGCGGTGGCCATGCCGTTGGTGATCGGGTGCACCCCGCCGCCGGCAACGTAGAACTCGGAGGTGCTGCCCGCACGCGCCCAGAAGGCGATGCCGAGATACAGCGCGAAGCTGAGTCCGACAAACAGGTAAATGGTGAATTGAAGTGACATGGTGTGTCCTTGTGATCAGTCTTCTTGCATGCCGAACTTGCGGTCGATCTTGCCCATCTGGTGCGCGTACCAGAAGATCAAGGCAATGAAGATGTAGATGGAGCCTTGCTGTGCAAAAAAGAAACCCACGGGATAGCCACCGATGTGGAAGCTGTTGAGCCAGGGGGCGAACAGGATGCCCGCGCCGTACGAGACCAGGAACCAGATGACCAGCACCTTGGTCAGCAGACCCAGGGTGGCCGACCAGTAGGCCTTTGCGTTGTTGTCACTCGACATGAAAGTCATCTCCTCAATGTGATGCTTTTGCTGTTTTGGCGGGGTGAACCGCCACGCTTTGCATGCCCCGACCCCTTGGTCCTTGGCATTACCGGGCGGACTTTGCTAACGGTTTCTTACAGAAAAATTTCACCCGACGGCACGCGCATTCAAACCGAGGGTAAGCCCTAGCAAATCGACCCCAAAAAGATCGGTTTGCCTATGAAAAATCCCTGCGGTGTGCCCACTTGGATGGGCGTTTGGTGGCGCGCGCTGGCGGGTGTTTGTCAGCATCCGGCAAGCTGCGTTAAGCCTTTGATAAGGCTCGGGTCAGTCCTTGGTAAGAGCACATTTTTACGCTTGCTCTGACCCGATTTCCGGGTGAAAACGACCAAGGAGACGCCGTGAAAGACGACCCGATCCAACGAATTCTGGACGACCCCAACTACCACCTGCTCAAAGCCAAGCGCTCGCGGTACGGCTGGTGGCTCACGCTGGCCATGATGGTCGTCTACTACGGCTTCATCGTGCTGGTCGCGTTCGACAAGGAGTTCCTCGCGCAGCGCATGGGCACGGGCGTCATGACCCTGGGCATCCCGGTGGGTTTTGGCGTGATCGTCTTCACCATCGTGATCACCGCCATTTACGTCCGGCGTGCGAACACCGAGTTCGACGCGCTCTCCGACGCCGTCACCAAGGCGGCCTTCAAATGAACACCCTGCAAAACAATTCCCGCCGCCTGCTGACGCTGCTCGCGCTGTTCGGCGTCTCCGCGGTGGCCTGGGCCGCCGGTGCCGACCTCGGCCAGGCCGAGAAGCAGCCCACCAACTGGACCGCCATCGGCATGTTTGGCGCGTTCGTGGTGTTCACGCTGTTCATCACCAAATGGGC
>CAYRIT010000184.1:0-2398 GCA_964424415.1 uncultured Hydrogenophaga sp.
CGCTTCATGATGACGCTGGACGACGCGGTGGAACTGGTGTTGTATGCCTTTCGGCATGGCAGCAACGGCGACATGTTCGTGCAGAAGGCACCAGCCGCCACGGTTAAGGTGCTGACGCAGGCGATTCTGGAGCTGATGAAGACGCCTGATCACGAAGTGCGTGAAATCGGCACCCGACATGGTGAAAAGCTGTACGAGGCTTTGCTGAGCCGCGAAGAAATGGCCTGTGCGGAAGACTTGGGCCAGTATTACCGCGTGCCTCCGGATGGCCGGGATTTGAACTACGCCAAGTTTGTGGAACAGGGTGAAGCCCGCATCACCCAGAGCACGCACGGTGAAGACTACAACTCGCACAACACCACACGGCTGGATGTCGACGGTATGAAAGCGCTCTTGCTCAAGCTGGACTTCATGCAACGCATTGCGCGCGGCGAACACGCGGTTGCCGAGGACTGATCGGCCATGCAGATTGTGGTTACCGGGGCTGATGGTTTCATTGGCAAAAACCTGCGCGTCCGCCTGGGCGAGTTGGGCCATACCGATGTGGTTTCCATCAATCGAACCACGCCCACAGATGTGCTTCGCGTGGCGCTGGCCCAGGCGGATTGTGTCTTTCATCTGGCTGGCGTCAACCGCCCGCAAGATCCGTCGGACTTCGCCAGCGGCAACGCGGATCTGACGCGAACCGTGTGCGCGGCGCTGGCAGCCGCAGGCCGCAAGGCGCGCCTCGTGTTGACTTCTTCCACCCAGGCGGCACAAGACAACCCGTATGGCCGCAGCAAGCTGGCAGCCGAGGCGGCGGTGCGGGCGTATGGCGCGGACTCTGGCGCACCGGTGCATGTCTTTCGCCTGCCCAACGTGTTTGGCAAATGGGCCAAGCCCAACTACAACTCGGCGGTGGCCACCTTTTGCCACAACGTAGCGCACGGTTTGCCGATTTCGGTGAACGAGTCTGCGCCGCCACTGAACCTGGTGCATGTGGACGATGTGGTGCAGGCTTTCCTGGACTGCCTGCAGACGCCCAGCACCACCGATCCAGCTGGACTGGCCGAGGTTGCGCCGGTGTACACCACCACCGTGGCCGAAGTGGCCGCGACGGTCCACAGTTTTGCCGAGAGCCGCGCCACCCTGGTGACGCCACGTGTTGGAACGGGGCTGATACGAGCCCTTTACAGCACCTACATCAGCTACCTGCCGACGCGAGCGTTTGCCTACTCGGTGCCACGTCACGCGGACGCGCGCGGCGAATTTGTTGAAATGCTCAAGACGCCAGATGCTGGTCAGTTCTCCTACTTCACTGCCCACCCTGGCGTAACGCGAGGTGAGCACTACCACCACAGCAAGACCGAAAAATTCCTGGTGCTCAAAGGCACAGCGCACTTCGGCTTCCGCCACATCATCACGGGTGAGACACACGAACTGGTGACCCGGGGCGGTGAAGCGCAGATTGTGGAAACGGTGCCGGGCTGGACGCACAACATCACCAACGTGGGTGGCGATGAACTGATCGTGATGCTGTGGGCCAACGAAATTTTTGACCGCGATCGCCCCGACACCATCGCCCTGAAAGTGAAGCCATGAAAAAACTCAAAATCATGACGGTGGTGGGCACGCGGCCCGAGATCATTCGGCTCTCTCGGGTCCTGGCCCAGCTGGATACCCACTGCGACCATGTACTGGTTCACACCGGCCAGAACTACGACTACGAACTCAACCAGGTCTTTTTTGACGACCTGGGGGTGCGCAAACCCGATCATTTTTTGAACAGCGCGACCAACGCCACCAGCGCGGCACACACCATTGGCAACCTGATCATTGGTGTGGACCAGGTGCTGGCCGAGGTACGGCCCGAAGCCATGCTGGTGCTGGGCGACACCAACAGCTGCCTGGCGGTGATCCCGGCCAAGCGGCGCAAGATTCCCATCTTCCACATGGAAGCCGGCAACCGCTGTTTTGACATGCGGGTGCCAGAAGAGACGAACCGGCGCATCGTGGACCACACGGCCGACGTGAACCTCACCTACAGCGATATCGCTCGCGACTACCTGTTGCGCGAAGGCCTGCCGCCCGATCTGGTCATCAAGACCGGCAGCCCCATGTTTGAGGTGCTCACGCACTACCGACCGCGTATCGACGCGTCTGATGTGCTGCAGCGGCTGGGCCTGGCCGAGCAAGGCTACTTTGTGGTGAGTGCACACCGGGAAGAGAACATTGAGTCGCCGCAGTCGTTCACCAAGCTGGTGGCGGTGCTGAACGCGCTCGCGGAAGACCACCGGCTCCCCGTGATCGTGTCCACGCACCCGCGCACGCAAAAACGTATCGACGCCACGGGCTCAGAGTTTCACCCGCTGGTGCGGCTGCTCAAGCCGCTGGGCTTCCACGACTACGTGAAGCTGCA
>CAYRIT010000185.1:0-2387 GCA_964424415.1 uncultured Hydrogenophaga sp.
GCGCCTAAAACTGACCCACCTATAGCGGGTATTTGCATCCAATTTTGACCCACGTGTACACCCCCGTCCTGCTCTTTGGGGCAGGAGATTTCTGGAGTGATCGACGTGGCGATATTGAGTGTTATACGACGCTGGCACCTGCGCGAAGGGGTGCCGATCCGCGAGATTGCCCGGCGCACCAAGCTGTCCCGGAACACGATCCGCAAGTACCTGGCCAGTGGCGTGGTGGAGCCGGTCTACCCGCAGCGCAAGAGTCCGAGCAAGCTCGACCCGTTTGCCGACATGCTCGCCTGCTGGCTGGAGCGAGAGGCCGGACGCGGCCGCAAGCAGCGGCGCAACTGGCGCCAGCTGCACAACGATCTGCGGGCGTTGGGCTACGAGGGTTCCTATGACCGCGTAGCGGCCTTTTCCCGCGCATGGCAGCGCCAGCTTCAAGAAGCCGAGCGCACCAGCCGCGGCACGTTCGTGCCGCTGAGATTCGCGCCTGGAGAGGCGTTCCAGTTCGACTGGAGCGAGGACTGGGCGGTGATCGGCGGGGAACGCTGCAAGTTCTCCGTGGCGCAGTTCAAGCTGTGCCACAGCCGCGCTTTCCTGCTGCGGGCCTATCCACAGCAGAGCCACGAGATGCTCTTCGACGCCCATAATCACGCCTTCGCTGTCTTTGGCGGCGTACCCCGGCGCGGCATCTACGACAACATGAAGACCGCGGTGGACAAGATCGGACGCGGCAAGGAGCGCATCGTCAACGTGCGCTTCCGGGCCATGGCCAGTCACTTCCTGTTCGAGACCGACTTCTGTAACCCGGCCGCCGGATGGGAGAAGGGCCAGATCGAGAAGAACGTGCAGGATGCGCGACCGCGCATCTGGCACGAGGTGCCCCGGTTCCCGGATCTGCTGGCGCTCAATGACTGGCTGCAGCGACGCTGCATCGGCCTGTGGAGCCAGATCCAGCACCCGGAACATCCGCAACGCACCGTGGCCCAGGTGCTGGCCGAGGAGCAGCCTCACCTGATGCCTGCGCCTTCGCCGTTCGATGGCTATGTCGAGGACACCAAGCGCGTCTCGCCCACGTGCCTGATCACCTTCGAGCGCAACCGCTACAGCGTCCCGGCCTCGTTCGCCAACCGGCCGGTGAGCGTGCGCGCCTATGCCGATCGGCTCGTCGTGGTGGCCGAAGGGCAGATCATCGCCGAGCATGCGCGCCTGTTTGCGCGCGACCACAGCAGTAACGCAGCTCGCACCGTCTACGACTGGCGCCATTATCTGGCCGTCATCCAGCGCAAGCCCGGCGCGCTGCGCAATGGCGCCCCCTTTGCCACGTTCCCGGAAGGACTGCGGCGCCTGCAGTCGGTGCTGCTCAAGCGCCCGGGCGGAGATCGGGAGATGGTGGAGATCCTCGCCCTGGTGCTGCGCCATGACGAGCAGGCGGTGCTGTGCGCCGTCGAGCTGGCGCTGGACTCCGGCACCGTCTCCAAGCCGCACATCCTGAACCTGCTGAGTCGGCTGCTGGCCGCCGATGTGCCAGCGCCCATCCACACCCCGGCGCGCCTGGCCCTGCAACAGGAACCCGAAGCCAACGTGGACCGCTACGATCACCTGCTGGGAGATCGCCATGTCGGCTGACGCCCTGGCCCTTTCTCTCAAGTCCCTGAAGCTCTACGGCATGGCCCATGCGGTGGATGACCTGTCTGCCCAGCAGGGTCCGGCGTTCACCCAGGCTCGGCCGATCCTGGAAGACCTGATCAAGGCCGAGGTCGCCGAGCGTGAAGTGCGCTCGGTCAACTATCAGCTCAAGGGTGCGCGGTTCCCGGCGCACCGTGATCTGGCCGGGTTCCGGTTCGAGCACAGTGGCGTGGATGCCGCGCTGGTCAAGACACTGCACGAGTGCCAGTTCCTGCGCAGCGCCCACAACGTCGTGCTCGTCGGCGGACCCGGCACCGGCAAAACACATCTGGCCACCGCCATAGGCATCCAGGCCGTCGTGCATCATCGCCTGCGGGTGCGGTTCTTCTCCACCGTCGATCTGGTCAACCAGCTCGAGGCCGAGAAGGCCTTCAACAAGGCCGGGTATCTTGCCAAGGGCCTTGCCAACACCGACATGGTCATCCTGGACGAACTCGGCTACCTGCCGTTCTCCCAGGCCGGAGGAGCACTGCTGTTCCACCTGCTCAGCAAGCTCTACGAGCGAACCAGCGTGCTGGTGACCACCAACCTGAGCTTCTCAGAGTGGGCCAGCGTGTTCGGGGACGCGAAGATGACCACGGCCCTGCTGGACCGGTTCACCCATCACTGTCACATCGTCGAGACCGGCAATGACAGCTACCGGTTCAGGAACAGCTCAACCCAACCCCGCAAGGAGCGACGAACCACCAAATCCACCCCTGCCT
>CAYRIT010000186.1:0-2382 GCA_964424415.1 uncultured Hydrogenophaga sp.
GGGTGGCGATCGCACGCGCCATCGTCACCGAGCCCACGGTGCTGCTGGCCGACGAACCCACCGGCAACCTCGACACCGCGCGCAGCAAGGAGATCATGGAATTTCTCTGGCACCTCAACGCCGACCTGGGCATCACCGTGCTGATGGTCACGCACGAGCACGACATGGCGGCCTGGGCGCGGCGCATCGTGCGCTTCGTCGACGGTGTGGTGGCCAGCGACGAGCGCAACCCGCATCCGGTCATGCTCAGCCAGGCAGCGTCTTTGCAGGAGCGAAGCGATGTGGCTTAACACCTTGCTGCTCGCGCTGCGCTCGATCCGGCGCAACCTGATGCGCTCCTTCCTCACCGTGCTGGGCATCGTGATCGGGGTCAGTGCGGTGATCACCATGGTGACCCTGGGCAACGGCGCCACGCAGGCGATCCAGAGCCAGATCGCCGGTCTGGGCACCAACCTGCTGCAGGTGCGCCCGGGTCAGCGCCTGGGGCCGGGCAGCGGCGGCAGCGGCGGGCCGTCGTTCGAGGTGGCAGATGCCGAAGCCATCGCCAGCCAGATCGGCGGGGTGGCCGCGGTCGCGCCCGAATCGCGCACCAGCGCCACCCTGGTGGCCAACGGCCGCAACTGGAGCAGCCTGGTCACCGGCAGCACCAACGAGTGGTTGCAGATCGGCAACTGGACCATTGCCAGCGGGCGCGAGTTCAGCAGCGACGAGCTGCGCGCGGGCGCCGCCGTCTGCCTGATCGGCGAGACGGTGCGGCGCGAGCTGTTCGGCAACCGCGAAGCGCTCGGCGAGGCGCTGCGCGTGAAGCAGATTTCCTGCGAAATTGTCGGCGTGCTCGGCGCCAAGGGCCAGGGCGCGTTCGGCAACGACCAGGACGACATGGTGCTGGTGCCGATCAAGACCCTGCAACGCCGCCTGACCGGCAACACCCGCGTCAACACGCTGCTGGTGTCCATGGACGACGGCAGCGACGCCGACCGGGTCAAGAGCAGCCTGACCCAGCTCATGCGCGAGCGGCGCAAGCTCGCCAGTGGCGAGGAAGACAACTTCAACGTGCTCGACACCAAGCAGCTCGGCGAAACCCTCTCGGGCACCACCCGCGTGCTGACCATGCTGCTGGGCGCGGTGGCCGCGGTCAGCCTGCTGGTGGGCGGCATCGGCATCATGAACATCATGCTGGTCAGCGTGACCGAGCGCACCCGCGAAATCGGCCTGCGCCTGGCGATCGGTGCGCTGGAACGCGAGGTGCTGATGCAGTTCCTGATCGAGGCGGTGGTGCTGGCCGCGCTCGGTGGCCTGATCGGCATCGTGCTGGCCACCGTGGCGTCCATTGCGCTGTCGGCGGTGATGGACGTGCCCTACGTCTTCAACCCGGGTGTCAATCTGCTGAGTTTCGTGTTCTCGGCCGGCATCGGCGTGCTGTTTGGCTACTTCCCGGCGCGCCGCGCCGCGCGCCTCGATCCGATCGACGCGCTGCGTCACGAGTGAGTGGCCACGCTCCGCGCGTCACATCTCACACACCGACATGTCAGACGATCGCGCCCCACCGCCCGCCACAGCCCCGGCGGCGGAACCGGCGCCGCGCCAGCGCTGTGGTGTGCACCCGGACATCCTGAAACTGGGGGCGGTGAGCTTTCTCACCGACCTCAGCTCGGAGATGATCTTCTCGGTGTTTGCGGTGTTCTTCACCACCGTGGCCGGCGCCTCCAGCGCGCTGCTCGGCCTGATCGAGGGGCTGGCCGATTTTTCGGCATCGGCGCTGAACTACCTGGCAGGCTGGCTGTCGGACCGCAGCGGGCGGCGCAAGTCGTTTGCCATCGCCGGCTACGGCTTCTCGACCCTGGCCAAGTCCATTCTGCTCATCAGCCAGACGGTGCTGGGTCTGGGCCTGTTTCGGGTCATCGAACGCCTGGGCAAAGGCTTTCGCGGACCGCCGCGAGACGCCTGGCTGTCGTCGATCGCGCCCGGCACGTCGCGCGGCTACGCGTTTGGTGTGCACAAGGCGCTGGACAAGGCGGGTGCCGTGCTCGGCCCGCTGCTGGCCTATGCCCTGATCGACTGGCTCGGCGAGTCGCCGGCCACCTACCGCCTGCTGTTCTGGGTGGCCGTGGTGCCGGCGCTGCTGAGTGTGCTGGTGCTGTGGTGGGTGAAGGACCTGCCTGGCGTGCCACATCAGCGCGAATCGGTGGGACAGAACTGGCAGCAGCTCAGCCCCGGTTTCAAGCGGTTTTTGCTACCGGCCGGTGTGTTTTCGCTGGCCTACTTCAGCCTGGGTTTTCTGCTGATCAAAGCGCATGACTCGGGTTTCAGCCTGGCCCAGACCGTGTTGCTGTATGCCTTGTTCAACGCCACCTGCGTGCTGGTGGCGCCCGGGGTGGGCTG
>CAYRIT010000187.1:0-2330 GCA_964424415.1 uncultured Hydrogenophaga sp.
GCCCCAGGGCACCTCGTGCTCGTTCTTGCAGGCGGTGACGCAGCCATTGCACTCGATGCAGCGCTCGGCATCACAGATGAATTTCATTCGTGCCATGTTGTTGTCTCCGTTCAGTGGGTTTTGCCGCCGGGCCGCCCCAAGGCAAAAATCATCCCCTTGGGGGGCAGCGCAGTTCGCGCCGCGACAAGCGTGGGGGTCTCGATACCGCCGGGCCGCCCCAAGGCAGAAAGCACCCGTTCGGTGGGCAGCGAATCACACGAAGCGATGATCGTGGGGTTCATGCCTTCTCCACATTGCAGACACTGGTCTTGGTCTCTTGCATCATGGTCACGATGTCGTAGCCATAGGTGGTTCCGGTGTTCACCGCCTCGCCCCGCACCACCGGCATCGCGCCGTCCGGGTAGTAGGCTTTCATGTCGGCGCCTTGCCAGCGGCCAGAGAAATGGAACGGCAGGAACACGGTGTCGGGTCCGACGCGCTCGGTCACCAGCGCCTGCACATTCAGGCGCGCGCCGGTCGGCGTGCTGACCCAGACGCGCGAGCCGTGGCGAATCTCGCGTGCGGCTGCGGTGGTCGGATGGATTTCGACGAACATTTCCTGCTGCAGCTCGGCCAGCCAGGGGTTGGAACGCGTTTCCTCGCCACCCCCCTCGTACTCGACCAGACGGCCAGAAGTCATGATGAGCGGGAATTTCTCGTACAGCTTGTCGTCCACGTTTTTCTGCTGCAGCGACTTGTAGAGCACGGGCATGCGCCAGCGGGACTTCTGGTCGTCGTGGCTCGGGTACTTCGCCACCAGGTCGGGACGGATGCCGTAAATCGGCTCGCGGTGCTGTGGCACTGCGTCGGGAAAGTTCCAGACCACCGCACGCGCTTTGGCGTTGCCAAACGGGTGGCAACCGTGTGCCATGCACACGCGCTGAATGCCGCCGGAGAGGTCGGTCTTCCAGTTCTTGCCTTCGGCCGCCGCCTGCTCGGTTGCGGTGAGGTCGCCCCACCAGCCCAGCTTTTTGAGCAGCACGTGGTCGAACTCGGGGTAGCCGGTGGTGATCTCGGCACCCAGCGAATGGGACCCGTCTTCGGCCAGCAGGCTCACACCATCGCGCTCCACACCGAAGTTGGCGCGGAAGTTGCCGCCGCCATCCATCACGTGCTTGGAGGTGTCGTACAGGTTGGGAGAGCCGGGATGCTTGATGGCCGCGGTGCCAAAACACGGCCAGGGCAGCCCGAAATAGTCGCCGCTCATGTCGTAGCCGGTTTCTTTGTCGACCACCTTGCCCTTGCACTTGAGCGTCTTGATGTCGAAAGCCGCCATGTTGCGCATGTGGGCCTTGAGCCGCTCGGGGCTCTGGCCGGTGTAGCCAATGGTCCAGACCGAAGCGTTGATTTCGCGCAGGATGTCCTCGATCACCGGCTCGTCCAGGCCCTTGACCTTCTGCATCTTGTAGTTCTTGCTGAGCTCGGCGCCAAAGCCGAGTTTTTCGGCGAACTGGTGCATGATCATGTGGTCGCTGCGGCTCTCCCACAGCGGCTCGATCACCCGCTCGCGCCACTGCAGGGACCGGTTGGACGCGGTCACGGAGCCGCTGGTCTCGAACTGCGTGGCCGCCGGCAGCAGGTACACGGCGCGGTCGGGGTTCTGGTCTTCCGGTTTGCCGGGCATGGCCGCCATCGACGCGGTGGCCGAGGGATACGGATCGACCACCACCAGCAGGTCGAGCTTGTCCATCGCCCGCTTCATCTCCAGGCCGCGGGACTGCGAGTTGGGGGCATGGCCCCAGAAAAACACACCACGCAGGTTGGAGTCCTGGTCGATCAGTTCGTTGTTCTCCAGCACGCCATCGATCCAGCGCGAGACCGTGATGCCGGGCTTGGTGATGTTGCCGCCGGTGTAGCGGGATTTGATCCAGTCGTACTCCACCCCCCAGACCTTGGCGAAGTGTTTCCAGGAGCCTTCGGCCAGGCCGTAGTAGCCGGGCAGCGAGTCCGGGTTGGGCCCGACGTCGGTCGCGCCCTGCACGTTGTCGTGGCCGCGGAAGATGTTGGCGCCTCCACCGCTCTTGCCCACGTTGCCCAGCGCCAGCTGCACGATGCAAGAGGCGCGCACCATGGCGTTGCCGATCGAGTGCTGGGTCTGGCCCATGCACCACACCAGCGTGGAAGGCCGGTTCTTTGCCATCATTTCGGCGACCTTGGCCATCTGCGCCTCGCCCACGCCGCAGGCCTCTTCCACCTTGTCGGGCGTCCACTTGGCCATCACCTCGGTCTTGATGGCCTCCATGCCGTAGACGCGGTCGTTGATGTACTGCTTGTCTTCCCAGCCGTTCTTG
>CAYRIT010000188.1:0-2309 GCA_964424415.1 uncultured Hydrogenophaga sp.
CCTCGGTGTAGAACTTCAGCGCAAAGCCGCGGATGTCGCGCTCGGCGTCGGCCGCGCCGCGCTCGCCGGCCACGGTGGACATGCGGCTGAACAGCTCCGTCTTCTTGCCGATCTGCGAAAACAGCTTGGCGCGGGTGTACTTCGTGATGTCGTGGGTGACGGTGAAGGTGCCGTAGGCGCCCGAACCCTTGGCGTGCATGCGGCGTTCTGGGATCACCTCACGGTCGAAGTGCGCGAGTTTTTCCAGGAACCACACGTCTTGCAGCAACTGCGGGCCGCGCGGGCCGGCGGTCATGACGTTCTGGTTGTCGACCACCGGGGCACCGCCGGTGGTGGTCAATACGGGGCATTTGGGGGGGTTGCTCATGATGGCTCCTTGGGCTCACGGTGGAAAAACGGGGAACGCTGGTGGCCGCGCATCGGCACCCGGCACAGCCCGGGTCCAAACGCCACCAACGCGATGGGCGAGGTTGGAGCCGGGTGGGCTGGCGTTCATGGTGACACTTCTCGCGACAGCGGCTTTGACTCTACGCAAGCCCCGCGCTTTTGAACACCTCATTAAAAGCATTTGCAAGATAGACAAATGCTATGGCGCCGACCGCAAGGCCCGCCGGGTTCCTCGGGGCGCCAGCAAACGCCTGGGCCTTCAGGTCAGCAGCGCGACCGCACCCGAGAAGGTGAAGAACGCCGCTGCGGTCGACACCAGGATGATGCGGGCGATGCGACCGTTGTCCGCGCCCAGGCGCTCGGCCAGCAGCGAGACGTTGCTGGCGCTGGGCAGGGCCGCCACCAGCACGATCACGGTGAGCGCAAACGGGTCCAGCGGCGCACCGAGCCGGATTGCCGCCATGCCCGCCAGCCCCACCAGCACCGGGTGCAGCAGCAGCTTCATCAGCGCCACCGGCACATAGTCGGCCAGCGGCATCGGGTGGTTGGCCTGGATCTGCGAGCGCGCCAGCACCGCACCGATGGTGAACAGCGCCACCGGCGAGGCCGAGTCGGCCAGCAGCCACACCGTTTTCTCCACCGGCCCGGGCAGCGTGAACTGTGCGGCCGAGGCCGCCGCGCCAAGTAGGATGGACCAGGGCATCGGGTTGCCCACCACACCGCGCAGCGCCTTGCGCCCGGCCACCAGCATGGCCCGGGTGCCACCCTCGCCGCTCTCGCCGTCGCTGTCCAGCCGCGACAGCGCCACACACAGCGAGCTGGTGACCACCATGTCGATCAGCATGGTCAGGATGGCCGGGCCCGCCGCCGCGGTCCCCAGCAAAGCCACCAGCAGCGGCACCCCCATGAACCCCGAGTTCGGAAACGCGGCCACCAGCGCACCCAGCGAGGCATCGTTCCAGCGGATGCGCGTGTTCATCGTCAGCGCGATGCAGAACGCCACCATCACCAGCGCACACAGCAGGTAGACGCCGGCCACCGAGGCGTCGAGCAGCTCGGCAATCGGCGTGGTGGAGCCAAACCGGTACAGCATGGCCGGCAGGGCAAAAAACAGCACAAAACCGTTGAGCCCCGGGATCGCTTCCAGCGGCAGCATGCGCCGCTTCGCCGCCAGGTAGCCCGCCAGCACCAGCGCAAAAAATGGAAAGGTGACAAGCAGGACGTTGAGCACCGCGCGATTCTCGCAGCTTGCTGACCGCCCCTTTCAGTCCTCACAGCAGCCCGGCCGGAACACGTCACCCACGGTCTGCTCCGGTGCCGGGCAACGGCGCCCGGCATAGGTCTCTGTGCCTGAAAACGGAGCCTTGCGAAATATCAAAATCCAGCACCAGTTACGGCTTGATACTGATACCGGTAGTGGGCAAATTGCCAACTCCCAATTCAACCATTAAAGGCATTTATGCAATTCAAGAGGAAGCATCTTGGGGCTCTGACCACCGTGGCAGTGGCCACCGCTGCCGTGGCCGCGACAATCATCACCGTCAATACACCGATCGCCTTGAGCGATGGCGTTTCGGGCGACAAACCCAAGATTCAGCGGGCTGGCGACGGTAGGCTGGTGGTCGTCTACGGGGACAACACCGATGACACGACCATGGTCTACGACGTGAAGGCGAATAAAGAGCGCCTGTCGCGCGACATCTTCGTCAAGACCTGCATGCCTGATGCCACCAAGACCTGTGACAACAAAACCGACTGGTCTGCACCCATCAACATTTCCAATTCCGCCACGAAGCAGAGCACCGGTACCTTCGACTGGCGCGGCACTTTGGGTGACGCGACCACCTACCCTGGCGATATCGACAAACCCAACATCAAGACCAGCGGCCCGGTCATGGTGGTGACCTGGGTGAGCAAATACT
>CAYRIT010000189.1:0-2308 GCA_964424415.1 uncultured Hydrogenophaga sp.
CCCCAGATCACCTTGATCAGCTCTTCGCCGATGATCATGCCGCCCATGGTGATCAGGATCTGCTTGAGGTGCATGCCGTACACCGGGCGGATGATCAGCCGCTCAAACACCAGGCCCAGCGCGCCCGCCACCGCCATCGCGGCCAGCATCGCGGGGAACAGCGCCACCAGGTTGAGCCACAGGCTGTCCGCCGTGGTGTAGGTCTGCATGCTGGCCAGCACGGTGGTCGCCACAAAAGCGCCCAGGGCAATGAACACACCGTGGCCGAAGTTGAGCACGTCCATCAGGCCGAACACCAGCGTCAGCCCAGAAGCGATGACAAAAATGATCATGCCCATCGCCAGCCCCGCCACGGTGAGCGTGAGCCAGGTCGAGGCGCTGCCGGTCAGCGGCAAAGCCACCAGCGCCAGCACCGGCACCAGGGCCAGGGGTTTCCAGTCGAGGTCTTTGAAGAGGGTCATTGGTGCGCTCCCAAGCTCAATCCCAGCAATTTGGATTGAAGCGATTCGTCTGCGGCCAACTCCGCCATGGAGCCGCTGTGCACCACACGGCCATCGTCCATCACGGCCACGGAGTCGCCGAGCTGTTTGGCGAAATTGAAGTTCTGCTCGACCAGCAAAATCGTGGTCTGCGCCGCCTTGAGCTGGCGGAACGCTTCGATCATGTTCTGGATGATGGAGGGGGCCAGGCCCTTGCTGGGCTCGTCGATCAGCAGCAGCTGGCGCGGCTCGACGATGGCGCGCGAGACGGCGAGCATCTGCTTCTGCCCGCCACTCAACTTGCCCGCGGGGTGGCTCCAGAACTTCTTCATGGCCGGGAACAGGCCAAAAATCCACTCCAGGCGAGTCGTGTCGATGTCGTCCAGCGTGCGCGCGCCGCGCGCGGCCAGCAGCATGTTTTCCTTCACCGACAGGTCGGAAAAAATCCCCATGCTCTCGGGCACATAGGCCACGCCGCCCTGGGCAATCTCGGGCGTGGGGCGCTGGGTGATGTCCTTGCCGTCGAGCGTCACCGAACCCTGGCTCGCGTGCCACAGGCCCATGATGGTGCGCAGCGTGGTGGTCTTGCCGGCGCCGTTGCGGCCCAGCAGCATGGTCAGTTCCCCGCGCGGGACCGCAAGGCTCACGCCGTGCAGGATGTGGTAGGCGCCGATGTGGGTGTGCACATCTTCAAGCGTCAGCAGCGATGCGCTCATGCGTCCACCTCTTCGGGGTTGATGCCCAGGTAAGCCTGCTGAACCACCGGCGAAGCGATCACCGCAGCGGGTTCGCCGTCCGCCACCAGCTCGCCGTTGTGCAGCACGATGATGCGGTCGGAGAGTTCGCGCACCACGTCCATCTTGTGTTCAACCAGCAAAATGGTCTTGGTCTTGTCGGCCTTGAGCTTGCGGATCAGGTTCAGGATCACCGGCGCCTCGTCCACGCTCATGCCGGCGGTCGGCTCGTCGAACATGAAGACCTGAGGTTCCAGCGCCATCAGGATGCCGACCTCCAGCTTGCGCTGGTCGCCGTGCGGCAAGCTCGACGCCAGCGCGTCGCCTTTATCGGCCAGCGCGACGGCATCCAGCACCTCGTCGGCGCGCACCACCAGATCGCGCCGGTCGCTCCAGATGCGCCAGAGGTTCAGGCCTGCGCCCGCCCTCGCCTGCACCGCCAGGCGCACGTTTTCGCGCACCGTGAGGTTGGGGAACAGGTTGGTCAGCTGAAACGCCCGGCCCAGCCCGGCCTGCGCACGCGCTGGCGCACTGTAGGAGGAGATGTCCACTCCGTTGAGCAACACCTGTCCGGCCGAGGCCTTGATCTGCCCCGAGATGAGGTTGAAGTAAGTCGTCTTGCCGGCGCCATTGGGGCCGACGATGGCGGTCAGCGTGCCCGGCGCGAACGCACAGGACACAGCATTCACCGCCACGTGGCCACCGAAGCGGACCGTGAGATCAGAGGTTTCAAGCAAAGGTATCTCCAGGCGCCACCAACCGGCGCAGCGCATGTGCGCGAGCAGTCGCCGCAAAGGTGCGGCGACTTACCAGAACACCGCGGAACCGGCTTGGCCGGACCGCAGGTGTTGCCCTCTGGGGGGGGGTGACGCGCCGCAGATGCGGCGCGGGGGGCTTCAGATCAGCGCTTGTTCCGGATCGGAATCGCCAGGTCTTCCGGCTTGATCTCGCGCACCAGCTCCGGCACGCCCCAGGCAAACGCCGGATCCACCTTGATCTTGAAGTGGTACATGCTCTGCATCGCCTGGTGGTCTTCCTTCCGGAAGGTCATCGTGCCTTTGGGCGTGTCGAAGCTCATGCCTTCCATCGTCTGGA
>CAYRIT010000190.1:0-2272 GCA_964424415.1 uncultured Hydrogenophaga sp.
GGTACACGCGAGAACACCGTTTGCAAACTGGCGAGGCGCCCTTCACCAAGCCAGTGCCGGATCTCAGGGCCGAAGTAGAAGTCCCGCGTCGGGTCGCGTCCACCAAAGTACAGGTGCATGGGGATGCGCCGGTCGTTGCGGCGGATGAAACCCGCCAGAGGCGCCACGCCGGTGCCCGCCCCGATCAGCAGCACGGGCCGCCGCGCGCGTGGCAGCGCAAAGCCGGGGTTGGAGCGGATGAAGGCCTCGATGTGATCCCCCGGCTTCAGGCCCAGCAGGTGTGTGGAGCACAGGCCACCGGGCATCTGACGCACACCAACTTCCAGAAACCCGTCCTCGGAGCCCGACGCCAGCGAGTAGTAACGCGGCACGGCCGAGCCCGGTGGCACGACGCCCACAAGGTCGCCCGCCACAAAACGCGCCAGACCGTGCCCGCGCAAGCGGTCCCCCAGTCCCTGCGCAGGCCACACAAAACGCAGGATGGCTGTCGGTTGCCCGGCCCACCCGGGGTAGTCCTGGCGCGCCACCAGCGTGAGCTCGGTGGTGGGCGGTACGCGCGGCACATGGTCCAGCACCAGGGGCTCGTCCAGCGCCTGCGCCAAGGCCTCGCCCCAGCGCGCGAACTGCTGGCCCGACTGCTGGTGGATGCACTCGAGGGGCAGCAGCGCAGGCCAACCCTGCGCGCGCAAAGTGCTCTCCAGCGCCTCGGCAAAGGCGCAGAAGGCGGGGAACTGCCGGTCACCAAAACCCAGCACCGTCACCGGCACAGGCGTGGCCCCTGGGCTCAGCTTGGCGATGATCTCCAGGGCCTGGCTAGCGTGGGCCGGGGCCTGGCCGTCGCCATAGGTGGCGGCGAGCACAAACACCTGCTTTGTCGCAGCCGTGGTTTGAAAATCCTCCAAGGCTCTGGTGTGCACGCGGTGGCCGTTTTTGCCCAGTGCGTCTTGCAGCGTTTGTGCAAAGCCCCAGGTGCTGCCGCCCTCGCTGGCGACGAAGATGAGCACGTCAGACTGAGCCAGCGGGCTGTTGCCCGTGATGTGTGGCGCCAGCTGGCGCGCCTGCCACCACATGACCACGCCCGACAGCCAGAAGAGCAGCACGCTGGCCCCTACGAGCCCGAGTACCACAGCCCAGGGCCAAGCCCCTTCGCCGGTGTGCAGCACCAGAGCCCAGTCGTAGATTTGCTGCGCCAAGGTGGCGTCCTGCCAGGCCAGCGTCTTCCCGGAGTAACGGTCGATCCAGCCTTCGCCCTGCAGGGTGGCGACCTTCCAGGTGTCCTCCGGGTCGGCAGCATCGGGGAAATTCAGCTTGCGCAAGTCCCGCATGGAGAGGCTTTGCAGCATGGCAAGCTGCGCACCGGGCAGGGCTTGCGGGGCGGTCTGGCCGGCGGCCACGGAGGCCACCGAGACCACATCCGGCTCGGTCCCGGCGTCCAGCGCCACGAGCCCCAGGGTTGTGGAGCTCATATACAGCGCCGTGATCGCTGTCAGGCACAGCACTGCCAGCACCACCCGACCCGTGACCACGTGGATGCGCTGCGCCAGCGAGCCGCGCACCCGCGCTGCCAGCCGCTGCCAGCCGCCCATGCGGCGCAACAACAGCACGAGGGCTGAGATACATATCAATGCCATGGCCAACGCAATGCCCGCCGCGCCCCAGCGCCCGGCGTCGCCCAAGAGCAGCGAGCGGTGCAAGTTCTTTATCCAGCGCGGCAGCGCCGAAGGCTGCCAGGCGCCCAGCACCCGGCCATCGGCCGGGTCCACGTAGTGCGCCTGTGCCTGGTCGCCGACAAAGCCGAACACCACGATGGAGCCCGAGGGCAGGTGGCGAATTTCCTCCGCGCCCGGAATGGTGTGTGTCACGCGCTCCACCAGCGTGGCCACCGAAAGATTGCCCGGCGCTGCGGGTGCCTGCCACGCCTCCTGCACCGGATCGAAGGCCAGGACGGCGCCGGTGATGCCCAGCACAACGGCCAGGGTGCCAATCGTCAGGCCCAGCCAGCGGTGGATTGCTTTCCATCCCATGCGCGTGTCCTTTACTGCAGCTGGAAGGTCAGCGACTGGATGTACTGCTTGCCGGCCTGCGGCTTGCCGGAGTTACCGGTGGTCAGCGGCACACGGATCTCCGACGGACTGTCGCGCATGTCTTCTGCCGCCGCATCGATGCGTATTTCGTAGCCCGCGTCGATCAGTGCATCGGCCAGATTGGCCGTGACTTTGAGCGTGCGCCCCGCACCCACGCTGGCGCCGGTCACGCCGTTCAGGCGCTTGGC
>CAYRIT010000191.1:0-2256 GCA_964424415.1 uncultured Hydrogenophaga sp.
GTCTCGCCGCGCGATCAGGACCGGCCGCACCGAGGCGCCGCGCGGGGCGCGATTGCACGTCACCTTGAAAAAAGCTCAACGTGGCCATCCGCGCGCTCGCTACCATGGACCGCATGCCTTTTCCTGCCGAATCCGCTCCCCAGGCCCTGATCGATCAGGTGCGCGCAGCCAGTGCCGCGCGACAGCCGCTGCGCATCGTGGGGGGTGACACCAAGGCGTTTTACGGCGAACCGGTGGTGGGCGACGCGCTGGCCACCCGCGGCTGGCAAGGCATCGTCAGCCACGAGCCCACCGAGCTGGTGGTGACGGTGCGTGCCGGCACACCGCTGACCGAGCTGGAGGCCGCGCTGGCCGAAAAAGACCAGTGCCTGCCGTTCGAGCCGCCCCGGTTGGGGCCCGCGTCCACCATCGGTGGTGTGGTGGCTGCCGGCCTGGCCGGACCCGCGCGGGCCTCGGCCGGTGGGGTGCGCGATTACGTATTGGGTGTGCAATTCATCGACGGCCGAGGCGACTGGCTGACCTTTGGTGGCCAGGTGATGAAAAACGTCGCCGGCTACGACGTGAGCCGCGTGATGGCTGGCAGCCTGGGTACCTTGGGCGTGATCACCGACATCTCGCTCAAGGTCATGCCAGTGGCACCGGCCGAAGCCACGCTGGTGTTTGCGCTCAATCAGCACAGCGCGCTGGAACAGCTGCACCGCTGGGGCGGTCAGCCGCTGCCAATCAACGCGAGTTGCTGGGTGAAAGACGACACGCAGAGTGACTCCCCCGAGCGGCTGTTCGTGCGCCTGCGTGGCGCAATCGCCGCGGTGGATGCAGCCTGTGAGCGCATGGCGCGCGAGGCCGGTGGCCAGCGAATGGACAACACCCAGGCCGGCCCCGACTGGGTGGCCTGTCGCGACCAGACCTTGCCGTTTTTCAGCGCCCCTTCGCCCGGTCTCTGCCTGTGGCGCCTGTCCGTGCCGCAGACCGCACCGGTGCTGCCGCTGCCCTGTGCACAGCTGGTCGAATGGCAAGGCGCACAGCGCTGGCTCTGGGCACCGGCCTCGGCCGCAGCCGACATCCGCCGCGCAGCGGCAGCCGTGAAAGGTCACGCGACGCTGTTCCGGGCGGGCGCCGGCGGTGCGTCCGGTGTGCCGTGTTTCGACCGCCAAAGCGCCGCCATCGAAACCATCACGCAGCGCCTGCGCGCAGAATTCGACCCGGCGGGCATCTTCAATCCGGGCCGGATGTCATGAGCCCCGACGTTCCGCCGCGGCGCGGCTCGCTACCCCTCAGGGGGGAGCCAGCCCGGCTCGGGGCAGTCCGGCAACGGGTTTAACCGAACCACCATGCAAACCCAGCTCGCCCCCGAATACAAAAACACCACCGACGGCCGTGCCGCCGAGGCGATTCTGCGCAAGTGTGTGCACTGTGGCTTCTGCACCGCCACCTGTCCGACTTACCAGCTGCTGGGCGACGAGCTCGACGGGCCGCGCGGGCGTATCTACCTGATGAAACAGGTGCTCGAAGGCGCCGAGCCCACGCGCAAGACACAGCTGCATCTGGACCGCTGCCTGACCTGCCGCAACTGCGAAACCACCTGCCCCAGCGGCGTGGACTACGGCCACCTGCTCGACATCGGCCGCAAGATCGTGGATGAAAAAGTGGCGCGACCGGCGGGTGAAAAAGCCGTGCGCTGGCTGCTCAAGGAAGGCCTGCCTTCGCCGCTGTTCGGCCCCGCGATGAAACTCGGCCAGCTGGTGCGTCCGCTGCTGCCGGCCGCGCTGAAGAACAAGGTGCCCGCGAAGCAGGATGCCGGCGCCTGGCCGACACAAACACACGTGCGCCAGGTGCTGATGCTCGCCGGTTGTGTGCAGCCGAGCATGATGCCCAACATCAACACCGCCACCGCGCGCGTGCTCGACGCCGCCGGCATTCAGACCGTGATCGCGCCCAAAGCTGGTTGCTGCGGAGCGGTGAAATTTCACCTGAACGACCAGGACGGCGGCAAGGCGGAGATGCGCACCAACATCGACGCCTGGTGGCCATATGTCGACAGTGGGGTGGAAGCAATCGTGATGAACGCCTCGGGCTGTGGTGTGACAGTGAAGGAATACGGCCACATCCTGGCCGATGACCCGGCCTACGCCGCCAAGGCCGCGCGCATCAGCGCGCTCACCAAAGACCTGAGCGAGCTGTTGCCTACGCTGGTGCCTGCGCTCCAGCACAAGCTGGCACAAGTGCCCGACGCCAGCAGGCTGATCGCCCTTCACC
>CAYRIT010000192.1:0-2255 GCA_964424415.1 uncultured Hydrogenophaga sp.
CCCTTTCGATCCAGAAGAGGAATCCCACCATGAAGATGGTTTCAGCCGTTATCAAACCGTTCAAGCTCGACGAGGTGCGTGAAGCCTTGTCGGGCATGGGCGTGCAAGGCATCACCGTGACCGAGGTCAAAGGCTTTGGCCGCCAGAAAGGCCACACCGAGCTGTACCGCGGCGCGGAGTACGTGGTCGACTTCCTGCCCAAGGTGAAGCTCGAAGCCGCAGTTTCTGACGACCTGGTCGAACGCGTGATCGAGGCCATCGAAGGTGCCGCGCGCACCGGAAAAATTGGCGACGGAAAAATCTTCGTCACGGCGCTGGAGCAGGTGGTTCGCATCCGCACCGGCGAGACCGGCCTGGAAGCCCTTTGAAACCCGACCGCACAGAAAAGAGCGCCAACATGAAAAAGCTGATTGTTTCCCTCACGCTGGGCTTGAGCCTGGCCCTGGGTGGCCTCTCCGCCATCGCCCAGACCGCGCCCGAGGTGCCGATCGCTGTGGCACAGGTTGTCGCACAGACGGACACCGCCGCGGCACCCGCTGCCGCTGAAGCCGCTCCCAAGGAAACCGTGGACAAAGGCGATGTCACCTGGATGATGATTGCCACAGTCTTGGTGATCATGATGGTGATCCCCGGACTGGCTCTGTTTTACGGTGGCCTGGTGCGCAGCAAGAACATGCTCTCGGTGCTGATGCAGGTGATGGTCGTGTTCTCGCTGATCTCGGTGCTGTGGGCCGTCTACGGTTACAGCCTGACCTTCGGAGGCGAGGGGCTGATCTTCGGCAACCTGAGCAAAGCGTTCTTGATGGGTGTCACGCCGGATTCGCTGGCGGCCACCTTCACCCAGGGCGTGATGATTCCCGAATACATCTTCATCGCCTTCCAGTGCACCTTCGCCGGCATCACCTGCGCGCTGATCGTGGGCTCGTTCGCCGAGCGCATCAAATTCGGCTCGGTACTGCTGTTCTGTGCCCTGTGGTTCACCTTCAGCTACATCCCGATCGCCCACATGGTCTGGGGCGCCGGTGGTTATTTGTTCGACAAAGGCGCGCTCGATTTTGCCGGCGGCACCGTGGTGCACATCAACGCCGCCATGGCCGGTCTGGTGGGTGCCTACGTGCTGGGCAAGCGCATTGGCTACGGCAGGGAAGCCATGGCGCCGCACAGCCTGACGCTGACCATGGTGGGTGCCTCGCTGCTGTGGGTGGGCTGGTTCGGTTTCAACGCCGGCTCCAACCTGGAAGCCAACGGCGGTACCACGCTGGCCTTCATCAACACGCTGTTCGCCACCGCCGCCGCGGTGCTGGCCTGGTGCATCGGCGAGGCGATGACCAAGGGCAAGGCCTCGATGCTGGGGGCCGCCTCTGGTGCGGTGGCCGGTCTGGTGGCGATCACCCCTGCCTGCGGCACCGTGGGGCCGATGGGTGCGATCGCCATGGGTGTGATCGCCGGCTTCCTGTGTCTGTGGGGGGTGACCGGTCTTAAGAGGCTGCTGGGCGCGGACGACTCGCTCGATGTGTTCGGCGTGCACGGCGTGGGCGGCATTGTGGGTGCGCTGCTCACCGGTGTGTTCTCGGCCGCCTCGCTGGGGGGCGTGAAGGCAGGCGATTTTTCCATCGCCCACCAGCTGGTGGTGCAGGCCGAGGGTGTGCTGATCACCGTGGTGTGGTCGTCGGTGGTGGCCTTCATTTGCTACAAAATTGTCGACACGGTCATGGGCCTGCGCGTGCCGGAAGAGGCCGAGCGCGAAGGTCTGGACATCACCTCGCACGGCGAGGCCGCCTACAGCCGCTGACCCGGCCCATTGGCCCATTTGACCTCGTGGGCCAGTGGTCCGCGGGGTTTTTTCTGGGCAATGTGTCACTGACTGAGGCGTCTGACGGGCGCAAGATCCGGCACTCGGAAATCGCCACACCACTCAGGGAGCTGCCATGCCGCCACGCCGTTCGTCTCGCATCGCCATCATTTGCGCGGCCCTGCTGCTCGCCAACGGTCTGGGCGCTGGCGCTGCGGCAGCAAGCAGCCCGAAATCCCAGCCGGGTGCCGTCTCGGCATCCAAAAAACAGTCCGGCACGGTGAAGTACCGGGAAGCTCCCTCGGGCGAAAAACCGGCCGTTCGCGCCAAGCGCTTGCTGCGTGAATGCAGGGGCCGGCCCAACGCCGGCATGTGCCTGGGCTACGCCAGCTGAGCACCGGTTCGACCGTCTCGCCGCGCGATCAGGACCGGCCGCACCGAGGCGCCGCGCGGGGCGCGATTG
>CAYRIT010000193.1:0-2082 GCA_964424415.1 uncultured Hydrogenophaga sp.
GGTGCGGGAACAGCTCGAAGTGCTGAAACACCATGCCGACCTGGCTGCGCAGCTTGGGCAGATTGGTCTTGGCATCGGTCACGCGCGTGCCGTTGACGATGATCTCGCCCTTTTGCACCGGCTCCAGTGCGTTGATGGTCTTGATGAGCGTGGACTTGCCCGAGCCCGAGGGCCCGCAGACGACGACCACGTCGCCCTTGTCCACGTTCAAATTGCAGTCATTGAGCACCTGCACCGCCCCATACCACTTGGAGACGTTGTTCATCTGGATCATGTTCTCGGCCATGGCGGATTCCCTAGCGAATGATGGCGATCTTCCTGTGGATGCGTTTGACCACCGAAGACAGCGAATAGCTGATGATGAAATAGACCACGGTGGCCATCAGATAGGTCTCAATCGGGCGTCCGTAGTTCTTGCCTGCGGTTTCAAACCCCTTGAGCAGGTCATAGGCACCGATGGCGTACACCAGCGAGGTGTCCTGAAACAGGATGATGGTCTGCGTGAGCAGCACCGGGATCATGTTGCGAAACGCCTGCGGCAGGATCACGAGCTTCATGTTCTGCGCGTAACTCATGCCCATCGCCTGCCCGGCAAACACCTGGCCGCGCGGGATCGACTGGATGCCGGCGCGCATGATCTCGCTGAAGTAGGCCGCCTCGAACGCGATGAAGGTGATAAAGGCCGAATATTCGGCGCCCACGGGCCGCCCGATCAACAGCGGCACCAGCAGGAAGAACCACAAAATCACCATCACCAACGGCACCGAGCGCATCACGTTGACGTAGAACGCCGCCGGCAGGATCAGCCACTTTTGGCCGGAAAGGCGCATCAACGCCAGCAGCGTGCCAAAGAAGATGCCACCCACCGTGGCGACCGCCGTCAGGATGATGGAAAACCACAGGCCCTTGAGGATGAAACCCTGAATGAAGGTCCAGTTGACGAAGGAAAAATCAAGGTTGAGCATCTCAATGCCCCCCCGCGCCCGTACCGGCAGCGACAAAGCCCGGCACCTGTGAGCGCTTCTCGATGAAGGCAAAAATGCGGTTGATCACGAAGGCCGAAATCGCATAGAGAATCGTCACCGCGATATACACCTCGATCGGCCGCGAGGTCTCCTCGCCCACCTGCAGCGCGTACTGCGTGAGTTCGGGAATCGACACCGCGAAGGCCACTGCCGAATTCTTGAAAATGTTCATCGATTCGCTCGTGAGCGGCGGGATGATGATGCGGTACGCCATCGGCAGCAGCACATAGCGGTAGTACTGCGCCGTCGTGAAGCCCATCGCCATGCCGGCATAGCGCTGGCCCTTGGGCAGCGCCTGGATGCCGGCGCGCACCTGCTCGGCGATGCGCGCCGAGGTGAACAGGCCCAGCGCCAGCACCACCAGGATGAAGGGCGGGAAGTCCTTCATCGGCGGCACCAGCGCCGGCACCACGAAGTACCAGAGGAAGATCTGCACCAGCAGGGGAATGTTGCGAAACAGCTCGACCCAGGCGTTGCCCAGACGGGTGAGCCACGGACTGTCGGGCAGGGTGCGGATGACGCCGATCAGCGAGCCCACCACCAGCGCCACCAGCAGGGCGCTGAGCGAAACGGCCACCGTCCAGCCCCAGGCCGACAGCAGCCAGTCAAGGTAGGTGACGGTCCTGCCGTGGCCAAAGCAGCCCGGCTGAACCACCCCATCCAGGGTGTCCTTGCAGAACACCTGCCAGTCCATGGCCATCGAAAATCCCTCCTGCGCCCGTTCGCGCGGCCGCCCTCACACGCAAAACGCCCACCGGGTTGGCCCCGGGTGGGCGTTGGCCGGCGTCATGCCGCGCGCGCGGCCTGCGCGCGCATCAGTTGGCGTAGTCTTCCATCGGCTTGTCGTTGGGATGTGCCCAGGCGTTCTTGGTGCCCGCCGAGGCCGGCATGTTCATGTTGACGTTGTTGGGCGGAATCGGCGCCATGAACCACTTGTCGTAAAGTTTCTCCAGCGAGCCATCCTTGATCTGGCGCACGATCGAATCATCGATGGCTTTCTTCAGCTTGGCGTCGCCCTTGGGCAGCATGCAGGCGATCGGCTCGACCGACAGCACCT
>CAYRIT010000194.1:0-1637 GCA_964424415.1 uncultured Hydrogenophaga sp.
CCTGTTCCAGCATGTCGATGGAGCGGGCTTCCACGTTGTGCCTGGCGAAGAACTCACGCCAGCCCTTGACGACGCCGAGCATGTCGTCGATGAGCGCCTGGGCTTCTTGGGTGGACAGCCCGAAGGCGCCGCAGTCCGACAGCAGGTTGTAGAGGCTGGCGACCCGGCCAAATCGTCCGGCTTCCAGCGCGAGGTCGCGGCGTTCCTGCGACACGAGCGGCACCGGCACAATGTCGTAGGCCGGCGAGAGTCGCCAGCCGGAAGACGTGTGCAACAGCGCGTGATTGCGCGGGTGGTCATCATTGTTGGTCACCATCGCGTTGAAGACCATGCGCATGAACAGTTCGCGCCGGTCCTCATCGGGCTTGACGGACCACCGGCGCAGTTCGTCGGCCAGCAGGCGGTAAGACCACCGTTCGCGGCCGGTATAGCCGTCTTCGGCATCCAGGACCGTGAGGCCCGAGACCAGCCCGTGGCGTGCATAGGCTTGGGCGTCTGGATTCCACTCGCGGTCGAAGCGCAACAGCATCAGGGCTTCGGCCTTGCCGACGGTTTCCAGGCGGGTGCCACACACGCGCAGGCCCGCCGCGCGGGCAAGCTCGAGGGTGGCGTACTCGATGCGCTGCATGTTGTGCTGGTCCCGCTTCTCGGGCAGCTTGGCCAGGTAGATGCGGTGCTGGTCCTCCACGGTGACTTTCGGCCGCGCGCCACCCATGCTGGTGCCAGGCTCCAGGCGCTCCAGAATCTCGTGCGGCAGCTTGCCGGTCTCTTCCAGTTGCTCGGCGGCCTCGGTGAGCGCTTGCAGTTGGTGTGTGCGATTGAAGGGTCGTGCTGGGCCTGGGGGCTGGACGGAAAGACCGAAACGCAGGTTCCCGGCGCCATCGTCGGGTCCGTTGAGCAGGTACTCCATCTCGGTGATGTCGGCCTCGGGCCGTGCCAGGCGGGCCTGGATGACGCGGCGGCCCCAGGCGTCGGGACTGGCATCGCGCAGAGCGCCGGGAATGCCCTTGAGCTTCGTGAAGTACAGCGGCTTCCCCGAAAGGGGCAGGTGGTAGGGGTCCAGCGCCATGACGTTCGGCCGTTCGAGATAGCGCCTGCCGTAGGTGAAGGTGCCCTGGAACGCGCCGGCGCCCACTTCGCGGACTTTCAATGAGGCACACGGTACCCACTCGAAGGTGCCGGGCAACTGGACGTAGACGTAGCAGGATTCTTCCTGGGCAGCCATGGGTGTCCCGTATCAAAAGTCGTTGTCGGACGCGGGCACACGCACGCGCTGCGGCCGCCGGGCCGCTTCGAGAATCTTCCCGTGCTCATCGTCGTCCGGGCTGGCGACCGCCCGAACGGTGTCGAGCAAGCCGAGTTTCCACAGCACCGCCAGCATGGAGCCGACCGCCACGCCGGGCTCACCGTTCTCGATGCGGTACAGCGTGCGACGGCCTATGCCGCAGGCTTTGGCCAGCTCGTCCATGCCCAAGCGCCGGCGCAGCCGGGCGGTGCGGATGCGTTCGCCCAGCAACTCGACGGACTTCAGAACCTCCAAAGGAAGCGATTGAGTGATTTCTTGAGCCATATTTGACCCGCTATGCTGGTTAATAGGCCAAATCATGCCATATCATCGGCTGCCCCTACAAGTGACA
>CAYRIT010000194.1:1647-2050 GCA_964424415.1 uncultured Hydrogenophaga sp.
CGATATCGGCCATATCTGGCCCGCAATCCGAGTTTATGGGCTAGATATGGCACATCGGCACAGGGCGGCCTGCGCCTGCTGCTACGCAAACGCCACCCGCTTCTCCTGATCCCACTCGCTTCCTTCACGCTCGTGACCACGGCCATGATGAGCTTGTCGAGATTGCTGGCAGTGACCCCTTCCAGGGCCGAACGACCGCGCAGCATCGAGCGCGACTGAAGCAGCGCGTGATAGATCTGCCAAGGATCTGCGCCGCGGTTCAGCTTGAGCACGGCCTGAATCAGCGAATGCTTCAGCGGCTTGGGCTGCTTGAGCCAGTAGTAGCGGAAGTGCCAAGCCTTGCCGCCGGTCGCCGTGACGGCGAGGGACAAGCCCAACGTATCGGGGAGGGTGTAGGCCTTGC
>CAYRIT010000195.1:0-2045 GCA_964424415.1 uncultured Hydrogenophaga sp.
CACCGTGCCCTTCATCGCCCGCTACCGCAAGGAAGCCACCGGCGGGCTCGATGACACGCAGCTGCGCGAGCTGGAATACCGGCTCACCTACCTGCGCGAGCTCGAAGACCGGCGTGCCACGGTGCTCAAGGCGATCGACGAGCAAGGCAAGCTCACCGACGCCTTGCGCAGGGCCATAGCCACCGCACCCACCAAGCAGGAGCTCGAAGACCTGTACCTGCCGTTCAAGCAGAAGCGCCGCACCAAAGGCCAGATCGCGCGCGAGTTCGGCATCGAGCCACTGGCCGACCAACTCTGGGCCGACCCGACGCTGGACCCGGCGACCGCGGCCGCGGCGTTCACCCGCGAGCCCGAGGTGCTGGACGATGGCAAACCCGGCGCCGACTTCTCCACCGTGCCCGCGGTGCTTGACGGTGTGCGTGACATCCTCTCCGAGCGCTGGGCCGAGGACGCTGCGCTGCTGCAGAACCTGCGCGAATGGCTCTGGAACGAGGGCCTGCTCCAGAGCAAGCTGGTCGCCGGCAAAGACGAAAACCACCCCGACGTGGCCAAGTTCCGTGACTACTTCGACTACGCCGAGCCGATCAGCCGCGTGCCCTCGCACCGTGCGCTGGCGGTGTTTCGCGGTCGCGCGCTCGAAATCCTGGACGCCAAACTGGTGCTGCCCGACCCCGAGGCGATCGTCGCCACCAGCGGCAAACCCGCCCCGGTGATCTCGCTGGCCGAAGGCCGCATTGCCCTGCACCTGGGCTGGAGCCACAAAGGCCGCGCCGCCGACGATCTGCTGCGCAAATGTGTGGCCTGGACCTGGCGCGTCAAGCTCAGCCTGTCTGGCGAGCGCGACCTGTTTGCCCGCCTGCGCGAAGGCGCCGAGGCGGTGGCGATCAAGGTGTTTGCCGACAACCTGCGCGACCTGCTGCTGGCCGCGCCCGCCGGCCCCAAGGTGGTGATGGGCCTGGACCCTGGCATCCGAACCGGCGTGAAGGTGGCGGTGGTCGATGCCACCGGCAAGCTGGTGGACACCGCCACCGTCTTTCCACACGAGCCTAAGCGCGACTGGCACGGTGCGTTGCACACGCTGGGCCTGCTGGCGCACAAGCACGGGGTGAACCTGATCGCGATTGGCAACGGCACCGCCAGCCGCGAGACCGACAAACTCGCCGCCGACCTGATCAAACTGCTGGAGAAAGCCGGGCAGGGCGGGGTGCAGAAGGTGGTGGTGAGCGAAGCCGGCGCCTCGGTCTATTCGGCCAGCGAATTCGCCTCCATGGAGATGCCCGATGTGGACGTGAGCCTGCGCGGCGCGGCCAGCATCGCGCGGCGCCTGCAGGACCCGCTGGCCGAGCTGGTGAAGATCGACCCCAAGAGCATCGGTGTCGGCCAGTACCAGCACGACGTCAACCAGAGTGCGCTGGCGCGCACGCTGGACGCGGTGGTGGAAGACTGCGTGAACGGTGTCGGTGTGGACCTGAATACCGCCAGCGTGCCGCTGCTCTCGCGCGTGTCCGGCCTGTCGGGCAGCGTGGCCAAGGCGGTGGTGCGCTGGCGCGAGGCGCATGGTGCGTTCAAGAGCCGCCAGCAGCTGATGGAAGTGGCGGGCCTGGGCGCCAAGACCTTCGAGCAGAGCGCGGGTTTCCTGCGCATCCGCGGCGGTGACAACCCGCTGGACATGACCGGCGTGCACCCGGAAACCTATCCGGTGGTCGAGCAGATCATGGAAAAGACCGGCCAGCCGGTGGCCGCGCTCATGGGCCGCGCCGACATGCTCAAAACCCTGCGCCCGGAGCTGTTTGCCAACGAAAAATTCGGCGTGATCACAGTCAAGGACATCCTGACCGAGCTGGAAAAGCCGGGCCGCGATCCGCGCCCCGACTTCCAGGTGGCCAGGTTCAACGAGGGCGTGGACGACATCAGCGACCTGCGCGAGGGCATGATCCTGGAAGGCACGGTGAGCAACGTCGCCCAGTTCGGCGCCTTTGTGGACCTGGGTGTGCACCAGGACGGGCTGGTGCACGTGAGCCAGCTGGCCAACCGATTCGTCAGCG
>CAYRIT010000196.1:0-1735 GCA_964424415.1 uncultured Hydrogenophaga sp.
CACATCGGCTTGGTCGAAGCCTGGGCACGCAACCCGTGTAGAGCGCTGCCTAACGGTGAGCGATGTCGTCGGCGTCGAGGGATGGCGGGCGCATGAGGTCTTCGTCGACGCCCATGACTGCGCTGGCCCGTTCCACTGCATTCCACAGTGGCGCCGGCATCTGCAGAATTTCTTCGGGCGAATCGGCGTGCGCAATCCACGCGCTGATTTGATGGTGCTGATCCGGGGTCAAGAGCTCCAGGCTCAGCATCTCGTCAATGGTTTTCATCGGTTCATCAGGTAAGTCTTGGCACATGCATCCCGGCGATCGCTGCACGAGATACGGGTTCACATGCGGTCGGCGATGGGCGTCAGCTTACGGCATCAGCTGCCCTGCGACAGCTCCTGAACGGCAGCAGACGGAACCGCCTCGGGCGCTTCGTCGGCGACAAACAGCAAGGACATCGCCGGGTGGCCTTTGTCATTGCCGATTTTTCCTGGTTTTGCCGAGTCAGACGGCCGAATTTCTGTAAGCCCTTGATACACAGCAGGCGTTCTTAAATCACCCACCCTTCGGGGCAGTCTCGACCGCGATGCCCGCCATGTCCAGCGCGTTGGAAAGTGTGGACTCGTCGACGTTGGGCTGGCCCACGATGCCGCACCGGAGACGCCTGATGGGGTTTTCGGGTTCAGGGAATGTGGTGCCGTTTTGGGAGTGGCCCGTTGCCGTGTGCCCCGTGGACCGCTCAGTCAAATCGCCAGCCGGCGTCCACCGCCTGCCCCACCCGCAGCATCAGGCCGTCGCCTTCGAGCACGATGGCGTTCATGCCGAAGGTGATGGCGCCGCCGAGCCGGCGGTCCTGGCGGTAGGTTTGCAGGGTGTCGCTGACTTCGGG
The DNA here is from genome assembly GCA_964424415.1 of uncultured Hydrogenophaga sp. Classification (GTDB taxonomy): domain Bacteria; phylum Pseudomonadota; class Gammaproteobacteria; order Burkholderiales; family Burkholderiaceae_C; genus Hydrogenophaga. The sequence continues at coordinate 876 of CAYRIT010000196.1, forward strand.
GCTGGGGGCGGCGGTGACCGGGTCGATGTTGGGAATCGGGCAGCGGCCACAGGGTTTCACGTTGTCCAGCCGCGCGCTGCCGCCATCGGTGGCAATGGACCAGGCACCGATGCGGTCCTCGTCGTGCGGCTCCACACCATCGAGCACGATGTTGGGTCGAAAGCGCGCCATGGTCACTTGCGCATGACCGGCTTCGACCAGGCGCGCGTTGAGCGCGGCCAGCGACGCCTGGCTGGTCACGAGCAGGCTGAAGCCATCGGCAAACTGCGTGAGCGCCTCGCGGCCGGCGGTCCAGGCCGCATCACAGCGGCGCCGCACCTCGGGGTCGAATCGGGTCAGTCGCAGGCGCTTGAGATCGGGCGGCGCATCGGGGCCCAGGAAATCGCTGAACCACTGCGCCGCCACATCGCCCATGTCGTAGGCCATCACCTCGTCGTCCCAGACCCGCACCTTGGCCGGTGCCTCGGCGGCGTCCAGTGCCAGGTGCAAGGCCAGCATGCCGGGGGCACGCAGCACCAGTTGCCCAAGCCTGAAGCTGGGCTGGATCAGCGCCATGCGGGGCAGCTCGCGCTGCGAGACAAATTCGCCCGCGCTGTCCACCACCATCCAGGCGCGGTCGTACAGCAGCCCGGTCTCGGTCAATTCGGCCTCGGTCAGCTGGATGCCGGCACAGGACTTGACCGGGTAGATCCAGAGCTGCGCGATCGTGGCGCGGAGGTCGGCGGCGGGCGGCGTGGCGTTCATGTCGGTGGGGGATTTGGTGGCAGGGAGGTGTGGGGTATGGGGCGGCGGGCGCTTTATTCGCCCCCACCGCGGGCATTGTGCACTACTACTAAAAAACCCTGAAGGCAAAAGCACCC
>CAYRIT010000197.1:0-1717 GCA_964424415.1 uncultured Hydrogenophaga sp.
CTGCAGGTGATGGAGAACCAGCGCGACGACCTGGTGGTGATCCTCGCCGGCTACAAAGACCGCATGGACACTTTTTTTCAGTCCAACCCCGGCATGAGCAGCCGCATCGCGCACCACATCGACTTCCCCGACTACTCGGTCGACGAGCTGCTGCAGATCGCCGGCCGGATGCTCCAGCAGCAGCACTACCGTTTCGACGATGGCACCGATGCCGTGATGCGCGCCTACCTGGAGCGGCGCATCGCCCAGCCACATTTCGCCAACGCACGCAGCGTGCGCAATGCGCTCGACCGCGCCCGGCTGCGCCAGGCCAGCCGGCTTTTCGCCGACCGCGAACGTGTGCTGGACGCGGACGAGCTGAGCACCATCACGGCGGCCGACCTGCAGGCCAGCCGGGTGTTCCAGAACCCAAACTGACACCGGAGAGCACGATGCCCCTGTCGAAAAAACGCACGCTGACGCAGTACCTGATCGAGCAACGCCTGCGCTTCCCGCAGGCCAGCGGCAAGCTCAATGCACTGATCCTGGACGTCTCGATCGCCTGCAAGGCCATCGCTCGCCAGGTGGCACTGGGCGCGCTGGCCGAAGTCCGGCACCTCGACCTGGGCGGCGAGCTGAACGTACAGGGCGAAGAACAGAAACCGCTGGACATCATCAGCAACCAGATGCTGATCCGCCAGACCGAGTGGTCGGGTCACCTCGCCGGCATGGCCTCGGAGGAACTGGAAGCGCCGTACCAGATCCCGCAACCCCACCCGCGCGGCAACTACCTGCTGGTGTTCGACCCGCTGGACGGCAGCAGCAACCTCGACGTCAACGTCTCGGTGGGCAGCATCTTCTCGATCCTGCGCGCGCCACCCGATGTGATCGACAGCGGCCGTGACGTGACCGACAGCGATTTTCTGCAGCCGGGCACCACCCAGGTGGCCGCGGGTTACGCGATTTACGGGCCGACCACCATGCTGGTGCTGACCGTGGGCGATGGCGTCGTTGGCTTCACGCTGGACTCCGGCATCGGCGAATTCAAGCTCACGCACGACGCGATCCGCGTCCCCGAGGACACGCAGGAGTTCGCCATCAACACCAGCAACAGCCGCTTCTGGGAGCCCCCTGTCAAACGTTATGTCGACGAATGCCTCGCCGGACGCAGCGGCCCGCGCGGCAAGGACTTCAATATGCGCTGGATCGCCAGCATGGTGGCCGAGGCCCACCGCATCCTGATGCGTGGCGGTGTCTTCCTGTACCCCCGGGACACCAAGGACCCCGACCGCCCGGGCCGTCTGCGTCTGCTGTACGAGGCCAATCCCGTCGGCATGCTGATGGAGCAGGCGGGTGGGCGCGCGAGCACCGGACGCGCACCGGTGCTGGGCGTCCAGCCCGAGGCGCTGCACCAACGCATCGGGCTGGTGTTCGGCTCCCGAAACGAGGTGGAGCGCATCGAGCGCTACCACCACGAACCCCAGGCCTGCCGGGACAACAACCCGCTCTTTGCCGAACGCTCCCTGTTTCGCACCTGACCATTCCCCCGTCCACCACACCCACCCATCCGCCGCGCCCGACGTGGCGTACCCGGCACACCGCCGGCCCGACCATGCCGAATGGCAAGCCTTGCCTCTTGAGGGGGTGATGCCCAAGACTGGTCGGGGATGACAAGCAAGGAAGCCCATGTCCGAACGCCACCCCATCATCGCCATCACCGGCTCCAGCGGCGCTGGCA
>CAYRIT010000198.1:0-1684 GCA_964424415.1 uncultured Hydrogenophaga sp.
AAGTCCACCGTGCGGCCCTGGCCGTCGGTCAGGCGGCCATCGTCCAGCACCTGCAGCAGCACGTTGAACACGTCCGGGTGCGCTTTTTCGATTTCGTCGAACAGCACCACGCTGTAGGGCTTGCGCCGCACCGCCTCGGTCAGGTAACCGCCCTCGTCATAGCCCACGTAGCCAGGCGGCGCGCCGATCAGGCGCGCAACGCTGTGCTTTTCCATGAACTCGCTCATGTCGATGCGCACCATCTGCTGCTCGCTGTCGAACAAGAAGCCCGCCAGCGCCTTGGTCAGCTCGGTTTTGCCCACGCCCGTGGGGCCGAGGAACAGGAAGCTGCCCAGCGGCCGGTTGGGGTCCGACAGGCCCGAGCGCGAGCGGCGGATGGCGTTGGCCACGGCCTCGATGGCTTCGTTCTGGCCCACCACGCGCTCGTGCAGCGCGTCCTCCATGCGCAGCAGCTTGTCGCGCTCGCCCTGCATCATCTTGCTGACGGGAATGCCGGTGGCGCGGCTGACGACCTCGGCGATCTCCTCGGCACCCACCTGCGTGCGAAGCAGCTTGTGCGCCTTGGCCTGCGCGTCGGCGTTCTGCTCGCTGGCCTGGGCTTCCTTCAGCTGCTTTTCGAGCGCAGGCAGCTTGCCGTATTGCAGCTCGGCGACGTGGTTGAAGTCGCCCTTGCGCGTGGCTTCCTGAATCTGAAACTTGATCTGCTCGATCTCCTTGCGCACCTGCTCGCTGCCCTGGGCGCTGGCCTTCTCGGCCTTCCAGATTTCATCCAGGTCGGCGTATTCCTTCTCCAGCTTGGCCAGGTCTTCCTCGATCAGGGCCAGGCGCTTTTGCGAGGCCTCGTCCTTTTCCTTCTTGACGGCTTCGCGCTCGATCTTGAGCTGGATCATGCGGCGGTCCAGCTTGTCCATCACCTCAGGCTTGGAGTCGATCTCGATCTTGATCTTGGCGGCCGCTTCGTCGATCAGGTCGATGGCCTTGTCGGGCAAGAAGCGATCGGTGATGTAGCGGTGGCTGAGCTCGGCCGCGGCCACGATGGCCGGGTCGGTGATGTCCACGCCGTGGTGCGCCTCGTAGCGCTCCTGCAGGCCGCGCAGGATGGCGATGGTGTCCTCCACGCTGGGCTCGCCCACCAGCACCTTCTGAAAGCGCCGCTCCAGCGCCGCGTCTTTTTCGATGTACTTGCGGTACTCGTCCAGCGTGGTGGCGCCGATGCAGTGCAGCTCGCCGCGCGCCAGCGCGGGCTTGAGCATGTTGCCGGCGTCGATCGCGCCCTCGGCCTTGCCGGCGCCCACCATGGTGTGCAGCTCGTCGATGAACAGGATGATGCGGCCTTCTTCGTGCGCCACTTCCTTGAGCACCGCCTTGAGCCGCTCCTCGAACTCGCCGCGGTACTTGGCGCCGGCCAGCAGGCCCGCCATGTCGAGCACCAGCACCTGCTTGCCCTTGAGCGTGTCGGGCACCTCGCCGGCGACGATGCGCTGCGCCAGGCCCTCGACGATGGCCGTCTTGCCCACGCCCGGCTCGCCAATCAGCACCGGGTTGTTCTTGCTGCGCCGCTGCAACACCTGGATGGTGCGGCGAATCTCGTCATCGCGCCCGATCACCGGGTCGAGCTTGCCCAGGCGCGCGCGCTCGGTCAGGTCCAGCGTGTATTTTTTGAGCGCCTCGCGCTGGCCTTCGG
>CAYRIT010000199.1:0-1664 GCA_964424415.1 uncultured Hydrogenophaga sp.
GCCTACCTGCCCGGTGGCGCCAGCGGCGGCATCCTGCCGGCGCGCCTCGCCGATGTGCCGCTCGATTTCGACACCTTGCAGCCCCACGGCTGCTTCATCGGCTCGGCGGCGGTGGTGGTGCTGAGCCAGCACGACAGCGCCCGCGAGGCCGCGCTGAACCAGATGCGCTTCTTCGCCCACGAGAGCTGCGGCCAGTGCACACCTTGCCGCACCGGCACCGACAAGGCCGCACGCCTGATGGACACCACGCGCTGGGACGTGGACACGCTGCAAGACCTGGCGACCGTGATGGCCGATGCCTCCATCTGCGGCCTGGGCCAGGCCGCACCCAATCCGCTGCGCTGCGTGATCGAGTTTTTCCCGCACGAGATCGGCCTGCCGCCGAGCGCCACGGGAGCGACAGAATGAACGCCCGGCTGCCCCAGACCGCCTGGCCCGAAGGCGTGCGCCGCCACGGCACACACACCCCCGCCACCGGCGCGGCCACGGTGGCCTTCACGCTCGACGGCCAGCCAGCGCTGGCGGTGGCGGGCGAGTCCATCCTGCACGCGGCGCGGCGCCACGGTGTGCAGATTCCCCACCTGTGTCACAGCGACGGCCTGCGGCCCGACGGCAATTGCCGCGCCTGTGTGGTCGAGGTGTCGGGCGAGCGCGTGCTGGCCGCCAGTTGCTGCCGCGCGGTCACACCGGGCATGGACGTGAAGGCACAAAGCGAGCGCGCGCTCAAAAGCCAGCGCCTGGTGCTGGAGCTGCTGGCGGCCGACGTGCCCGCGCCCGACCAGGCCGGTGAGCTCAGCGACTGGCTGGCCCAGACGGGTGTGTCGGTGCGCCCCGAACTCGCCGCGCTGCAGCGCGCGCAGCCCGCGCCCGACCTCAGCCACCCCGCCATGGCGGTCAACCTGGATGCCTGCATCCAGTGCACCCGCTGTGTGCGCGCCTGCCGCGAAGAGCAGGTGAACGACGTGATCGGCTTGGCGCAACGCGGCGCGCAGACCCAGGTGGTGTTCGACCTGGCCGACCCCATGGGCGCGAGCAGCTGCGTGGCCTGCGGTGAATGTGTGCAGGCCTGTCCCACCGGCGCGCTGAGCGTGAAGGCGCCGGGCGCCGCCGTGCTGCCCGGCGGGCGGCTGCGCGTGGACCGCGAGGTGGACAGCGTCTGCCCCTTCTGCGGCGTCGGCTGCCTGCTGACCTACCAGGTGCAGGATGCGACCGCAGACACACCCGAGCGCATCGTTGCGGTGCAGGGCCGCGACGGCCCGGCCAACGCGGCGCGCCTGTGTGTCAAAGGCCGTTTCGGTTTCGATTACGTGCACCACCCCGAGCGGCTCACCCGCCCGCTGATCCGCAAACCCGGCGTGGCCAAAGACCCGGCCCACCTCATCGACAAGCCCGACTGGCGCACCGTGTTTCGCGAAGCCAGCTGGGACGAGGCGCTGGCGCTGGCCGCTGGCGGGCTGACCGCCGTGCGCGAGCAGCACGGCCCGGGCGCGCTCGCCGGCTTCGGTTCGGCCAAGGGCAGCAACGAAGAGGCCTACCTGTTCCAGAAGCTGGTGCGCATCGCCTTCGGCACACACAACGTGGATCACTGCACCCGGCTGTGCCACGCCTCCAGCGTGGCCGCGCTGCTCGAAGGCGTGGGCTCGGGCGCGGTGAGCAACCCGGTG
>CAYRIT010000200.1:0-1658 GCA_964424415.1 uncultured Hydrogenophaga sp.
GGCAGGAACACTGGCGCGGATCCGGGTGTCTTCGGTGATGTAACCGGCAGCGTCCCCGTCGCCGCCGGGCCGCCCCAAGGCGGCTGAGCTCCCCTCGGGGGGGCAGCGCAGCGTGGGGGGCGACAAAGGCACGTTCAGGTCGGCGCGGATGAAGACACGTTTGCCGCGGGCGAAACCGCTGGCGCACACGTCGCTGAATCGCAGGCATTCCATGATCAGGTTCTCGTCGTCGTGCAAGGGGTAGGCGGCCGGGCCGCAGTCTCGGTCCAGCCGCCAAGCAGGGCGGAAAGATCCGGGATGACCCGGTCCGGCTGGCAGGCCTCGATGGGTTGGCCCATGTTGTAGCCATAGGGCAGCGCCCAGACGGTGATGCCGGCGTTGCGTGCGGTCGTCACGTCGATGCCGGAGTCGCCGACAAACAGCGCGCGCTCCGCAGGGACACCAAAACGCTGCAGACAATCGTGGACGCCGGCAGGGTCGGGTTTCTTCACCGGCAGCGTGTCGCCGCTGATCACGCGGTCGAACAGCGGCAGCAGGCGGTGCGCGTCAAGCACCGTCTGTGTGTAGCGGCTTTCCTTGTTGGTCATCACCACCTGCTTCACCCCCGCGGCTCGCAAGGCCTGCAAGGTTTCGCGCACCTGCGGATACAGCTGGCTGCGCGTGCCACAGCGGCGCTGGTAGTGGACGCTGAACACCGCCTCGATGCCCGCGAAGTCGGCGCGGGACCGGACGGCCTCGGCCGTGGTCTTGTCGGTGAAGGCCAGCGCCTGAATCAGCAGTTCGCGCGTGCCGTGGCCGATCCAGTCGTTGACCTGCCGCTGCGTCACCGCCGACCGGCCGCATTCGGCCAGCGTGTCGTTGACCGCGTCGGCGATTTCGGGGGCGGTCTCGATCAGCGTGCCGTCCAGATCGAACAGGACCAGGTCGAACGGGCGGTTCATGTCAGCAGCGCTTTCACCGCCGCGACCACCCTGTCGGCGGTGATGCCGAAGTGCGCGTACAGGTCTTTGGCCGGAGCCGATTCGCCGAAGCTGGCGATGCCCACCACCGCGCCGTTGCGTCCGACGTACTTGCGCCAGAAGTCGGGGTGGGCCGCTTCCACCGCCACGGTCGGCAGGCCAATGGGCAACACACCGTCCTGGTAGGCCTGTGGCTGGCGATCGAACAGGTTGCTGCAGGGCATGGACACCACCCGCGCGGCGATGCCGGCTTGCGCCAGCGCGGTGTGGGCTTCCATGGCCAGTGAGGTTTCCGACCCGGTGGACACGATCACCGCGCGCGGCGCCGCGCTGTCGACCAGCACATAGCCACCGCGGCGGATGTTCTCCACCTGGGGGGCATCGGTCAGGCGTGGCAGGTTCTGCCGCGACAGACACAGAGCGCTCGGGCCATCGCGCCGTTCGAGGGCACAGGCCCAGGCCACCGCGGTCTCCAGGCCATCGGCTGGCCGCCAGACGTCGAGGCCGGGGATGATGCGCAGGCTGGGCACATGCTCGACCGACTGGTGTGTGGGACCGTCTTCACCCAGACCGATGGAGTCGTGGGTGAAGACGTGGATCACGCGCTGCTTCATCAGCGCGGCCATGCGGATGGCGTTGCGGCTGTAGTCGCTGAAGGTCAGGAAGGTGCCGCCGTAGGGGATGTAGCCGCCGTGCAGC
>CAYRIT010000201.1:0-1622 GCA_964424415.1 uncultured Hydrogenophaga sp.
AGTTTTCGCACGAACTGAAAGACTTCCTGTTCACCGACAAGCCGATCGCGCACAAGTGACGCGCAACGGCGGCACGCCGCTCAGGGTTGCGGCGCCGGGAGCCCCCGGGCGTTGACGAACAGCGCTTCGAGCAACCCGGTGAGCAGGCTGGCCGACACCGCGCCGCCCATGGTCAGGCCGATGCGCAACAAGGTGGTGTCCACCGGCGCCTTGGCGGTCAGCGCCGCGCCCACAATGGCCACCATCGCGCTCAATGCGAACTGGTAGACCATCGGCGGATGGCGACCGGACACCATGCGGCTGCCCAGAAAAAGTGCGGCGAGAAAGATCAGCAGCAGCAGGTTGCCGAGGTGGGCGCTGAAGCTGACGGCGACCAGAATCGCCAGCGCCAGGCTGCCGCCGAGCACCGTGGCGAGGATGCGTTCGCGTGCCTCGGCCCAGCGCCGCTCCCGGGTGGGAAAAGCCATCACAAAAATCGCGGCCACCGCCATCATCATGTTGGACTCGGGCACCACGGTGTAGAGCCAGTAAGTGAGCAGCAGCAACACGCAGCCCCGGATGGCGGCGCGCAACCCGAAGCGTGCGCCAGTGCCGGGTGGGTACACCTCCACCGCCGCTTCGCGCGTGGCGGCGGGCAGCAGCGCATAGAGCAGCGGGATCACACACAGCGCAACCGTGGCGCCTTCGATGAACACATCGCGCAGAAACTGCATGCCGGATACCGAGTTCATGCCCATGATGGACATGAGCGAACTGGCCACCAGGATCAGCATGCCCAGCGGGTTGCCGGTACGCAGGATGAGCGTGTAGGCCAGGGTGTAGATCACCCCGATCACCAGCACCATCGCTGGCGGGTAAGGCCGCAGCAGCTCGACCAGAAAGGCCGTCACCGCCATCGCCAGCGCCATGGTCACCGGCCCGCCGATCGCCTTGACCGGGTCGAAACGCCCGCGCATGCCGGCGCGATCATGGGCATGGCCGGGCGCAGCCACAGCGCGATACCGTAAGCCAGGGCAGTGGCGGCGGCCAGGCGCACCGCGAACAGCGGATCGTCTTCGGTGCGTGGGCGCGGGGCACCGTACATGCGGGGGTCTCAGCCGGCTCAGTACAGGTAGGACAGCCAGGCGCGCATGCGCAGCAGGCCACTGGCGAGCCAGGCCATGGGGTTGGCGTGCCCTTCGGCGTAAATGACCACGCCTGCCTTGCCACCGATGCGGGCCGCGCGCGGCCAGTCGTCGAGCGAGCCGTCGAGCTCGATGTGCACCGGGATGCGCCGGACCGGCTCGAACCACTGGCCCTCGGGCAGGTTCTGCAGAAGGCCACCCGGGCTGGACCGGCCCAGGTCAATGCCCCAGGCGATGCTTTGCACCCGGCCCTTGAACACGGCGCCCGGCGCGGCGTCGAACACGATGCCCACCGCGTCACCGACCTGCACGTTGCCGAGCTGGTTTTCGCGCAGATCGGCGGTGATCCAGGCGCCCCGGGCATCGATGAAGGTCATCGCCGGTGTGCCGGGCGCCACGTACTGCCCGACAGCCAGCCGCAGCTTGGTCACCTCACCGCGCGTGGGGGCGGTCAGCGTGGCGAAACGCCGATCGAGCTGTGCCCGCTCCAGCTGCAAC
>CAYRIT010000202.1:0-1581 GCA_964424415.1 uncultured Hydrogenophaga sp.
CTGTCCGGTCGTGTCCTGTTGAGCCTCAACCTGTTGCGGGAGCTGGGCATCCATACCGTCAAGACCCTGGACGGCAGCCAGACCCTGACCAACTACATTTTCTGAGTCCACAGAAGGAGCCATCGACATGACGGCATCGAGCGGGAAAGTGGCCATCGTCGCCGGTGGCGGCGGCATCGGTGGTGCCACGGCGCGCAGGCTGGCCCAGGCCGGCGCGACCGTGGTGATTGGTGACATCAACGAAGCCGATGCCCTGGCGATCGCGCAAGGCATCGTCGATTCGGGCGGGCAGGCCAAGGGCATTCGCTGTGATATCAGCAACGAGGCATCGGTGGCAGCGATGGTCCGCCTGGCAGTGGACAGTTTCGGCGGCCTGGATCTGATCCACGTCAATGCGGCCGACCTGTCGGTCATCTTCCGTGACAGCGATGCGGTTGATGTGGATCTGGCGGTCTTCGACCAGACCATCGCGGTGAATCTGCGCGGCCATCTGCTGTGCACCCGCGCCGCCATTCCCGAGCTGCTCAAGCGCGGCGGTGGCGCCATTGTCTACACCACCTCGGGTGCGGCCTTCATCGGCGAGGAAGAACGCCCCTGCTACGCCATGGCCAAGGCCGGGTTGAATGCGCTGATGCGCCATGTCGCCTCGCGCTGGGGCCATCGTGGCATTCGCGCCAATTGCGTGGCGCCGGGTTTCGTTCTTACCGAAAACAATCAGAAGACCCTGCCGGAAGGGTTTGCAGATGCAGCGGTGAAGCGTACCCGCAGTACCCGTCTGGGCCAGCCGGAGGACATCGCTGCCATGGTGGCCCTGCTGCTCTCCGCAGACGGCACCTGGATCAACGGTCAGGTGATCAGCGTCGACGGCGGTGCGACGATGCGCTGAGCATGGCGACCTCAGGTGCATCCTGAAGCCCATCCGGAGGGCGCTTGTGGGTGTCCTCCCGGGCCAGGCAATAGACTGACTGAAGCTTTCACGCCAACGAGGTAAGGATGTCATGAAACTGGGGTTGCAACTGGGTTACTGGGGCTCCGAGCCCCCCGCCGACGGCAACGTGAAACTGGCGCAGGAGGCCGAGGCCCTGGGTTTCGATTCGGTGTGGACCGCCGAATCCTGGGGCAACGATGTGTTCACGCCCCTGGCCTGGATCGGCGCCCACACCAGCAGGATCAAGCTGGGCACGGCGCTGGCCCAGCTCTCGGCGCGCACGCCGACCGCCTGCGCGATGAGTGCACTCACCATCGACCGCCTCTCCGGCGGACGCATGATCCTGGGCCTGGGCGTCTCCGGGCCCCAGGTGGTGGAAGGCTGGTACGGTCAGCCTTTCGACAAGCCGCTGGCGCGCACCCGCGAGTACGTGGACATCATCCGCCAGGTGCTGCGCAGGGAGGCGCCGGTGAGCAGCCCCGGCCCGCACTACCCGCTGCCTTACACCGGTCCGGGTGCGCTGGGCGTGGGCAAGCCTTTGCGCGCCAACACCCATCCGCTGCGCGCTGAGCTGCCAATCTTCCTGGGCGCCGAAGGACCGAAGAACGTCACCCAGACCGCCGCCATCGCCGACGGCTGGCTGCCGATCTACT
>CAYRIT010000203.1:0-1538 GCA_964424415.1 uncultured Hydrogenophaga sp.
CTGGCGCATGGTGGAGCGCAAGCGAAACGCACTGCGCGCTGGCTGACGCCGCCGCCCATCGGGGGACTCGCGCGTGTGGCCCGGCAAAGCCGGTTCCACCCCGTTCTGCGCGTGCCACCCCCCGTTGATCCGCTGCTTCGGCATCCCACGACCTGTTTTCCATTCGATTGGCGCGCTGTATGAATCACCCATCCCCCGAACTCGCCCGCCAGATGGCCAATGCCGTGCGCATGCTGGCGGTGGACGCGGTTGAACAGGCCAGGTCGGGCCATCCGGGTGCGCCCATGGGCATGGCGGACATTGCCGAGGTGCTGTGGAATCGCCACCTGAAACACAACCCGGAAAATCCACACTGGCCGGACCGCGACCGCTTCGTGATGTCCAACGGACATGGCTCGATGCTGATCTATGCGCTGCTGCACCTGACCGGCTACGACCTGCCCATGGAGGAGCTGAAGAACTTCCGTCAACTGCACAGCAGAACACCGGGGCACCCCGAGGTGGGCCTCACGCCCGGGGTGGAGACCACCACCGGACCGCTCGGCCAGGGCCTGGCCAACGCGGTGGGCATGGCTCTGACCGAAAAACTGCTGGCGGCCGAGTTCAACCGCGAGGATGAGACCACCAGTCACCCCATCGTCGACCACTTCACCTACGTGTTTCTCGGTGACGGCTGCCTCATGGAAGGCATCAGCCACGAAGCGTGCTCGCTCGCGGGCACCTTGCGCCTGTCCAAGCTGATCGCGTTCTACGACGACAACGGCATCTCCATCGACGGCCATGTCGAGGGCTGGTTCACAGACAACACGCCACAACGTTTCGAAGCCTACGGCTGGCACGTCGTCCCCGGCGTTGATGGTCACGATCCGGCGGCGGTGGATGCTGCGCTGGTCGAGGCCAGGCGGCAGGCCACGCTGCCACACGGCAAACCCACCCTGATCTGTTGCAAAACCGTGATCGGGATGGGTTCGCCCAACAAGGCCGGCACACACGACGTGCACGGCGCGGCGCTGGGTGCGGCCGAGGTGCAAGCCACACGCGAAGCGCTGGGCTGGACAGCGCCGCCGTTTGAAATCCCCGCCAGCGTGGCGCAGGCCTGGCGCGCAACCGATCGCGGTGCGGCGGCCGAGCGCGCCTGGCGGACCCGTTTCGAGGCCTATCGGGATCGGTATCCGCTGGAGGCGGCCGAGTTCGAGCGCCGCATGGCCGGCGACCTGCTGCCCGCGTTCGAGCAACAGCTTCCCGAATTGTTCGAGGCGATCGCCGCCAGGGCCGATGCGGTGGCCACGCGCAAGGCGAGCCAGAACGCGCTGGACTTGCTGGCGCCGCTGGTGCCCGAGTTCTTCGGCGGCAGCGCCGACCTCACCGGCTCCAACCTCACCAACTTCAAAGGCTGCGTGAAGGCCGGCCGGGACACCTGGGGCAACCACCTGAGCTACGGTGTGCGCGAATTCGGCATGGCCGCGATCATGAACGGGATCGCGCTGCACGGCGGCTACATCCCCTACGGCGGCACCTTCCTGACCTTCAGCGACTAC